>NZ_JBFNEO010000011.1:0-27172 GCF_040797585.1 Clostridium sp.
TTATAAGTTAGGTGACTTACGTAAATCATACCATATGTTAATTTTTCTTAAGGATGATAGAAAAAAATATACTAGAAGAAAAATCGCTAGAACTATAAGAGGATTTAGAAATCAGTGTAAAGAAGAGCTTAAGGAAGAGACATCCGATATAGATACAAAGAATAATATAAAAGCATTAGGTGAACAGTTACAGCTTTTTTCTAAGATAGCATTTGTAAAGACGTATTTTAAAAGCCCTAAGGCACTTTTCTTTTTCTCTTCTTTCATAATATTAATTTTAGGACTTACGATGACACCTTCTAATGCAGAATATTTAGGATATAAAAATATCTATACTATTTCTAAAGGTAAGGATTTAGAAGATGCATATAATAATTCTAACAGAGTTAAGATAAATTTAGATTCAGATAGTAGTAATGATGAGCTATATTTTTTAGGAGATAATGGACTTCAGTATGTATTGACAGAGGTAAAACATGGAGATGGTGATAATAATTATGGTGTTATAGTAGCTTTAAATACAGCTTATAAAAATTATAGTGAGAGAGATGTTGAATTTATAGGAGAGATAAGGAGAATAGATTTGATGTCTAAAGATGTGGTGAACCATATATCTGCAAATTCAGTGATACCAATATCTCCTTATTATATTGATAATGCCATTTCAAAAAAGGACTATGATGAGATATCTAAAGATGTACCTAATGATGATAGATACATAGATGAAAATTATAAAAATGGTTATGATAATGGTGGCAGAATATTCTTTTTAATTATAGTTACATTACCACAATATATAATATTTAATAGGTCTTTTAAGTCAAATTACAAACATAACAGGGAATATATATAATAAAAATATTGAAAGATACTGCTTGAGAATAATTATAGTTAAAATAATGTTTACTAAAAATGCTCCTGCATAATTAAAGCAGGAGCATTTTTTTTATTGATCTTATTTAGAAGCTTTTAGCTAGGTCTAAAGCTTTATTAATAGCTTCAGCCTTAATTTCTTCAGCCTTTGTAGGATCTATGCTAAGTCCTTCAACGATTATTGATTCAATAGAGGAAACTCCCATGAATCCTAGGATATTCTTAATATAAGAGCTACCCATTTCAATTGAGCTTATTGGAGGAGTTGAATACATTCCACCTCTAGCTTCTATATGTACAGCTTTTTTATTTTCAAGAAGTCCTTTAGGACCCTCAGCAGTATATGCAAAAGTTTTTCCAGCCACCATCACAGTATCTATATAAGCCTTTAAAAGTGGTGGTACACTTAAGTTCCAGAATGGTGATACAAAGATATATTTGTCAAAATCAACAAATTGATCTGTATAAGAGTTAAACTTAGTTAATTTAGACTTTTCACTATCTGATAAATCTGCAAATGAAATACCGCTTCTTAGTTTATCCCATGAAGATAGTATATCATGGTCAATAAAAGGTATTTCTTCTTTAAATAGATCTAAATGAACTATTTCATCATTTGGGTTTGAATTCTTATATTCATCTAAGAATTCCTTACCTACCTGAAGGGAAAAAGATTCCTCTACTTTTTTAGGGTTACAAGTGATATATAATACTTTAGACATGTTAAGTCTCCTTTCTAGCAAAGCACATTAAAATAATCTTTAGTTAATAATTGTTATTAAGTAAATTATAATACTAGTTATTGATAATTTACATATAAAAATTATTAATAATATGTAAAGATATATTTTAATTACAGCTTATCGGATTAATAAGTAATAATTCATTGGATGTTATATAAAATTAATCATCATAAATACACTAATTAGGTAGGTATTGATTTACATAATTAACCATAGATTCATTGCTATAACTAACCAAGTTAAGGTAAAATATACCAAGAGGAGATTTCCTTAAGGAGGGTGTTTTATGGATTTTACAAATGTACCGTGGATGAACCAAAACATATTAAGCATAAATAGATTAGAAAGTAGGGTTCATTTTTGGAGCTATAAAAATAAGATTAAGGCACTACAATATAATAAGAGTTTATCCTTAGGTTATGAGAGTCTAATTGGAACATGGAAATTTAATTATAGAGAAGATCCTTATTTTAATGAACCGGAAGGATTTAAGGATATAAATTTTGACCATAGTTCTTGGAATAATATAAAAGTACCGGGATATTGGCAACTTCAGGACTATGGAAGACCCAATTATACAGATTTAACTTATGAAATACCAATAAATCCGCCTAAGGTGCCTACAAAAAATCCTACGGGATATTATGTAACTTATTTTTATGTGGATGAATCTTGGATTAATGAAGAAACTTTATTAAGATTCGAAGGAGTAGATAGCGCATTTCATATATGGATAAATGGAAAAGAGGTTGGATATAGTCAAGGAAGTAGATTAACCTCAGAGTTTTCCATAAGTAAATATTTAAATGAGGGGAAGAATTTACTTTCAGTTAAGGTATATAAATGGAGTGATGGCACATATTTAGAAGATCAAGATATGTGGTGGCTTAGTGGAATATTCAGAGAGGTAGCTTTAATTAAAAGACCTAGGTTTCAAATAAAAGACTTTTTCGTAAAATCTACCTTGGATGAGGAATATAATGATGGGATACTATCACTTGAAGCAAAACTAAATAATTTATGTTCTAGAGATAGAAGAGGAGCTTTAGAGATATGTTTATTAGATAAAAATAATAAGTGTATGCTTTGCAAGGCTATATATGATATAGAAGTTAAAGAAGGGGAAGATTTCATAATAGAGGAGACTTTTGAGATAGATACTCCTCTAAAATGGAGTGCTGAAGATCCTAATCTTTATAATCTATTAATAACTCTTACGGATGAAAAGGGGAGAATAGTAGAGAGTGTTCCTCAAAGGATAGGATTCAGAAGAGTTGAGGTTAAGAATGGACTTATGCTTCTAAATGGAAAGGATATACTTTTTAGAGGGGTAAATCTTCACGATCATCATGAAACTTTGGGAAGAGTATATCCTTTAAGTCTCATGAAAAAAGATATACTTATGATGAAGCGAAATAATATAAACGCTGTTAGAACGGCTCATTACCCTAAAAATCCAGAATTTTATGAATTATGTGATGTTTATGGATTATATGTAATGGATGAAACAGATCTTGAAACTCATGGGTTTGAGATTATAGGGAATATCAGTACCCTAAGTGATGACGAAGCTTGGAAAAGTGCATATTTAGATAGAATAGAAAGAATGGTTGAGAGAGATAAAAACCATCCGAGTATTATAATGTGGTCCCTTGGTAATGAGTCAGGGTTTGGATGTAATTTTAAGGCTATGGCAGAGTTTTGTCATAAAAGGGATTCATCAAGGCTTGTTCATTATGAGGAGGATAGGGATGCAGAGGTTTCAGACGTGGTCAGTACTATGTATTCTTGGTATGAAAAACTTATAGATCACGGGGAAAAGAAAAATATGGATAAGCCTCATATATTGTGTGAATATGCTCATGCCATGGGTAATGGGCCTGGAGGACTTAGAGAATATCAAGACTTATTTTATAAATATAAAAGACTTCAAGGAGGTTTTGTCTGGGAATGGGTGGAACATGGTATTAAAGTTAGGAATGACAATGGAATAGAGTATTATGCCTATGGGGGAGACTTTAAGGATATACCAAATGGTTATAATTTCTGTATGGATGGCTTAGTAAGGGCAAATAGAGAGGTAACACCAGGACTTTTAGAATATAAAAAGATTATTCAACCTGTAGATATAAAAGCAGTTAATATAGAAAGTAAAGAATTTATAATAAAAAACTTATATGACTTCTTAGATCTTAGTCATTTGGAGATGAAGTTTACTCTATTCTGCGATGAGGATATGGTAGACAATGGGGAAGTAGATATACCTAAAGTCTTACCTTGTGAAGATAGCATAATAAGTATTCCTTTTAATATGCCATTTATGCTTTTAAGTAACAGCTCTTATTATTTAAATGTAAGCTTTATATTAAAGAAAGATTGTATATGGGGCAATAAGGGGCATGAAGTAGCTAAGGAACAGTTTATAATTCCTGTAGATAATAAGGTTAGGATTATACCTAAAGATGATGCACTGATAAGTGTTTATGAAAAAGAAGGAGTATTAAATATAAGCTCAAGTTATTTTTCTATGGAATTTAATTTATGTTATGGATCCTTTGAGAAGTGGATTTATAAAGGGGAGAGCATAATAAGCAATGGTTCAAGAGCTAATCTATGGAGAGCCACTATAGATAATGATATGAATATAGTTAAAGAGTGGAAAAAAGTTTATATGGACTTACTTAGGGAAGAGGTAGAAGAAAGTTACTGGAAAAAAGAAGATAATCATATAGTAATTAATATAATAACCTATATGGCACCTCCTACTTATGATTTTGGGTACTACTTTAATTATGAATATAAGATTTATGGAGATGGACATATAGTTTTAAACTTAAAGGGTAGACCAAAAGGAAATTTACCGAGAATGATTCCAAGAATAGGTATTACCATGGGAATCAACAAAGAATTTAATAATGTATGTTGGCATGGAAGAGGTCCAGGGGAGAGTTATTCAGATAGTAAAGAGAATAATTTTAAGGGAGTGTATACTTCAAAGGTAGAGGATATGTTTGAAAACTACAGTTATCCTCAAGAGAATGGAAATAGAATGGATGTAAAATGGATGAGCCTATATAGTGATGGCGGATTAGGGTTTATAGTAAAAGGAGAAGACTTCAACTTTAGTACTCATTACTATTCTGCAATGGATATTGATAATGCAGAACATCCCTGTGAACTTAAGCCTAGGGACTTCATAACTTTAAACCTAGATTATAAGCAAAATGGTTTAGGAAGTAATAGTTGTGGTGAAGAACAGCTACCAAGTCATAGACTAACTCCAGAAGAGTTTACTATGAGTCTTATATTTAAAGCTCATAATTTTAATAATGAGACAGTGGGAAACATAGCAAGAAATATGGCGAATTTTTAGGGGATATCCATCTTTAAGTATAGATTATATCCATGATATAAATAAAAATAATTTATATATTATAAAGATAGATCTAAAATTAAATATATAAAAAGTAAGAAACACCCAAAATTTTAGGTGTTTCTTATATTGTAAAGTATAAAATCTAAAGTATCATTTGCAAGATTTAATAAATCAATAGTTTTAGCATTACTTAATGTGTGATTCCCATTAGGAATAACCTCTAATTGAAAATTACAACCTTTTGAGATTCCGGAATTATAAAGATCACTTCCTTGTGATAGGGGAACTACTTCATCCTTTTCACCGTGAATTATTAAGGTATTAGGAGAAGTATCTGATACATAAGTTATAGGACTTAGCTTATTAAGAGTTTCCTTAGAGTTTAAGTCAGAAGCAAAGGAATTTAAAGCAGATTTAAATTCTTTGTTATCAAGGTTAGCTAGGTCTGTAGGCCCACTATAGCTTACAACATATTTGATTTTATAATCCACATCTTTAAGATCCCTATAGCTACTGGAAGTATTTTCATTAGCATAGGATGTCATAAGGGCTAAGTGTGCTCCAGAGGATACTCCAAGAGCTCCTATATTTTCAGTATCAAAGCCAAACTCTTTATAATTTTTAGTTATCCATCTAGCAGCATCTTTACAATCTTCTATAGAATCTATAATGGAAACAGATTCATCCACCAGTCTATAGTTAGCACTAACTACAGCAATACCTTCATTACGAAGAGTATTTACTATAGGTAAAAATATATCAGGTATTTCCTTATCTCCATATCTCCATTCCCCTCCATGGAAGAATAAAACCACAGGAGTTTTATCATATTTTTGTTTAATAGGAGTATATATGTCAAGCTTTATGTCAGTTCCATTAATATTTTTATAAGTTATATCTTTAAATTCTTTATCTAGTATAACTTGTAAATTTTCTTCAGCAGATACCTGTTTTGATAATGTTGGAGGGATATCTGGTGATATAAGTACGTAACCTATAAGTAGTGATATTGCTAAGGTTAATGACAACAGTATTTGTTTCATATATTCACCTCCTAGTGTGTAAAAGTTATTATATTATATGAATTTATAGTAATGGTTAAAAAATAAAGACGATTATTAATGTTAAAAGACCAGGTTAAGCTGGCCTTTTTATAACATAAATTAAGTTTTTCATCTGATGGCTACTAACTTGTAATACTCTATCCTCTTAAAAGGTAGGGGATAACAGTTGCTACGCCCCTAGATTAACTCATCTACCCTTAAGGTGGCGGAAAGAAGATTCCTTCTATAATTAAATGCTCAAAAACCACCGCTACTTCACTGGACGGTAGTTCTCAAAATTATTAATTTTATTTAGTAATATCATATAAAATATAGTTTTTATATCCTCTTATAGATTACATTTAAACTATATTTTAAAGTTATAAATAAAAGAAAGGTTACTTGTTTTTTAATAAATCATCAAAGGTTATAGATTCTAAATCATTAATTAATCTTTGTTGAACTGATCCTAATGCTTTATGAATTTCACAATAAGCAGTATTATCCTTATTACAGTTATCTTTAGAGCTTAAGCATCTATTTACATATATAGGACCATCTATTGCAACAACTACATCATATAAAGAAATATGTTCTGGTTTTTTATTTAAAGCATATCCGCCAGTAACTCCCCTATAAGATTTAATTATTCCAGACTTAGTTAATTTTCTTAAAAGCTTTAATAAGAATCTGTGGGGTACGTTTTCAACTTCAGATATAACTTTAGCTTCGATTTTCTCTCCAAGACCTAGTTTAGATAGGTAAAGGATTACTCTTAGTGCATAATCTACCTCTTGAGTTATTTTCATGTCTACTCTCCAATATAGTTATTTATACTTCTTCAATATACTATTAAAAATTATTAATGTCAATTAAAAATCATGCATATATTGATTTTGGTTTAACAAAGAATCGCAAAAATATATATTTTATTAATGAATTCATATTTAAGTCTTACATATATTGTAATTTTAATATTACTTTTATATAGATAAAATTTATCCATATGTATACATTAAATCAAATCAAATATAAATTATAAAAATATCATTGACATACGAACATGTGTTCTATATAATTTTAATTGCAGATAAGTTATGCCTTTAGTCATAAAATCAATATTAGGCTAATATAATGTAATGTACTAATAATTAAGCAGGAGGAGATAATAATGAAGAAAAAAGATGGGTTATTTGTAAAAATAAATTATAAGATGGATTCATTAGGAAAACAAAGAGCCATGGAGGGTGTAAGAGAAAAACATTCTGAGAACTTCACTAAATATCTTTACTGTGCAGGTACTTACAACAAAAACGGAGGCACCATGATTTTTAGAGCAGAGGACTTTGATGAAGCAAAATATATTATAGATAATAATCCTTTTTCTAAAATGGATACTTATAGTTATGAAATATTAAGCAGAAATAATATAGATTTATTAATGTAAAAGAAACCTTATGATATTTTTCATAAGGTTTCTTTTACAAGTTTTTTATAAAGAAAAAACAGTTTTATCTATAACTAAAGATAGATTTTCTCTAAGGTTTATTTCACATCCCACTATTTGCAGATTATCACTTTTTAGTATCTTTATATTAGGACGAAGAGGGAAGTCACTAAAGTTTTCCTTAACAACGCCTATATCTCCTGTGTTTAATTGTACTAAAGTTCCATTAGGATATGGTATTATGGTTTCATTAAACAGCTTAACTAATAAGAAATCAAAATGGGATCCAGCATTTCCAAGAATAAACTCTAATGCTTCATTAGGACTTAAGGGTAGACGATATGGTCTATTAGAAGTAAGAGCATCATACACATCTGCTATAGAAACAATTTTAGATAATATGCTAATTTCTTCTTGACCTTTTCCGAAGGGATAACCAGTTCCATCAACTTTCTCATGATGTTGAAGCACTATAAGCCTAGAATTAGTAGGTATATTATTAATATGTCTTAAATAATGATACCCTTTTAAGGGATGGTCTTTTATTATTTGGAATTCTTTATCATTAAGCCTAGAGGGTTTGTTAAGAACATGGTTTGGTATAAATATCTTACCTATATCGTGGAGAAGAGCTCCAAGACATAAATCTTTTAAATCACCTTTAGTGAGTTCTAATTTTATACCTATTATTAAGGATAATACAGCTACATTTACACAATGTTCATAGGTATATCCATCTATAGTTTTTATATCTACAAGATTTACTAGGATATTTGAGCTGGATGATATATCATCCAAAATTTCCTCTACTAATTTCAATATATCGTCTATGTTGTTATATATACTATCATAATTACTACATATGTTATTGAATGTACTTTTTACAAGATTAATTGATTTTTGTCTTAATTCAGGTTTTATTATATCTTGAATTTCCATGTCACTATATTCATCTAATATATATAAATAATTAATTCCTAATAGTTTTATCCTTTTCAAGACATTAGAGCTAAGTTTTACCCCTTCTTTTAATAACACACGACCCTCATTATCAAAAATAGTTTTACCTAGAAAAGAGTCATGATTAATACAATCAATAGGCACTATTCTCATGGTAGTTACCACCTCATAATATATGTATATCCTATATACTACCATAAACATAACACTTAAACAATTGCAATAAAATAAGGTAAATGAGAATACTAGATCCTTATTTACCTTATTCATATATTATTTAAATATCTAATAGATTTTTACTATATGAAGCATATAATCTTCTTAATATGGACATTTTTTCATCCAGTTCTAATTGAAGGGTTGAAACTTCATCATATTTTTTAGCTGCTATAATTTTAGTAAATAGGCTTTCAGTTGTGTAACTATCTTTCATTATATAATGTCTTAGTTCATTTATAGCCATCCAACTAGAAACATCTAAGTCTAAAGCTCTTTCACTAGAGTGAAGCATTTTAAATGAACGTATTTCATTCATATAGGTGTTTAGTATTCTATTTCCTATTTCAGTAACCCATCTTTCTGTTGCAGCTAGTTCAAAGCTATTTATTAAAGCATCATTAAATACGTTACTATCTTTTAAGATTTCAAGTTTGTGGCTTTGAGTTTTAAATGCTATTAAGTTTTCATATACTGTAGCAGGAGCCTTTCCAAACATTGAATTTCTTTCTTCTTCAGTGTAAAACTCAAAAACATCTTCTTCAGATCTATATGCTCTTTCTGTTTCTAGATAGTCAGCTTTTTCATTAGGTTTTTTTGATAACTCAGCTAATAGCTCATCAGGTGTTTTTTCATTTTCTAAAGCGTACTCAATTCCATTAATCATAGCCATATAAGTTACGGCAATGGCTATATAAGTGTTAGTATAAGGGTTTGGACTTCTAAGTTCAAATCTTGTAGCTAGAGGGTTTTGAAGATCTCTTATTAAAGCTAGAAGAATTGTTCTATTTCTAGAAGGAATATCAACACTTCTACCTAAAGATGTTACTATACATACTGGAGCTTCAAATCCAGGTTGTAATCTTTTTAAAGAATCATTAGTAGCAGATATAAATGGATTCATTATTTCATAGTTTTTAAGAATACCCATCATAGCTCCATAACCTATGGTGCTTAAGAAATGATTTTCTTTTCCAGAGAATAGGTTTATCCTCTTACCATTTTTAAGAACTAGGGCAATACCTACATGTATATGCTTACCATTACCTGCAACCTCTTCTATAGGTTTAGCTAAGAAGGTAACTTCAAGACCGTTTCTTCTAAAAACTTCCTTTACTAAAGTTCTAACAAGAAGCTCATTATCTCCACATTGTACAGGAGTTGAATATTTCCAGTCTACTTCTAATTGCTCCATTATATGAGTTAAGCTACCAGACTCAGTTAACTTAGCCTTAACTCCTCCAACTTCTTTATGGCCCATTTCAGGTTCGAGACCATATTTTTCCATGAGCAAGAGAGATTGTTCAAGAGCAGTTCTTACAGAACCTTTAGTTCTAGTCCAATATTGTTCATGTAAAATCTGAGATGCATATAATTCTTCTATTTCAGCTTTATCATTAGGGGTGTTAACCCAAAATTCAAGCTCTGTAGCAGAAGTTACTACAACATCAGCAATATCATCTATATTTATATCAAACTGAGAAAGGGTTTCAGGGTAGTTCTTAAAGAGATTTAATAGAGTTGATTTAAAATGATCTATAGATCTCTTTAATAAATGTCGAGAATCTACAGGTTTATTATCGTGATACAAGAAACAAGGAATTCTTAATGTACCAACAGGCTTATTTGTAATAGGATCTATATGTTCATAGTTATAGTCTATAAACCAAGTGGAGTCTAAGTCAGCTATCATATCTACCTTAGCATTATTTAGACTTGCGATTCCAGGAAGAGATACAGAAGAACCATCAGTTTGAACTGCTGCTCCATATAGAAAAGTGCCTAAGTCATCTAGGAATATTTTAGTAGGAATTTTTTCGTCAGTATCATTACCAGATAAGTCCACGCCTACAAGGGAAACGAATTTTATTTCTGGGTGATTAGTTAATAACTCAATTAAAGACTCTTTGGAGTGATTTTCTTTTGCTATGAAATAAATTAAATCTTTTGTCATAATGGTAATCTTGCAATAAAAAATGCAAGATATACTTCACATCCTTTCGTACAAATATGTTTTGAGTAATAGATATGGTAGTTTATTTAATTATTGGTATATATTAAATGCCGCTTAAACATAATAAAATATAGCAAAATTCTATTATAAACATAAGATTGTGTCAATAATTTTAATAAGAAAATTCTTAATCTAAAGAATAAAAATGAAATAGAGAAAAGAAAACGTTTCAAATAATTGATATATCATAACATGCACTTTATTAGTATAAGGATAAATTTTTACAACTATACAGTTTTTTGATAGAATTAATAAGTAAAGATTTGAGAAGTATTATAAAGTAAGAACTTAAGATATATTTAAATAGACTTATATTGAGGAGTGAATAGTAATGGAGCTTAAGAGCTATAATCCCATAGGTTTTTTTGATACGGGAGTAGGTGGTCTTAGCGTATTGAAAGAAACTATAAAATTAATGCCTAATGAGAATTATGTATATTTTGGAGATTCTAAAAATGCTCCTTATGGATCAAGACCAGTTAAGGAAGTTAAAGAATTAACCTCTAATGCCATAGATTTTTTATTAGATAAAGGGGCTAAGGCTATAGTAGTGGCGTGTAATACAGCCACAAGCGTTGCTATAAGGGATTTAAGAGATAAGTATAGAGAGTTACCTATAATCGGAATAGAACCTGCATTAAAACCGGCAGTAGAAATGAGAAATGGTGGCAGGGTAGTTATAATGGCAACACCTATAACATTATTTGAAGGTAAATTTAGTGATTTAATTAGAAAATACGAGAAAGAAACTGAAATAGTAAGGCTTCCATGTCCAGGACTTGTGGAGTTTATTGAAAAAGGTATATTAAGTGGAGCAGAATTACATAAATTTTTGTTAGATAGATTTGAAGAAATAGGGTTAAAGAACATAGGTACTATAGTGTTAGGATGTACTCATTATCCATTCATTAAAGATAGGATTCAAGAGATAGTTGGTAAAGATGTAGAAATAATAGATGGAAGTTTAGGTACATCAAAAGAGCTTCAAAGAAAACTTCAAGAGTATAATATAGTAAACTCAAGTAAGGATAAGGGATATATTAAAATATTTAATTCACTAGAGAGTGATGACATAATAGATTTAAGTTATGAGTTAATAGATGATAATAGATAGCTTAAAGTGTTATGATAAGTTGAGGCTTAATATATGAACTTTAAGTTCAATCTTTCAATAAGGTCTAAATATAAATAATAGGTATATATACTAATACATTTTAGTCTATATACCTATTATTTTATTATAGTACATTGAAAAACTTTTAAAATAAAGTGAGAGTTAAAACACGAGAATCACATGATAATATTCAATTAGGTTTAAGGGATAGAAGATATATCCTAAGACTAGGTTATATTAATTAGAGAATATAATATAAAATAAAATTGTTAAATTGTTGACAAAGTATAAGAGGTTTGATATATTGTAATTAAAGTTAGAATTATTAGAAAATTAAGAATATAATTCTGGAGTGGGGGAAAAGATTATGGAGGTTTTAGTTAAAAGTATTATAGGTATTAATTTTAATAATGATGATGCTATTGTATTAAGAGAGTTTGTAAGGGGCTTATTAAGTGAGGAAACAAGAGGTGAGGTTATTCTTGACTTTAGTGATATAGAAAGAGTTCCCACTACATTTTTCTGTTCCTTATTAACAGACTTAATAAATACTAAAGGAAGAGACTATATAATTGACAAATTAGATGTTAAGAATTTATCAAATTCAAGGGATTATAGAAGGGTTCTATTAGGCACAGCTTTTTAGGAGATTGAAATGTTTTTATTCATGATGTTTATCATAATCTATAGTACTCTAATATTTTAGTGAGTATTATAGGTTATGAAGTTTTTATAAGTTTTTGTGCTTAAATTAGAATTAAGTTTATTTTGTTTGAGTAATATATAAATTTAAATAAAGATTATAGATGAAAAATACAAGTTTCTGGAGTTTAGAAACTTGTATTTTTATTTTTCTATTATAAGAATAGAACAAGGAAGGTAAATTATGTATAATAAATTGATTAATATTTTAAAGTTTAAAGATATTTAATTTGAAAAAGGTTTATCCAAAATAAATAAGAAGGATGAGGAAAAGATATGAAATATATGTTTTCAATTGAAAAAGGTGATTCAGGATATAATAGGATTATTCTTCCACAAGAACTTAAATTGGTAGAATATGTTTTTATGGATATGGAATGTTTTGCAAGACCAGTTTTCCAAGAAACTATTGAAAGAGTAGTTAATGGAGTTAGTGATAATGAGAATACAGGAGGTAATATGTGTAGTCTCGAAATAAGTAGGGATTTTACAATTGTCTTTTCTGAATTTATATTAGATGGAATGTCTCATGAATGTAAAATAGAGACCGATGAATTATTAGCATTAATACAAGTGTGGATAATCATAAATAAATCACTGTTATATTAAGTATTATAATACAGTTAATAGAGGTAAAGAAGATAGAGCGGTATATAAGAATAAAAAGTGATTTTCAGTTGATAAACTAAAAAATAGGTTTAAAATACTCTGAGGAGGATTAAGATGATTTGTCCAAGATGTGATGGTCAAGGAAACATTTATAAGGCTAAAGTTAAGGACATTAGTATGATCCTATATATCTGCGATGAATGTGAGGCATGTTGGAAGGAAGGCTTGAATATTGAATTATCAACTTTTAAAGATTTAAGCACATTTTTAGAGGGAAAAGGAACCTCTTACAATGAAACCGAGATAGAAGGTTTAGGATATCTATGGTAGTGCTTTAGATAGTATAAGAATGAATTCAGTACTAAGAATGAATAAGTCAACTATAAATGGAATATAGGCAAGGTTATATGTTGGTAATGAGTGTGATATTATGTGAATTATTTTAAATAATGTAAGGGGGAATATAGCCAATGTGATAATTAAAAGTATAATCATTAAATAATTTGGATATATAAGAGTAATACAATTAGAATAGATTAAGGTGGTAAAAGTTGAAAGAGTTGAATACAATATCCTATTTTGATATAAGTTATACTGATTCAGTAATTAAGAATATTCAAGATATGAATTATAAAATTTATAATATCGATGGAAATATCATAACTACTATGGAAGATTTATTTGTTTTAATAAAGGAGGAGTTTCCTCAAGATCCTCCCTTATCAGGGAGAGTAAATTTTGATGCTCTTACTGATTCATTGTGGGGTGGTTTTGAGGGTCAAGATGCTGAAAAAGCGGCAATTATTTGGGGAAATCCAAACAAACTTATGGATTTTGATAAATATAGGTTTGAAAAGTTAATTCAATGTATAGAAGAATTAGCAGAAACTCTTACAATTAAGGAGTATGGTATAGATAAACCTACGGTATTAAAATTAGTGCTTTTAGGTGAAGGTCCATTGTTTTCAAGGTTTGATATGTAATAAAGAAGCAAAAGATGAGATAGAAGGGTTTGGAATATAGATAATATAGTCCTATATTTAATAGTTATAGAATAATTTTCTAAGGTAATAATATAAATGTAATTTCATACTAGAATAATTTTTTGAAAACTGTATAATTATTATAAAAGTATTATGAAAGTATCAGTGTTTGAAAGGAGATACATATATGAATCCAATAGTTACAATAAAACTAAGAAATAATGGGGTTATAAAGGCAGAGCTATATCCAGAAATAGCTCCAAATACAGTAAAAAACTTTATAAGTCTTATAAATAAAGGATTTTATAACGGAAAAATATTTCATAGAGTCATACCTGGTTTTATGATTCAAGGGGGATGCCCAGAAGGAACTGGAATGGGTGGCCCAGGATATGGTATAAAGGGTGAGTTTTCAGCAAATGGTTTTAAGAATGATTTAAAACACACAAAGGGAGTCCTTTCTATGGCAAGAGCTATGCATAAGGATTCAGCAGGTAGCCAATTCTTCATGATGGTTGCAGATGCACCTCACTTAGATGGTCAATATGCAGCTTTCGGAAAGGTTATAGAAGGAATAGAGCATGCTGATAGCATAGTTAATACAGAAAGAGACTTTAGAGATAGACCATTAGAAGATCAAGTTATGGAGGAAGTGGTAGTAGATACTTTCGGAGTAGAGTATGAGGAGCCACAAAAATTATAGGAGAGTAGACTATGGTAAACGAGAAAATGTTATTAGTTTATGGCCTTGCTAATAAGGACATAAACGTACTAAAAACCTTTAATAAGGCATATAGAGTTGTAAGCGAAGACATCATAGGAACTAAAGTAGAGGACCTAATAAAGGGAGAAAACTTTAAATCAAGTGAGAATAAAATTCCAAGAGAAAAGATTATACTAGTGAATGGTTATAATGACAGAGAAGTGGATGCCCTATTTAAAATTGTTAGAGGTGCCATGGGTAAGAATGTTATAGTAGCCGTGGTAACTGAGAACTCTAATGGATGGAGTTTTGATTATCTTGCACTTGAGCATCTAATAAAAGAGAGAGATTGGTATAAGAAAAATAAGAAGTAGAAGGGGAGAGCAAGGTTGAGTAGGATTGGGGAGAAGATAAAGACTGCTAGAGAAAAGGGCAACATGTCTCAAAAGCAACTTGCTAAGAAGCTTGGAGTTTCTGAGAGCTTTATAAATGATGTAGAGCTTGGTAGAAAAATTGCAAATGAGCAATTTATTCAAAAGGTATCTAAGGTTCTAGGAAAAGAGATGAATGATATCAGCATGTCTTTTGAAGAAGAAGTACACGTTGATATTCCTAAGAGTAGTGTGAAAACTGCTATAGATAAGAAGAAGGAAGCAGAAGCTAAGGAAGTATGGAATCATGCCTTTGGAGATGTACTTAAGAGTGTACCTATATACGATTACGCTTTAAGTAAGGTAAAGGGTACCCGAGAACTTCCAGTACATTCAAATAAAATAGAAGGGTTTTCAACAGATAAAGTATTCTTTCTTGAGATTCAAGAGGATGATATGCTAGGATATAGAATGAAAAAGGGCGATATAGCTTTTTGTACTTCTATAAAGGAATTAGAGAATAATTCTATATGTCTTATAGAGTATAATGGTAAGGCAGTGGTGAGATATATAAAGAAACTTGATAACACTAAAGTTTTACTGTTTAGTAATAGAGGGGACATAAGAACTGAAACAGCTTATATAAAGGAAATAAAACCTATTGGAAGATTGTTGAAATTAGAGATAAAGTTATAACAAAATCGTCATCTTATGTTAATATTTTTAATTCTGAAAAATATTAATAACATAAGGTGGCGGTTTTTTATTTTATACATAATTATATAATGATAACAATTTTTGGGGATGATTATTATAAACGGAGATCCTTTTTTAAATTTACTTTTAAATTTACCCCTTTCATTGAGGGCAAAGTTAATATCCATAGTTCAAGGTGAAAAGTTTTTAACAGGAAAAGTGGAGCTTGTTGCTTTAATTGGGGATAATGTGGATGTTGTGGAAAAGTCTGTGGAAAACTTAGGGGGAACCTTTGAGAATCTAGGTTTTGGATTTGGGATAATTACGTTTCCTGTGGAAGACTTAGATAATATAACAAAGGTCCAAGGCGTTAGCTATATACAACTTCCTCAAGTATTATTTACTACAGATCTTTCAAGTATTAAGGCTTCATGTATAGATCCACTTTGGGATTTATATGGTCTTACCGGAAAAGGGGTTTTAGTGGGAGTTATAGATTCAGGTATAGATTATCTTCATCCTGCATTTAGAGACATGGAGGGAAAAACAAGAATAGAGTATATATATGATCTATCCAAGGGCGGAGTAGTTTATACAAAACAACAGATAAATGATGCAATAGCATCTGAAAATCCATTATCTATAGTAGACTCAACAGATACAAATGGACATGGAACACATGTAACAAGTATTGCTTGTGCTGGTGGAAATATAAATAGGAATCTTTATGGGCCTGCATATGAAAGCAGTATAGCGATGGTTAAATTAACTCCAGAAGGGCAAGCTAATTTTACCTCAAGTACATTAATCATGAGGGGAGTAAAGTTTCTTGTAGATAAAAGTAATGAATTGAATATACCCTTAGTTGTAAATCTTAGTTTTAGTACGAATAATGGGGCCCATAATGGGAGTACATTGCTTGAGCAATATATAGATACAGTTTGTAGCGTGGAGAATATAACTTTTGTAGTAGCTGCTGGAAATGAAGGGGATAGATCTCATCATGTAGGTGGAAATTTAAGACCTGAACAAAGTATATCATTAGCTATTTCTCCTGATGAACCAGGAATAATACTCCAGCTTTATAAGGGTGTTCTTAGTAATATAAGTATAGAAGTTAAAAATCCATCTGGAGAAAGCACAGGAAGGGTCAGGGTGTATGAAGGGTTTAAAGAAAATAGAGCGGGAAGAGATAGAGTTTTAATATACTATAGTGGACCTCAGCCTTTTGACTTAGAAGGAGGAACCTCCATAGCACTATTAGCTGGAGAGAAAGACTTTTTATTACCTGGTACATGGACAATAACCATATACTTAGAGAATGAAGATATTAGTAGGTATGATATGTGGCTGCCTATAGCAGAGGGATTAAGTGTAGACACTAAGTTTTTAAAGCCTAATGTATTTAATACTTTAGGGATACCAGCTACGGCTAAAGAAGTTATATCAGTAGGTAGTTATAATTATATAACCGGAAATATATCAACTTTCTCTGGAAGAGGGGGAGAGAGTAATAGAATATTAAAACCTGATTTAGTAGCTCCAGGTGAAAATATATCAGGAGCTACACCAGGAGGAAGGTTTGATACAAAGACAGGGACATCTATGGCAGCACCTCAGGTGGCTGGGACATGTGCTCTCTTTATGGAATGGGGAATAGTTAAAAATAACGATCCGTTTTTATATGGTCAAAGATTAAAGTATTTCTTAATAAAAGGGGCAAGACGTAATAGACCACTTATGGTATATCCCAATTTCACATGGGGATATGGAACTTTATGTGCTCAATCCTCTCTCCAAGTTCTATTAAGTGAAAAGGCTATAAGAAATAATAGTAGGAGTTTAAATGAAATGAGACAATCCTGTAAAGACTTATATCTAGATCCTAATTATGAAAATTATATAGTGGAGTATGATGGGGATATAGTAGGAGCTCTTGAGACCATAGATTATGCCTGTGGTTTTATATTAGATGAAAACTATGCTGTGGTTACAGTTGAGAGAGGTAAGGAGAAGACCCTTGCAAATACGGTTAAAGAGATAGTTTATTTTCAGCCAAAGACCCCATTTACATTGAGTATATCTCCTCTAGATGCGGCTAATATAAGCAAATTTAATACCAATCCATATCTCAACTTAACAGGAAGAGGGGTAATAATTGGAGTTTTGGATACAGGAATAGATTACTTAAATGAGGAGTTTATGTATGAGGATGATACCACAAAAATAATATCCATATGGGACCAAACTATAAATGTGGGAACACCTCCAGATGAAATAATTTTCGGTACTGAGTATACAAGAGAAGAGATAGACAGAGCAATACAGGCTAAGAGGTCAGGAGGAGATCCCTATTCAATAGTTCCTTCTCAAGATAACATAGGCCATGGTACAAGTATGACATGCATTATAGCTGGGAAGGGAAGAAATCCGGAGGTAAAGGGTGGAGCTCCAGAGGCAGAAATAGTAGCTGTAAAGCTAAAAACTACAAATAAAATGCCAACTGCGCCAGTTCCTGTATATGAAGAAACTGATATTGTGGTAGGTATTAAGTATTTAGCTACTGTAGCAAGAAGGCTAAATAGACCTATGGTAATATATGTTCCCTTGGGTAGTAACTTAGGATCTCATGATGGAAATAGTATAATTGAAAGATATATTGATGATGTATCAAGAGCAAGGGGATTAGTAGCAGTAACATCTACTGGTAATGAAGGAGACTCATCAAATCATGCTTCAGGAACTATAGGAAGTACAGGAGACTTTCAAATATTAGAACTTAAAGTTTCTAGTGAACAAAAGGAGTTAGTGTTAGAAGTCTGGGTTAAAAAACCGGATAAGGTTTCTATAGGAATAATATCTCCTTCAGGGGAGGTTATAGAGAAGATACCAGCTAAGTTACAAGAGATAGAGGAAATAAAATTTGTATATGAGGGTACAAGGGTACTGGTAGAATATTATCTTCCAGAAGAGCTCACAGGAGATCAACTTATATGGATAAAAATGGACGATTTAAAAGAAGGAATATGGCAATTTAAGCTTATAGGAGATTCAATAGTTACAGGAAGGTATGATGCTTATATATGGCAAAGGAGCCTATTACTAGGGGATACTAGGATTTTAAATTCTACTCCTTATGGAACTTTAACAATACCATCTACAGGTAGATATATAATCTCTACTTCTTATTATGATCAAAATAACAACTCTATACTTCCCACAGCAGGAAGAGGATACACCAGAGACGATAGGATAAAGCCTGATCTTACATCAGGAGGAATCGGAGCTAGGACTGTATTACCAGGGGGAAGTTTAACAACAGTAAGTGGAGCCAGCGTAGGAGCGGCCGTTCTTGCATCTGCTTGTGCCTTATTACTTCAATGGGGAATAGTAGATGGTAATGATTTGACCTTATATGCACCAAAACTTACAGCTTATTTAATAAGAGGAACTTCTAAAAGACCAGGAGATGTATATCCTAATGCTGAGTGGGGATATGGAATGCTTAATTTAGAAGGGGTTTTTGAGAGTGTGAGAAGCGCATTTAATTGTGGAAATTGTAAGGAGCAACTGATGTTTTTACCTAAAAATGTTGATGATATAAAGGATATTGTATTAGGGCGTAACCAAGAAGTGTAAGTTTTCATATTATATAGGGAATTAGTAATAAATAGGGGAAGAATTATGCCACAAGGTCTTTTAAGAGTTCAATTATTTCAAGGCAGTACTGCCAAGCCAGTAGAAAATGCTAAAATAATAGTCACACCTACAGGGGAGACTGCTACAAGACAGACTGAAATTGACTTAGTAACGGATTCATCAGGACTTTCTCAAGCTATACCAATAGAAGCGCCTCCATTTGAAAATTCTCAAAATCCTACAGGACAAATACCATACAGTTTTGTAGATTTAAGAATTGAAGCACGAGGGTTTAATTCGGCACTTATAAAGGGGGCCCAAATATATCCAAATGTAACGGCTCTTCAACAATTTAATTTACAACCAGATACTGGACTTACTAGGGTAGATGATCAAATTATATTAGTAGAACAAAATACTCTTGTAGGAAATTTTCCACCAAAGATATATGAGGATCCCAATAAACCTCTTCCAAAGCCAACAGGAGGGGTGGTACTTCCACAGCCTGTTGTACCAGAGTTTGTTATAGTACATCAAGGAGTACCTGATGATCCATCAGCTCCTAACTACACAGTTCCTTTTAGAGACTATATAAAAAATGTTGCCTGCTGTGAGATATTTGCAACATGGCCGGAGAGTACTATTAGGGCTAATATATACTGTATAATATCTTTTACATTAAATAGAATCTATACAGAATGGTATCCTTCTAAGGGTAAAAATTTTGATATAACAAGTTCCACAGCTTATGACCATGCATTTAATTATGGAAGAAATATATATGATAATATAAGTAGAATAGTGGATGAAATATTCTCTAGTTACATGAAAAGACCTGGAAGGAAGCAACCTCTTCTTGCTCAGTACTGTGATGGAGTAAAGGTTCAATGTCCAGGATGGCTTACTCAATGGGGAAGTAAATATTTAGGGGATCAAGGAGTAGGACCTTTTGATATCTTAACTTCTTTTTATGGAACTGATCTTACCTTAGAAGTAGCTGAAAAGGTAGAGGGAATACCAAGATCATGGCCTGGATATACATTAGTGTTAGGAAGTAGAGGGGAGCCTGTTAGAACAATACAAGAATATTTAAATAGAATATCTCAGAACTATCCAGCTATACCTAAGACTGCAGTTGATGGAGTATATGGTCCTAAAACTAAAGAAGCAGTTAGGACATTCCAAGAGATTTTCACACTTCCAGCTACAGGTAATACAGATTATGCTACATGGTATAAAATATCAGCTATATATGTAGGAGTTACAGAGATAGCTGAACTTAGATCTTTAGGGGATATAAATCGTATGGAGAGAAGATTTTTCCCGCCTGTAAGCTATGATTCCTATAGGTCATTAGATGTACCTTCTATTCTTTACTGGGATGATAGTATAAAATAATTATTCATAAAATATTAAAATTTTAATAACTGAGAATAGTTGATAAAAGCTTAAAGGTAATATAAAGTTAAAGAGGGGGTTTCCCCTCTTTAGCTTTATATAAAACTTGAGAAACATATATGAAATAGTTAACAAATAATTAAGTAAGTAAATTATATTAATACCATATATAGGGGGCGTATTTATGAAAGGAACAGTAGTATCTACATGGATTAAGACTTGTAGGAATCTATATGGAAATGATGTGGTTAACAGTGCTATGGAGAATTCAGGGTGGAATAGTAATAAAATATTTACACCTGTGGAAACAGTAGATGATGATAAGATAAAAGCTGTTATAGGTGATATAGCTAAGAAAAAAAATATAGAGATAGGAAAACTTTGGAGAGACCTTGGTGAAAGCAATCTGAATACTTTCTATAATGACTATCCTGCATTATTTGAACATGAAAATTTATATTCATTTTTAAAGTCTTTATATGATATCCATGTAGTTATGACAAAGAAGTTTAGTGGGGCAAAACCTCCGCTAGTTGGCATCGAACCTGTATCTTCTAGAGAGGCATATTTTACATATAGATCTAAAAGAGGGATGTTCGATTATTTTTTAGGCCTATTAAATGGAAGTTGTATACATTTTAACGAAAATATACAAGTTCATGAAGTAGAAAGAAGTAGCGATTACTTAAAACTTAAGTTGACTTTTGAGAAGGATATATATTATAAAAAGAAATACTTTTTCAATAGCTTACTATCATTTGGAGTTATAAGAAGCCTTCCAGGTAAAGTAGCAGTAGCCACATTAATACCAACTTTGATATCATCAATGTTATTAACAGGAATAATAAAAGGCGCAATAATATCAGGTATTTCAACTTTTGTGAGTTTTATAGTAACATCACTTTTAATAAGCCCTAAAAATGAGATAATGGAAGAACTTAAAAGAATAAATGACAATAAGTATTTTCATGATGGTAAAATAGTTACAAGGGATTTCTTTGAGGAGATATATGATGAGATAAAGGATTATAATAAAATATTAAGAGCAGATTTCACAGGTTTTAAGGGTATAACAGATGAAATGAATAGTTTTGTAGCTATAATAAATAATATTTCAGATACAATGAATTATACCTCAGGGGAAATATCAAATGTAGTAGAGCAGGTTGCGACGGGGGCGGTATCTCAAGCGCAAAATACAGAAGAAGTAGCATCTAGGTTAAACGGTAATATAGAAGCATTAAAGACAATAGTTGATAATGAAAACTCAAATAAGAAGGAACTTGAAGAAGCTATAGATAAGATAAATAATAGCTTCAGTAATGTGGACAATGCATCTAAAAATATAAAAACAACCCTTGAAAGTTTTATGAAGGTAAAAGATAGTGGTTCTAACCTTCAAGGAAAGGCTAAAGATATAACAAACATTGTTTCAATAGTTTCTGATATAGCAGAACAAACAAATCTTCTAGCACTTAATGCATCCATAGAGGCTGCAAGGGCTGGAGAGCAAGGAAGAGGTTTCGCTGTGGTGGCAGAGTCTATAAGAAAGCTGGCAGAGCAATCAAAGGATGCTGTTAGAGATATAAATTCAAATCTTGCTCAGTTTGTAGAAGATATAGGACTTTTAGTTGGAAATATAGATGATCAGTATAAAGTTTTAGAAGAAGAGACAAGTAGTTTAGGGATTGTGAGAGATATTAGTTATGAAGCTACTATATCAATACAGTCTGTATCTACGTCAATGATAACAACTATAAGTGAACTTAATAAAGAGGCAGATTCTATAGCTTCAATATATGAGACCATAGAGTCACTAGCTGCCATTGCAGAGGAGAATTCGGCTTCTTCAGAAGAAGTTAGTGCAAATGTATCTAAGTATACAGAAGAGATAAAGAAACTCATAAAGAATATTTCAGAGTTTAAAAAAATTACTAATCAATTCAAGATAGATTTAGAAAAATATAAGATTTAGTTGGAGATAATAAAGAGGTTATTAAGATATATAAGTTAAAATTATATTTTGTATGAAGTTAAAAATTTACTTTATTAATAGTAATAGTAAGTAATTTATGATTACCATAGTTTATATATTAAAATATTTTTAATAGAAATAAGGTGAGGAATACCTCACCTTATTTGTTTTTTATAAAGAAGAAATGAAGAAGTTGAGCCATAAATATTAAACTTATTCCACCAAATATAGGATAGAGTATAGTTATTAAGTTTGTAAAACCTATTTGGGATATAGGAATAGCAAGTAAAACTATTACAAATATTCCCTTCCTAAAAGGAAGTTTAAATTTATACTCTAAGGTTTTAGCTATGCTGTATATATTTGAAACCTCTGTTGAGAACATTTCACACCAAATTATAATTAAAAGAGCTATTTGAATAGACTTACCAAATCTGTTAGTTATATAAAGAAGAGGTACCTCATACTGATTTATATATGGCTGATTTAACATAAGCATTATGTTTATAAATATACAGAGAACTGTAAGTACTAGTGCACCAATTGATACACCCCATAATATGTGTTTTTCCTTTTTTAATTCCTTGCTTAAAGGAACTAAAACTCCACTGGAAGAAAGGAGATTAAATCCCGCATATAATAAAGTTGAAAGAAGCCAATTGCTTTTAGTATAAGGTATGGATGTTAGATGTTTTACGGTTATCATATCTTTATAAAATAATAGATATAGAGTAAAGATGGTGACTATTACCATGATAAGTGAAGGAACTATAAAACTATTTATTTTTATAAGTCCACTGGTATCTTTAAGTAGAGTTAATATAGAGAAAGTGGCCATAAGTAGTATACCAATCCATCTAGATACTCCAAAGTATTGATTTAAAAGAGCACCACTTCCAGCCAATATTATGGCTGAACCACTTAAAAGGAAAAGTCCAGTTATAATATCTATAATTTTTCCAAGAAAACCGGGACTTATAAAGGTTATAAATTCATTATAAGAGTTTAAGTTATATTTAATACTTAAACTACTAATAATTCCTCCAATTAAAATATATATTACTCCACAAATTATTATTCCAATAAAGCTTGGAAAACCATAAGAAGTAAAAAATTGTGTTATTTCTTTACCAGAAGCAAGTCCGGCACCTACAATGGTTCCAATAAACACAGCAGCACATTGAAAGACTAGAGAAAAGCCTTTTTTCACAAAATATCACTCCTATAAAATTTATATCTATATAAATATATAAGAGTAATCATAGAAAAATGAATTTATAAGTGTTTTTTTTGGAAACCTATAATAGATAATTTAAATAGGGAGTGATATAGGTGAGAAGAAAATTATGGCTTTTATTTTTTCTTTTAATAATGGTGTCCATAATTGGGTGCAATTCTTCATCAAATAAAAAGGATAAGAGTGAAGAAGAAAAGTTTAATACTCAAATTGCTAAAAATGTAGCAGATAATTATATGAATGCACTTATGGCTAATAATATTGATGAAGCTAAGAAGTGTTTAGATAAGAGTATAATTGAGAAAACAAAGATAGAAAGTAAAAGTAACTTGGTTATTGCGGGATGGCAAACAGAAGATTCTACAGAGGTTGGAAAAGCTAGTTTATTCAAAGTAAAGACAGCGAAAATTATGAAGGATAAACCTTATTCATTATTAGAAGAATATAAATTAAAGGTATCTAAAAAAGATGGGGAATACAAAATTAATGATATTTCAACAACAGAGTCTCAAGAAGTTTTTATGGAAAATGGAGCTATAAGAGTTAGAAATAAAGATAATGTAAAGACTCAGCTTGTGGTAGATATGAGTGGTATACCCAATTATGCTTATCCTAAAACTGATGGTGCAAATATTGAAAGATTGGAAACTCCTAAAAGTGAGTTTGGAATAATGACTTTATCTTATTCAGGATCAAAACTTGCTATTTCAACTAAGGGTAATGGGAAATCTTATGTTGCAATACTTGTAATTGATGATTCAATGCAAACCCAGGGTGGGCAAGGTGGTGGAGGAAGCCAAAGTGGCGCAGAAGAAGGCGGGGGTGGATCTTCGGGAAAAGAAAGTAAAACAGGACCAAGAGAAATTCCTATAGGCAAAAAAATCCTTAGTATTGACTTATTAAAAGATGAAATAGATCTTATTACCTTCTCAAAAACAGAAAAATTTTTAAATGTACAATATAAAAATCAAGGAGGAACATACATTAAGTTATATAATGCAGAATCATCAGAGGTAATGTCAAAGGAGATAGAGGATAAGTTTCCTAAAAGTAAGTATGATGTTACACTTGTCAGATTTGAAGAAGAAAATCTTATATTTGAGGTAAAAGGAAAGACGGATAATGTAGAAAATGGAAAATATGAAATTGACTTAAAGGACTTTAAGATTGAGAAATTATAATATATAATTAATAGTAATTATTAATTATATATTACTTGGTTAAATGAAAGGAATAATTTATGCAAAAGATGTGGGGAGATAAAAGATATAGAAGCTTAAACTATTTTCTTAGAGAAAAGTATAAAGAGAAAGTATTTAAGATATCTCTAGATGGAGGATTTACTTGTCCTAATAGAGATGGAAAAGTAGCAAAGGGTGGATGTACTTTCTGTAGTTCTCATGGATCAGGAGACTTTGCGGGTAGTAGGAAGCTATCTATATCTAATCAATTTATAGATATAAAAGATATGATGAATAAGAAATGGAAAAATGGTAAGTACATTGCTTATTTTCAGGCATATACAAACACTTACGGACCTATAGATGATCTTAGACAAAAGTATGAAGAAGCTATTAAAGATGAGGGCGTAGTTGCCTTAGCTATAGCTACTAGACCAGATTGTTTAGGTGAGGATGTGTTAGATCTTTTAGAGGAATTTAGCAAGAAAATTCATATATGGATAGAGCTTGGATTCCAAACTTCTAGGGATGATATAGCAAGGAACTTCAATAGAGGATACGATAGAGAGGTATTTGACAAGGCTGTAGAAGGACTTAGGAGTAGAGATATAGATGTAGTAGTGCATACAATCTTTGGACTTCCAGAGGAAAGTCATGAAGATATGTTAAATACAGTTAAGTATGTTGTTAATAAAGATATACAAGGTATAAAACTTCATCTTCTTCATCTTATGGAGAATACTCCTATGGTTAAGGATTATGAGGAAGGTAGACTTAAATTCTTAGAACAAAATGAGTATGTAGAGCTTATAGGAAAGGCAATATGTTTAATTCCTGATAATATAGTAATACATAGACTAACAGGAGATGCACCAAGAGAAAGCTTAATAGGACCTATGTGGAGTTTAAAGAAATGGGAGATACTAAATGCTATAGATAAGCATCTAGAGGATAATGATTTATATCAGGGAAAGTATTGTGAAAACAAATAATTAACAAAATGCCAAAATTTCTGATGATTATGAAGGAAATTTGGCATTTTTTCTAATTATATGAAATTTTTTTATTATTTTTTAGGGAAAGGATTTCACAAATTCTTAATGATATGTTAAGATTTAATTAAATAACCTTACAAAATATAGTAGTATATAGATAGAGTAGTAGCTTAGTGGGAGGGAAATTTAATGTACTATTTGAAAAGCTTCTTAGAGGAATTAAGTTTAAATTCAGGAGTTAAATTTAACATATTAACAGAGAGCGGAGAACATATTTATTTAGGAGAAGAAATAGAGGAAAAAAAGAGAATTAGTGTAAAGCTATCCCTAGGAAGTAAAGAATATTTTCTAATAATGAACAATGAATACCATTTATGCATGCCTGTTATTAAATATTACATAGAAGAAAGATACTCGCAATTATTCTATTTAAGAGAGCAATTCTTTATTGATGCTATTCAAGGGAATAAGGTTTGTCTGGACAAGCTAAATGAAATAGTACCTTTTCTCAAGGAAGGTGGAATGTTTATTTTAATTAAGGTAGATGGTAGCAAGTATGAGGCATTAAATATATTAAAAACTTATTATTGTGAAAAACAAGTAGTAACTATGATATATGATAATGATTTACTTGTTATAGGAAACTTTGATAATATAAAAGATGAATGTAAGATCATAAAAGGGTTAATTACAGAAAAGCTTTATTGTAGATGCTGTATAAGTTATGGGAGTGAAGCTTTTACCATAGAGTCTATAAAAAAGTCTTATGAAGAAGCTAAAGAAGCTATGAAGTTAGGAGAAAAATTAGGCGGAAAAAACGACATTTATGATTATAATGGGATGCTTTTTGAGAAAGCTATATTTAGTATGAGTGATAAGGTTAAAAAAGAATATCTA
>NZ_JBFNEO010000012.1:0-26558 GCF_040797585.1 Clostridium sp.
GTTATATAGTCATCTGCCCCTAGTTCAAGACCTAAAATTTTATCAAGTTCTTCTCCTTTTGCTGTAATCATAATTACAGGAATGTGAGAAATAGCTTCCTCTCTTCTTATAGCTTTACAAATATCGTATCCGTCCATTCCTGGAAGCATTAGATCTAATAATATTAGCTTTGGCATTTCTTCCTTTATAAGTTTTAGAGCTTCTATTCCATTACCACATGTAATTACTTTATATCCTTCCTTTTCCAGGTTAAATTTAATAAGTTCTAATATGTGATCCTCATCATCTACTACTAATATTTTTTCCTCCGACATATGAACTCCTCCTAACTATTTCATAAATATTAAAGATAATAATCTGCCACTTTCCTCTCTATCTTTCCTATAAGAGTGAAACTTAAATTTATTATTACAATAAGTACATAACCCTAAAGACTTTATATCTTCCTCTCTTAATCCTCCATATTTTAAATCTTCTATTATACAGTTTTCAACATTTAAATTTCTATTTTCTCTAACCTTTGACCCTTTAAATATTTCATCTTCTAAAAATTTCTCTATTAAATCTTCTCCAAACTCATAGCAGCATTCCCTATTATGTGGTCCTATAACAGCTTTTATATTAAAAGGATCACAATTATAGAGTTTATTCATTTTATTTACTGCTTTTAAGGATATATGATCTAAGGTTCCCTTCCATCCACTATGAACTGCTCCTATGGCTTTATTTTTCTCATCATATAAAAGAAGAGGGACACAATCTGCAGTTAGAACTCCAATTCCTATATGTTTTTCATTAGTAATTAGTCCGTCACCTTCTCTTCCTTCTTCCTTTATATCCAGTACTATACTACTATGTACTTGGGACAAAACTTTTATTTCTTTAAGTCCATAATATGTAGAAATCTTATCTAGACTCTCTTTAAAGCTACTTTTATTCTTTCTAAAATCTAAATTATTCTCTCCTGTTGAAAATACCATAGTTGCATTTTCAAAATTTATCTCTATAAGTCGTTCACCTTTATCTAAATTAACTATTTTCATAACCTTCTCCTAACCTAATCTTAACATATTTTATTCTTTCTAGTATAACCCCTAATTAGTTTTAACCTTTTTTTACTTAATATTAACATAAGCCAAACTAATCTAAGTAGTTTGGCTTATTTGACATTAAGTTTTTAATCTCTTCCATGAATGTATTTATGTCTTTAAACTGTCTATATACTGAAGCAAAACGTACATAGGATACTTCATCAATACTTTTCAACTTCTCCATTATAAGCTCCCCTATGTATTCTGATTTAACCTCTGTAAGCATTTCATTGCTTAGATATTTCTCTATATCTTGAGCTATTGCATCAATCTGTGCTCTAGAAACCGGTCTTTTCTGACATGCCTTCATAAGTCCATTAACTACCTTACTTTTATCAAAGTATTCTCTTGTTAAGTCTTTTTTTATTACTAATATAGGAATATCCTCTATTTTCTCATAGGTTGTATACCTTTTATTACACTTTAAACATTCTCTTCTTCTTCTTATTGCATTATCGTCATCTGTAGATCTAGAGTCTACAACCTTGCTTTCTTCATTGGTGCAATATGGACATTTCATAAACTTCACGCCCTTCTTTTTTAGTTTCTATAGTAGTATTATACTATAATTTTCTATAATTTCTATATATCATTTAAATTACTTTTCTCATAATCTACAAGTATTACATCTACGCCTATTTTAACGACTTTATCCCAAGGTATTTCTCTATGTTCTCCCTTAGCAAACCAAGATGCTTTTATCTCTGGTAATATCAGTGCCACTACCTTACATTCTTCACAATCTATTTTTAGATCTCTTATATATCCAATCTTTGCTCCTAGGTTTACATCAATTACCTCCATAGATTTTATTTGATTTATAGAATGCATAGAATTTATTTCCATAATAATCCCTCCCCTAAGTAATTTATATGTATCTATTCATTATACTATGCTAAATATATATGCAAAGTTTATAGTTTATACTACACCTATATATCTTAGTTTTATATAGAACGAATCTTCCTTCTGGTGGTGTTCTTTCCACCATCTGAAAGTTAGATGAGTTAATCTAGGGTCGTAGCAACTGTTATCCCCAACCTTTTAAGAGGATGGGGATGTTACAGCTTATAGCCATCAGATAAAATAAAAAGAGTCTGAAATCAGACTCTTTTTAAACATATTTCCTCATGTGTCTTAATGCTGTTTTTTCCAATCTAGATACCTGAGCTTGAGATATACCTATCTCATCTGCTACCTCCATTTGGGTTCTTCCATCAAAAAACCTTAAGTTAAGTATTAATTTTTCCCTATCATTAAGCTTTTTCATTGCCTCTTTTATTGAAATATTTTCAAGCCAACTCTCATCTAAGTTTTTGTTATCACTTATTTGATCCATAACATATATAGCATCTCCACCATCGTTATATATGGGTTCAAATAAAGATACTGGATCTTGGATGGCATCTAAAGCAAAGACTACCTCTTCCCTCGGAACTTCAAGCTCCTTTGCTATTTGAGATATAGTAGGCTCTTTATTATTTTCATTAACTAGTCTATCACGTACAAGTAAAGCTCGATAGGCAATATCCCTAAGGGATCTACTAACTCTTATGGAGTTATTATCTCTTAAATATCTTCTTATCTCTCCTATTATCATAGGCACTGCATAGGTTGAAAATTTTACATTTTGACTTAAATCAAAATTATCTATTGCTTTCATAAGACCTATACATCCGACTTGGAATAAATCATCAACATTTTCTCCTCGGTTATTAAATCTCTGAATAACACTTAAAACTAATCTTAAATTACCTCTTATAAAGTCTTCCCTTGCAGTATTATTTCCTTGCCTAATTGCTATAAGTAGTGCTTTCATTTCTTTTTCCTTTAGCACAGGCAACTTTGATGTATTTACGCCACAGATTTCTACCTTGCTAATCATCATATAGTTATCAGTCCCTTCAGAGTAATTCAATTAAAAGTGTTCCCTCAGGGATAAAATTTTATACTGCTGACAACCCTATAACATTTTGTTTATTTCTTTTTTTAATCTACTAATAATTCTTTTTTCTAATCTAGATATATAAGACTGAGATATACCAAGCATGTCGGCAACTTCTTTCTGGGTCTTTTCTTTAAACCCTTGAAGTCCGAATCTAAGCCTCACAATTTCTTTTTCTCTTTCATTTAATTTATCTAAAGCAACACATAGAAGTTCTCTATCTATTTCATCCTCTATATAATTATAAACTGTATCATTTTCTGTACCTAATATGTCTGATAACAGTAACTCATTACCATCCCAATCTGTATTTAATGGTTCATAAAAGGAAATCTCAGCCTTTATCTTTGAATTCCTTCTAAGATACATAAGAATCTCATTTTCTATACATCTTGATGCATAAGTAGCAAGCTTTATTTTCTTTTCTGGATCAAAGGTGCTAACTGCCTTAATAAGACCTATAGTTCCAACAGATGTCAAATCCTCAACTGAAACTCCTGTATTTTCAAATTTCCTTGCAATATATACAACTAATCTTAAATTCCTCTCAATTAAGGTTCCCTTTACGCTCTTCTCTCCCTTTACAAGTCTTAAAACTAAATCTACCTCTTCATCTTTAGATAAAGGAGGTGGAAGAGCATCATTACCTCCTATGTAATAAAGTTTTTTTGCAAATAGTTTCATCTTAGATAATATTCTGTTTAAGATTACCTTTAGCTTTATCATATTTATCACCCCTATATTAATCCTCTTGATAACAATGCAACATAATCCTCTGTACTACTTAGTCTTTCTTTACAAAGACAAACAATGACTTCTCTAAATTGTATATTATCATGGTCATAGGATATTTTTACCCCTAAAGGTTTAAATCCCTTAAGTTCTCCTCTATGTCCATTTACAGCTTGATATGGTATTTTAAATGTATCTTCACTTTTAAACTTGTAATCTTTTAATACATGTTCCTCAATTATTATTACTGGTAAATTAGTTGCAGGCTCTCTAAGTTCATTTCCTGTGTCTAGAAAAGCCTTCATCTTAGCCTTAAAGTTATTATCTAGTATCTCTATATCATATATGTATTTGTTCATAGATTTTCTATCCTGAACAAAAGCATTTATACGACTACTAAATAAATAGATAATCATTAAAGATAAAAGTAAATATTTATAGGAAAAATCTATGGTTTCATAAGTAAAAGAAAAAGTTGTTTCTTTTGAAATATCCACAAACACACACACACCTGCAAGTACCATAGAATAAACTATATATATTATAGAGCTTTTTATTATAAATAAAATTTCTCTCTTTCTAAAAACTAAAAAAGTCATTAAAAAGCTTACTATAATTTTCACCGGCAGATTATTAAGAAAATTCAGAAAATCAAAGAGAACAACTAGACAGTATAAGGCTCCTATAAAAGCTGGCATAATAAATCTCTTAAGAGAATATTTTGTCCTTAGGGTTTGTGAGGTTAAATATAGTAAAAATAGATTTACAATAAAATTTTCTAGTATTAGTATATCTGCATATACCTCCATTTTCTCTCCCCCCTTGTTAATTATTATAACTGTCCTAGACTTAAAATTTTGTCATTTTCTAAAGTTCATAGGTTTTTTTATTCCTTTATTTTTTTACATATTTATCCATTACATTCTTTATCTTAATATATTTTCCTATGACTTTATATGTAAGGGAAGTTATTATATCACCACTTATTTTAAGAAAATAAGTATTAAACTTATTTATATATACTACTGAAATAGAACTCATCTTGTTCTTTCCACCATCTGAAGGTTAGATGAGTTAATCTAGGGTCGTAGCAACTGTTATCCCCCACTTTTTAAGAGGATGGGGGTTACAGATCCTAGCTATTAGATAAAATTTTTCAAATAAAAAAAGATAGTCAGTAGTATACACTACTGACTATCTTTTATTCTTTCTTAAGAAAGCTGGTATTTCTATGTCATTATCATTATATGTTCTTGTTGATGCTACTTCTTCTTCCGCTGCATCAAAATCTTGCTCTTTTTTAATTCTTTGCTCTTTAATAGGCTCTTGAATATGTTTCTCTTCTGGTCTCTTAACCATTTCTCTCTCAGATTCAAATCCAGTTGCTATAACAGTTATTCTTATTTCATCCTTAAGATTCTCATCTATAACAGCTCCGAATATTATATTAGCATCTGGGTCTGCAGCTTGTTGTACAACTTCCGCAGCTTCATTTATTTCAAGAAGACCAAGATCTGTACCACCAGTAACATTTAATAGAACTCCTGTAGCTCCAACTATTGAAGTTTCAAGTAATGGAGAAGATATAGCTTCTTTAGCTGCATCTGCTGCTCTATTGTCTCCTGTTCCGTATCCCACACCCATGTGAGCAAGTCCTTTATCAACCATTACTGTTCTAACATCTGCAAAGTCAAGGTTAACAAGTCCTGGTATAGTTATGAGGTCTGATATACCTTGTACACCTTGTCTTAAAATATCATCTGCCATTTTGAAAGAATCAAGTAATGTAGTCTTCTTATCTACCATAGTTAGTAATCTTTCATTAGGTATTGTAACTAAGGTATCTACTCTTTCCTTTAGGTTATTTATTCCCATCTCTGCATGAAGCATTCTCTTTCTTCCTTCAAATGGAAATGGTTTTGTAACTACTCCCACTGTAAGAATTCCCATAGACTTAGCTATTTCTGCAACTACTGGTGCTGCACCTGTACCGGTTCCACCGCCCATACCAGCAGTTATAAATACCATATCCGCACCTTTAATAGCTTGAGATATTTCTTCCTTACTCTCTTCTGCTGCTTTTTTTCCTATCTCTGGATTAGCTCCTGCTCCAAGCCCTTTAGTAAGCTTGTCTCCAATTTGAATCTTTTGAGTAGCATGAGATAGCATTAAAGCCTGCTTATCTGTATTTACAGATATAAACTCTACATTTTTTAATCCTTCAAGTATCATTCTATTAACAGCGTTGTTTCCTCCGCCTCCGCAACCTATAACCTTAATATTGGCAAATTGTTGAACATCTACATCAAAATCTAACAAGACAATTCCTCCTCTTTAGAAATATTCACCTAGAAAACTCTTTATCTTCCCTATAAAACCTTCTGGCTTCTTTTCTTTTTTATTAATTTCTGATTCATTATTTTCAACCCTATTATCATCAATAATTTTGTTATAATCTAATTTTAACTCATTAAATACATGTTTAACAATACCTAATGAATTAATGGTTAAAGTATTCTCTAAATCTGTGGTGTGTTTATTAAATGCATATATGGGTTTACTTATTACTTTTTTACCTATATTCATTAAAGATTTATAATGGGCAATTCCTCCTCCATATATAATTACGGTGGTTATATCGTCCATATATATAGAATTCTTTAATTCATTTAAAATAAAATTTAAAATTTCTTCAATTCTAGCATCTATTATATCACATAATATGTCTCCTTGAAGAACATATTCTTCTCCATCTTTTCTTATCTCTATATCTTCAACATTTCTACCTAAGTCTGCATATTTAAACTTAAGTTCTTCTGATTCCTTAAAAGAAGACTTGGTAAAGTACATAATATCCCCTGTTATATTATTTCCACCTATATTAAAAGAGTTCATATGTACTAAAGTACCATTCTTATAGATACCTATGTCAGTATTATCAGCACCCACATCTACAATGGTTATAGTCTCTTTTCTGTCTTCTTTGGTTAGTATAAAAGAAGACGCCGCATGTATTTTTAAAGTTGTACCTTTTACTCCTACTTTTAAATTATCAAAACACTTATATATAGAATCTAAGTAAATTTCATTAGCTACAACAACTTTTGCATCTACCTCTAATCTACTTCCTTTCATATTTAAGGGATTGTCAATCTCATAAGACTCATCAATTATAAATCTTTCTGGAATTATATCAATAACTTTTTCATCTTTTCCTATGGATACTACTTTAGCTGAATCTAGAACTCTTTTTATATCAGCTTCACCTATAGTATCCTCTTCTCCTGAAATCGCTATCATTCCCTTATTAGATACAAGTCTACAAATTGACGAAGGTATCCCTATAAAAACTTCGTCTATATATAGATTAATAACTCTTTCCATGTCTTCAAGGCAACTTTTTAAAGCTTCAGTTACACTATCTATATTAACAACTATACCTTTCTTTATTCCATCACATTTTACTTCAGTATTTGCTAATATTTTTAGTTTTCCCTGCTTATCTGCCTTGCCTATTATTCCATATATAGATGAGGATCCCATGTCAATACCAACGATATAATTGTTATTCATCCTCTTTTGTCTACCTCCTTCGCAGATAGCATTTAAACTCATACTATATATTCAACATATTTTTAAAAATTCCTTTTAAATATGGCACTTTTCCAGTGATTATTTATATACTACTTAGTATATATTATAATATATATAAAAGTAAAGGACGAGATATCCCGTCCTTATTTTGCTTCTTCAAGGTCTGTGATCTTTATACTTCTTGTATGTAAAGTATGTGACCACTCCTTTTTATTCTTATTTAATATTCCTTGAATAGATATTGGAATCCAAGTTATAGCATAAATTGGATATATTAAGTAGTATACTAACATTTTAAAACTAAGCTTCTTATCAAGAATTAAGATAAAAGGTGTATATATAAGCTGCATAACAATAAGCAATACTGCCCCTGTCTTAATCATAGTAAAATTAGCAGTTTGAACCATAGTTACAGCTTTTGCTATAAGCTCTGGTGCCATTAAAAAATAATTTATAGAATTTAAAATCATAGCTACGCCTAAAAGTATTATTATTATTGGTTGAATGCTATAAAAAGCACAATCTAAAGCTACTATGTTAAATTCTTTTATAGATTTTTTCATAAGCTTAAAAAAGTATCTTGAAGCAACATCTGCAAACCCCTGCATCCATCTTCTTCTCTGAGCCCAAGATTGAGCAAGAGTCAATGGTTTTTCGTCATATATAACCGCATCATGGGCCCATCCTACCTTACAATCATTTAAAACAAGTTTACATGTAAACTCTAAGTCTTCAGTAAGACAAGTTGCTCCCCAACCTAACTCTCTTAATACATTAGTATCTATACAAAATCCTGTTCCACCAAGTTGATTTGATAATCCTAAATTACTTCTAGATAATTGAAACATTCTATTTGAAGTCCAAAAGGCTATGGAGTAACTACCTGTTATCCAAGTATCCTTAGGATTTTTACTATCAAGATATCCTTGTACTACCTTATCTCCATTACATAACTTGTTATTCATAACTCTTAGGAAGTTTTTTGAAACTAAGTTATCTGCATCTAAAACTACTACTGCATCGTATTTTTTTTCCATTTTAAAAATCTTATCAAACATCCATTCTAGGGCATAACCTTTTCCTCTTTCGTTTTTGTTAACTCTCTCAAAAACCAAAGCACCTGATTCCCTAGCTTTAAGCGCAGTATTATCCGTACAATTATCAGCAATAACAAAGATGTCATATAACTCTTTAGGATAGTCAACCATGTGTAGACTATTTACAATGTCTTCTATAACCATTTCTTCATTATGAGCCGCTACTATAAATGCAAAGCTCTTTTCTGGAGAAAATTCTTTCTTCTCCTTAAATCTTATAAGTCCAAAAAAAGAAAGTATTAAATAATACATTGACACTACAACAACTAAGTTAGTAAATACTGCTGATATAATGTGTACTAAGGAATTAAAGATTTCCATTGTATCTCCCCCTTAATCAAAGTTATTTTAACACAAATTACTTTTAAATACTATACCTTTGTTCAATTTCAGTTATTTTTTATTTATCATTTTAATAAAATTTCCCATAATATTATACCGCTTAAATAATCACATATATCACTAAATTGTAAAAATATAATCTTTAATATTATTAAAGCATAATACTTCCATATATGATTATATAAAATAAAGGATAGCCAAAAGGCTATCCTTTATTAAAGAAGCATCATCCTACTAATCATTTCTCTATCTACTGCAAATGTCATAGCTGTTTCTTCTGTTATAACTCCACTTTTATAAAGCTGTACTATAGCCATATCCATAGTTTTCATACCATACTTACTTCCTGTCTGAACAGAGGATTCTATTTGATGAGTTTTTCCCTCTCTTATTAAGTTTTGTATAGCTGGAGTTGATGTCATAACTTCAAGAGCTGAAACTCTTCCCTCTCCATCACTTCTTGGAAGTAGCTGTTGAGATATTACCCCTTGAAGAACCGCTGCCAACTGAACCTTTATTTGTTGCTGCTGATGAGGTGGAAAAACATCTACTATCCTATCTATAGTCTTTGCCGCCCCTATAGTGTGAAGAGTAGACAATACAAGATGTCCTGTTTCTGCAGCAGTTATAGCTATTGCTATAGTTTCTATATCTCTCATTTCTCCTACTAGTATAACATCTGGATCTTCTCTAAGAATGGCCTTTAAAGCTTTTTGATAAGATTTAGTATCTTTCCCTATTTCTCTTTGATTTATTATAGACTTATTATGTTTATGTAAATATTCTATAGGATCTTCTAAGGTTATTATATGAGCATTTCTAGTACTATTTATCTCATTTATCATAGCTGCTAAAGTTGTACTCTTTCCACTTCCTGTAGGCCCTGTAACTAATATTAAACCCCTTTGTTTATTTATTAATTCTTTTATAACAGGTGGATGGTTTAAGTCATTTAACGTTGGAACCTTTAATGTTATTACTCTCAGAGCAATTGCATCGCTTCCCCTTTGTTTAAATATATTAACTCTAAACCTTCCAAACCCTGGAATAGAGTAAGAAGTATCATACTCTCCCTCATTTAAATAGTCTTCGAAATATTCCCCTAATATTTCTTTTGCAAATTCCTCCACATCCTTTGGAGAAAGTTTCTTCTCTCCCACATGTATAAGCGCACCATTTATTCTAATAATGGGAGTAGTTCCTACAGTTAAGTGTAAATCTGAGGCCTTTTCTCTTAGTGTTATTTCTAGTAATTCTCTTAATGTATACAAAATTGACCCTCCTGTTTAAAATTTATTTAATACTTTCACGCCATATATCAATGGCTTCATAGGCTTGGAATTTAAGCATATCCTCTCCATTAACACATTTAACCCCTAAAGATTCACCTAATTCCATGAGCTTAGTTTTACTTGGCTCATAATTTAAATCGTATATTACAAGATTTTTCTTTATCCTTTTTATGTTAAAGGGAAAGTGTGGATTGTTGAGATTTCCTAAGGGAGTGCAGTTAATTAACATATCATATTTATAAAGATTAAGGTCTGAATTTATGTTTAATATATTATCTACTAAAAGAAATTCCCTTTCTATCTTTCTAAGATCTCGTCCTGCTATATCTATAGATGCTACTCCTAAATCTTTTAAGGCATAAAATACAGCTCTGGAAGACCCTCCATTTCCCAAAATTAATATATTTTTTCCTTTTACATCTATACCATTCACTTGTAAACTTTTTATAAAGCCAAAGTAGTCCGTATTATACCCTAGATAAGTATTATCCCTTACAACTACAGTATTCACCGCTCCTATAATGTTTGATGGATATACTAAATTATTTAGATATTTTAAAACCTTTTCTTTATAAGGTATTGTTACATTAAACCCTATTATATTGCTACCCTTTAGATTATTAAAAAACTCTTCTAACTCATAATCCTCTATGTCAAAAAGTTCATATTTTAAGTCTATATTATTAATTCTATAATAATTATTATGAATTTTTGGTGACTTAGAATACCCTATATTTCTCCCTAATAATCCACATATTCTCATAGATATCAACTCCTAATTAACTATTCTACAAAAATGTGCCAAATTCCTTTTATAAATTTAAGATTACAAAAGAAATTTAGCACCTTCATTATATCCTATTTTTCCCATTTAACTCCTTAAATAATTTCTTTAATGCTCTCTTTTCAATTCGAGAAACATAAGATCTAGAAATACCAAGCATACCTGCTATTTCTCTCTGAGTTTTAGAGTTGCCATCAATTAACCCATATCTCATCTCTATTATAAGTTTTTCTCTCTCTGTCAAACAAAGATTTATCTTTTTATATAGCTTTTTTATTTGTATCTTGTTCTCAACTATTTCAACTACTGAATCTTCATCTGTACTTAATACATCAATTAATGAAATTTCATTACCTTCTTTATCTACCCCTATAGGGTCATGAAGAAATACCTCTCCTTTAACTTTTTTATTATTTCTTATAAGCATAAGGATTTCATTTTCTATACATCTTGCTGCATAGGTTGCAAGTCTAGTACCCTTTTCATAATCAAAGGAATCAATTGCCTTAATAAGACCCACAGTCCCAATAGATATTAAATCATCTACTTCCCTACCTGGGAATGAATATTTCTTCACTATATGTGCCACAAGTCTTAAATTTCTTTCAACTAAAACTTGTTTAGCTATTTCATCGCCTTCTTTTAACTTTCGTAAATAAAGCTCTTCCTCTTTCTCATCTAGAGGTTTTGGAAAGGAATTATTTCCTGTTACATACCCCGCTAGAAATGGTATATTACCAACCATATCAAAAAAGCATTGAAAGATAAACACAAGCTGCTCCCCCTATTAGTGCTTAATACTATGATATGATTAATAGCTTAAAAAATTACTATTTTTTTACATTCAATTCTTTTATTATATCTCTAAAAATTGGCGCTGCAGTGTCTCCGCCCCCATGATTTTCACCTATATCTTTTACAAACACTACCATGGAATAATATTTATTATTCATTTTAAAATATCCTAAAAACCATCCATCATTATGTTTCTCTAGTCCTGATTTTATATCTTCACTATCTGCTAAGTCTATATTATTTTTTTCTATATCTTTATCTTTTATGGGTTCCATTCTAGTAGCTGTTCCTGTCTTTCCTCCCATATCTATATTCTTATCTATAAAAGCCATTTTTCCAGTTCCATTTTCATCTGTAATAACTTTCTTCATAGCTGACTTTACATAAGAACTTACCCTAGCATCAAAAACCTTCGTTTTTTCTCCTTGAAATGTTTTAATGTCTTCTCCATGTCCATTCATTACTTTATCTACTATGGTAGGTTTTATATAATTTCCCCCATTAGTAATAGTTGAAGCAATACCTAAAGCTTGAAGAGGAGTTATTCTCATATTTTGTCCCATAGAAATATTAGTTGCTCCTCCCTCATCCTCTTTAGAAATAACATAATCACCTTTAGCTTCTTTATCTCCTTTAAAAGGAAGAACCTTTTCATAAAGTCCTTGAGACTTTCCATAGTTAATAATCTTTTCACTTCCCAGCCTTGATCCTATTTCTGCGAAAATATTATTACAAGATTCTATCAAAGCCTGTTCTACTGTTAACTCTCCATGACTTCTCCTGCAGGGAAGAGTTGGAGTATAATCACATGTAAATTTTTCATTTGGAGTTATAAGTTTTTCATTTAAGGCTGCCCCTAAAACTACAAGTTTAAAAATTGATCCTGGAGCAAATCCGTTTTCAGTGGCAGATCCTAAAAGTACATTGGGTCTTGTATCATCCTTTTGTACCATGGCCCTTACCTTACCTGTAGAACTTTCCATAATTGCCACTCCAATATCCTTAAAGTCCTTAAATTCTTCCTTTTTTAAAACTCCTTTAACAGTGTTTTCTATATCCTTATTTAATGTTAAATATATATTTGAATTATCTCTTTCATTCTTTATTCCTTGTTCATTTATATTACCTTCATTATCTTTAGTATAACTTACTATAGTATCGCTATTGTCTTTTATTATATTGTATAAATCTCCTTGAAGAGTTCCATCATTTCCTTTATCTATTCCATCTATGAGCATGGTTACTATATTCCAAGGTTCCCCTTTGTGTACCTTACTATAATCATAGGAATATACCCCTTTTATTTCTTTTAACATATCTATCTTATCTAACACGTCTTTATCTACAGTAAAATATTTTTTTCCAACTTCCCCTTCACTTAAGATTTTCATAAGATCATAGGATTTATCATAATTTCTTAATATATAATCTAAAGCATAAATTTCTTCTAAAGGTGTGCTGTTATTTTCTCTTTTAAAGGCTAATATATCTATAACTAATATGCTTTTATTATCATAGTCTACAAGATTTATTCCTTTACTATCAAAAACATTATATTTCAGTTCTTGTACAACTTCAGTATAACTGTGCTGAGAATTAGCTTTTAAATTTAATTCTTCACCCTTAAAATACTGTATATCTACTATTCTAATTATAAGTAGAATAAAAATTAATACATAACTAAAAAATAATATAACACTACGTCTTCTCATAAAAAAGCACCTCCTTTTAGCTAATTATTGCCAAAAGGTAGATGCTTTATTCTATCTTGACTGTAAAATATGTTTTATATTCGCCACCATTATATCTATAGCTACCCTATTATGTCCACCCTCAGGTATTATAATATCTGCATATCTCTTTGTAGGTTCTACAAACTGCATATGCATAGGTCTAACAACACCTAAATATTGGTCTATAACAGAATCCACGGTTCTTCCTCTTTCATTTATATCTCTAACTAATCTTCTTATTATTCTAACATCAGCATCAGTATCTACATATATTTTTATATCTAGAAGGTCTCTAAGTCTTGGTTCTTCCAAAATCATGATTCCTTCTACAATTATTATATCTCTTGGTTCAACTAAAATTGTCTCTTCTTGTCTTGTATGCTCTGCAAAATTATATATAGGTTTTTTTATTGCATTGCCTTTGCAAAGACATTTTACATGTTCTATTAAAAGCTCTGTATCTAAAGCATTAGGATGATCATAATTAGTCTTTATTCTCTCTTCAAAGGGCATATTACTTTGATCTTTATAATAAGCGTCATGCTCAATCATTGCTATGCAATCTTCATTAAACTGACTATATATCTCCTTAGCTATAGTACTTTTACCTGATCCTGTTCCGCCAGCTATTCCTATAAATATTGGCTTTTTCATTAGTTTTCCCCCTTGCTCTTTATTAGCATATCCTTAGGTTTTAATTCAGTGTCACACTTTATAGTAAAGAACATCTGAGCTCTATTAGCTACCTCTATTTTATTACCATTGGTTTCTCTCATATCATCTAATGAAACTTCAAAATTGTCACCAATTGGTCTTAAAATTTCAACCTTATCTCCTTCAAAAACTCTATTTCTTTGTTCTATTTCTGCTATTTTCTTCTCCTTATCATAAGTTCTAACTACACCTACAATATCATAGTCTCTTATGTAAGATGAATTGTCATATACCTGTTCATTATTTTTACCAAAATAGAATCCTGTATGATATTGTCTATGACTTACTTTTAAAAGGTTATCCATCCATTTTTGCTCAAATTTCCAATTCTCTGGATCTTCTACATATGAATCTATAGCCTCTCTATATGCCTTAACAGTAGCAGCTGCGTAATAAATACTCTTCATCCTTCCTTCTATCTTTAAGGAATACACTCCAGCATCTATTACATCTTTTATATACTCTATCATACATAAATCCTTAGAGTTCATTATATATGCTCCATTTTCATCTTCTACCACTGGGAAATACTCCCCTGGTCTTTTTTCTTCTACTAAATGGTATTTATATCTACATGCTTGAGAACAAGCTCCTCTATTAGAATCTCTTCCTGTCATATAATTAGATATTAAGCATCTACCTGAATATGCCATACACATAGATCCATGTACAAATGCCTCAAGTTCACAATCCTCTGGAAGTCTGCTTCTTATTTCTTTAATTTCCTTTAAGGAAAGCTCTCTTGCAAGAACTATTCTCTTAACCCCCATATTGTACCAGAATAATGCTGATTTCCAGTTAACATTATTTGCTTGTGTGCTTAAATGAATTTCTAGATTAGGTGCAACCTCTTTAGCAGTTATTATTATAGAAGGATCTGCAACCAGAATTGCATCTACTCCAAGAGATTCTAATTCCTTTATATAATTTTCAAGTCCATCTATATCTGCATTATGAGGAAATACGTTTATTGTAACATAAACTTTTCTTCCTCTTTCATGTGCATATTCTACTCCTTCTTTAATCTGTTCTGGAGTAAAGTTATCTGCAAAAGCTCTTAAGTTTAATTTACTTCCTCCTAAGTATACTGCATCTGCTCCAAAATCAATGGCTGTTTTTAATTTTTCTAAGCTTCCTGCTGGCGCAAGTAATTCTGGTCTTTTATTCATGATTCATCCTCCTTTTAGTAATAGCTATACCATCTCCCATAGGTATAACTGATGTGATTAAATCTTCATTATTTGAAACCATTTCAAGATAGGTTCTCATTCTTTTTACTATGGTTATTTTTCTTCTTTTAACTAAATCGTCAGAAGCAACCATTCCCCTAAATAATACATTATCTGCAATTATTATTCCATCATTATTTAAAAGTCTTAAACAATGAGGAAGAAAGTGATTGTAATGTCCTTTTCCAGCATCCATAAATATAACATCGAATTTATCATCTAATTTTTCAAGGACCTCAAGGCAATCCCCTTGAATTACATTTATTCTATCATTATAACCATAATTCTTTATGTTATTTTTAGCTAAAGACACCATTTTTTCATCTCTTTCAATAGTTACTATGGGAAGTTTATATTTTACACTCTCAGCCATAAGGATTGAAGAATATCCTATAGCTGTACCAAGTTCTAAAACCTTTTTAGGTCTTTTCATGTTTATCATGAATTCTAAAAATTTTCCTGCTTCCTTTTGTATAATAGGAACTGAATTTTCTTTTGCGAAGTCCTCTAGCTCTTTTAATGTTCCTTTACTCGCTGGAATCAAATCCCTTAAATATTGTTCCATATATTCATGTGTTACTCCACTCATAGAATCCTCCAATTTATCTTTTTATTCTTCTATCCCTTGCTTCCTTAAGTTTTAAAAACTCTTTATCTGAAGCTGTAAAGCTGTGAGTTCCATCATCATTAGAAATAAAAAATAAATAATTTGTAGAATTTGGACTTAACGCCGCTTCTATGGATGCTCTTCCTGGAGAGCATATAGGTCCTACTGGTAACTTATCTACCAAGTAAGTATTATATGGAGAATTAATCTTTAAATCCTCATTAGATAATTCCTCTTTATGTACTCCTAATGAATATAATACAGTTGCACAGGATTGAAGTTTCATTTCCCTATCTATTCTATTATAGAATACTGAGGCTACTTTTCCTCTTTCCTCATCCTTTTCAACTTCTTTTTCAATAATGGACCCCATAGTGATTATATCATCAATGGCATCCATATCTACAGTCTTACCTTCTTTGCTTTCAATATCCATTATCACATATTCAAATCGTTCTATCATTATATCTATAATATCATCTCCATCCATTCCCTTTTCAAAATCATAAGTATCTGGGAATAGATATCCTTCTACACTATATTTTCTTTCTGATGACTTTTTAATATAGTCTGGAAGTTTATATTCTTTTACACTTTTTATAAAATCTTCTTTGGCTATTATATGATTTTCTTCTAACCTATGTGCTATATCCTCTACATTAAACCCTTCTGGAATTGTTACTTTTACAAGATTATCACTAACTTTTCCACTACTAAGCATATCTATAAAAGCTTTTAAATTCATATCCTTTTTAATGTAGTATGTTCCTGGGATAATGTTAGTATTAATATTATTATATTTAAGATAATACTTAATTAAATACTTATTATGTATAATATTTTGAGATGAAAACTTTTCTATAACATGATTTAAGGTGTCACCTTCATTCACCTTTAACTTAACCTTATCTACAGTTAAACTAAAAGGTCTATCTATAACCTTAGACTTATAATAGGATTTAACCCCTATATAAGTCCCTAAGGCTAAGATAAATAAGCAAATAAATATAATAATAACCCTCTTTTTCATAATAACCCCCAATAGAAAAGATTCTAATTATTTCTTTCTATTAATAGCTCTCTTTCTTTCATTTGCATCTAACAATCTTTTTCTCATTCTTACGTTCTTTGGTGTAACTTCAACTAGCTCGTCTGCTCTTATGAACTCTAAACTTTGCTCAAGAGACATTTGAACTATTGGTGTTAACTTTAATGAATCATCTGATCCTGAAGCTCTTGTATTTGAAAGATGTTTTTTCTTACAAACATTGACTTCTATATCATCTGCTCTTGAACATTCTCCTGAAATCATACCTGAGTAAACTTCAGTTCCTGGTCCTATGAATAGTCTTCCTCTCTCTTGAGCATTGAATAATCCATAAGCTACAGCTTCCCCTGATTCAAAAACAATTAGTGATCCTCTTGTTCTCTCTGGAATATCTCCCTTGAATTTTTCATATCCTTCAAAGATATGATTCATTATTCCATTACCCTTTGTATCTGTCATGAATTCATTTCTAAATCCTATAAGACCTCTTGCTGGAACCTTAAACTCAAGTCTTACATATCCATTTACTGCTGAAGTCATATTAACCATTTCAGCCTTTCTTGGTCCAAGTTTTTCCATTACAGGTCCCATGAACTCTTCTGGAACGTCTACTGTAAGATACTCTATAGGCTCAAGTTTTTTACCATCTTCTTCTTTGAATATAACAGATGGCTTAGATACTTGGAACTCATATCCTTCTCTTCTCATAGTCTCTATTAGTATTGATAAATGAAGTTCTCCTCTACCACTTACTTTAAAGCAGTCAGGGGATAACTCTTCTACTCTTAAACTAACGTTAGTTTCTAATTCCTTTAATAATCTATCTCTTAAGTGTCTTGAAGTTACAAAATCCCCTTCTCTTCCTGCAAAAGGTGAATCATTTACCATAAAGTTCATGCTTATAGTTGGTTCATCTATATCAATAAATGGTAATGCTTCTGGATTTAAGCTATCTGCTATAGTATCTCCTATATTAGCATTAGAAACTCCACTTACAGCAACTATATCTCCAAGCATAGCTTCTTCTGCTTCGACTCTATTTAGCCCTTCATAAACATAAAGGTTAGAGATTTTTGCATTAGTTGAAGAACCATCCTTCTGTATTACGGTAACATTTTGGTTCTTTCTTATAACTCCTCTTTCTACCTTACCAATAGATATTCTTCCTACATACTCATTTGAGTCAAGAGTAGTTACAAGCATTTGTAATGACTTGTCTATATCTCCTTCTGGAGCCTTAACATGCTTTATTATAGTATCAAATAAAGGAATCATATTGTCATTAGTTTCTTCTAAACTAGCCATAGCATATCCGTTTCTAGCTGAACAGTATACTATTGGGAAGTCTAATTGCTCATCTGTAGCTCCAAGCTCCATAAATAGCTCAAATACTTCATCAATAACCTCTTCTGGTCTAGCATTTGGCTTATCTATCTTGTTTATTACAACCATTGGATGTAATCCAAGTTCTAAAGCTTTCTTTAAAACGAACTTTGTCTGTGGCATTGCTCCTTCATAAGAATCTACCACAAGGATAACGCTATCTACCATCTTAAGAACACGTTCAACTTCACCACCAAAGTCAGCATGGCCTGGTGTATCTACAATGTTTATTTTCACGCCTTCATAGTCAACAGCTGTATTCTTAGAAAGTATTGTAATTCCTCTTTCCTTTTCTAAATCATTAGAGTCCATTACTCTTTCTTCAACTTTTTCATTACTTCTAAAAACATTACTTTGTTTAAGTAATGCATCCACTAAAGTAGTTTTACCATGGTCAACGTGTGCAATAATTGCTATATTTCTTATATCATTTCTAACAAATAAACTCATATATTTTCCTCCAAAGTTTTTTATATTTCATTGTTTAATGATTGTTCTAGCCTTTTGTGCAAAATAAAATTGGATACTTAAGTACCCAATCTTACTTTAATCATATTAATTTTAATAGCAAGGTATAAAAAAGTCAACTTTTTAACCTATTTATTGTCATTTTCAAAAGTTAAATCTAATCCAATAGCTTCGTGTAAGATTTTAATTATATCTTCCCAAAGCACTGCAAACTTAGCTTCACTTTGCAAATAATTAGACACCTCTACATTGGATGATAGAATAGCCCCTAATCCTTGCATCTTATCTGTTATCTCTTTAGATAACTGTCCCTTAGTCATTTGCTCATTATAAGCTTCAAGCTGAAGCTTTCTAAAATCATCTACCATTTTCTTATTGTCTTGATTCTCTGATATTTTTTTATGAGCTTCCCTATAATCTACAACTTCTTTGGTATCCTTAAGAACCTTAGCAAGTTCATGAGTCTTATCATAAATATTCATAAAATTCTCCCCTTAGATTTCTTATATCTCCATTATAATTGGTAATATCATAGGTTTTCTCTTGGTTTTTTCATATAAATAAACTCTTAATGCATCCTTAATCATAGATTTCATAGATGCCCAATCTGTAATTTTCTTAATTTCACATTCCCTAAGAGCTGATTTTACTATTTCTCTTGCTTCATCCATTAATCCTTCAGACTCTCTAACATATACGAATCCTCTTGATATTATATCTGGTCCTGCAATTACAGCTCCACTTTCCTTTTCTATGGTTACTACCACTGTAAGAATACCATCTTGAGAAAGATGCTTTCTATCTCTTAATACAATATTCCCAACATCTCCAACCCCAAGTCCATCTACAAAGACCTGACCAGAAACTACGGTACCATTCTTTCTTATCTGATCTCTTGAAACTTCTACAACATCACCATTATCCATGATACATATATTACTTGAAGGCATACCTAATTTTTCAGCAAGCTCCTTATGCTGCTTTAAATGCCTATACTCTCCATGAACTGGTATAAAGAATCTAGGCTTCGCAAGACATTGCATAAGCTTTAATTCTTCCTGACAAGCATGCCCAGATACATGAATATCATCAAGGGCTTCATATATTACTTCTGCACCTTTTTTAAATAACTGATTTATTACCTTGGAAATAAGCTTTTCATTTCCAGGTATAGGGTTTGCAGATATAATTACAGTATCCCCCTCTATGATATTAACTTTCTTATGCTCTGAAGTTGCCATTCTAGCTAAAGCTGACATTGGCTCTCCTTGGCTTCCTGTAGTAACTATAACTATTTTATCATCAGGATACCTATTTATAGAATCGATATTTATCATAATATCTTTTCCTGCATCTAAATATCCAAGCTCTGAAGCTACCGCAACAGTATTTTCCATACTTCTTCCAGATACCGCCACTTTTCTTCCATACTTCTCGGCTGCTATTAAGACTTGCTGTATCCTGTGAATATTTGATGCAAAGGTTGCAACAAGTATTCTTCCCTTAGCCTTTAAGAAAATCTTTTCAAAGGCTTCTCCAACGGTTCTTTCTGACATAGTGTATCCTGGTCTTTCAACATTGGTACTATCTGCAAGCATTACTAAAACGCCTTTTTTACCAAGTTCTGCGAACCTTGCAAAATCCATTATTTCTCCATCTATTGGAGTATAGTCTACTTTGAAATCTCCTGTGTGAAGGACTACTCCTAGTGGAGTGTGTATTGCTATAGCAACAGAATCTGCAATACTGTGATTTGTTTTTATAAATTCTACTGAGGCATTATTCAGTCTTATTATATCTCTTGCCTTTACTCTTATAAGTTCAGTTGTGCTTAAAAGTCCATGCTCCTTAAGCTTTGTTTCTATTAACCCAAGAGTAAGCTTCGTTCCATATACAGGTACATTTATTTGCTTTAGTATATATGGTAGTGCCCCTATGTGGTCTTCATGTCCATGAGTAAAGAATATACCTCTAACTCTTTCTTTGTTCTTTAAAAGATAAGTTACATCTGGTATAACGATATCTATACCAAACATATCTTCATCTGGAAATTTTAATCCGCAGTCAATTACTATAATATCCTCTTTGTACTCTATGACTGTCATATTTTTTCCGATTTCATTTAGTCCGCCAAGAGGAATTACTTTGACTTTATCCTTTTCTTTTTTCATTAATTTACCTCCTTGTTCTTATCTGTATGTTGCTATTATTCCTCTTCACACTCTTCGCATATTCCAAAAAACTTTACACTATGATCTTTTATTTTAAATTTATATTGTACCTCAATTTTTTCTTCTAAGTTATCTAAAAGATCGCCCTCAACCTCTATTACTTTACCACACTTGGTACAAATTAAATGATGATGTCTATGTAGTTCATCTTTATGAACTAATTCGTACCTACTACATCCATCATTAAGATCTAATTTATATACTATCCCAAGCTCTTCAAGTAAGACTATAGTTCTATATACAGTTGCTAGCCCTATTTCCGGACAGTCTTTTTTAACTTCATCATAAATTTCTTCAACAGTTAAATGCTTTCCTTCATTATCTATGATTGTGTCAACTATGGCTCTTCTTTGAGGTGTTAATTTATATCCTTTCTTTTTTAAATCTTCCTTCAAACCATTTATTTCTGATGTAGATAACTTTGGCATATAACTACCCCATTCCTTTATTATTATTCTTCTTCAGTGAAAAGGGTTGTATATACTTCAGCTGCGATGTCATATTCTGCCTCATCATCAACTGTAGTTAAAGTAAAACTTCCCTCTTCATCCTCTATTATTTTTAGAAGTATTCCTTCTTCCTCATCTTCACTTTCTACTGGTATTACAATCACATATTCATTTTCTTCAACACCAAATCTTTGTGCTATTTCAAATTCGCACTCAACGCCATCTTCGTCCACTAACATTATTGTATCCATGTTATTTTCCATTTTTACACTCCTCTATTTATTGTAATTTTAAGTTTAATTTAATTATTTGTCAATAATAATTATCCATTACTTTGATAATCTATCTAAATATCCTTGAAGAATATATGTAGCCGCTATCTTATCCACAATTTTCTTTCTTTTCGCTCTAGACATGTCAGCTTCTAACATTGCCCTATGTGCTGCTACTGTAGTTAATCTCTCATCCCAATATTCAATATCTATATTTAAAGAGTCTTTTAATTTATCACAAAACTCCATTACCTTCTCACCTTGTGGTCCTACTGTTCCATTCATATTCTTAGGAAGACCTGAAACTATTTTTTCCACACTATAATTTTCACATATCTTTCTTACTTCCTCAATATCTAAAGGATCAATCTTTCTTCTTATAGTCGTAATTCCTTGAGCTGTATATCCCAATGGGTCACTTATAGCTACCCCTATAGTTCTATCCCCTATATCTAATCCTAATATTCTCATTTATTTCTCCTTAAGCTCATTTTAAAGTAAAAGTGCCCTAAAATTAGGGCACTTTTTTACTTTATGTCTAAATAAGATTTTAAAACTTCTTCTAAAATTTCATCTCTTTCTAGTTTTCTAACTAAAGCTCTAGCACCATTATAATTTGTAATATAGGTTGGATCTCCAGAAATTAAATATCCAACTAATTGGTTTACAGGATTATATCCCTTTTCTTTTAAAGAGCTATATATTTCTGTAAGAATAGCTTTAGTCAAATCTTCCTTATCCCTATTAAAATCAAATTCCATTGTATGTTCATTATTCACCATGATTAGGCTGCTTATATGCAGCTTCACCTCCTTACATTATACTTCACACATGTAAGTAGTTCATTTTGTAGTATAACCCTACTTCTATTAACTTATTCAAATTTTAACTTTATAATTTAATTAATAACTGTAATTATTATTTATTCTCATTTGATAACTCTATTATAAATCAAAAACTAGAAAATGTATATACGTTATTTTTATTGAAGTAAATTTTCTAAGACTTTTGAAACTACACTTAGGGCTTCATCAACCTTTTCTGGCAGCTTACCACCAGCTTGAGCCATATCAGGTCTTCCACCACCGCCTCCGCCAGCAATAGTTGCAACTTCTTTTATTATCTTACCTGCATGAGCTCCCTTTTCTATTACATCCTTTGATGCCATAGAAACAAAGTTTACCTTTCCATCCTTTACAGCTCCAAGGACTATTACACCTTCTTGAAGTTTTCCCTTTACCTTGTCTGCTATATCTCTTAGTCCATTGGCATCTATATCCGTAAGTTTATAAGCTACAAATTTTACTCCCTTTACTTCTTGGACTTCTTTAACTATATCATTTTCTACTCCCTTTACCATTTTAGATTTAAGGTTTTGAATCTCCTTATCCTTTTCTTTCAATGTTAAGATATTTTGATTTATCTTTTCTATTATATCCTTTTCTGTACATTTTAATGCTTTTGATACTTCTTTAATCATTAAATGTTTTTCTTCCATATAATTTAAAGCATTACCTCCAGTTACAGCTTCTATTCTTCTTATACCTGCTGCAACTCCAGCTTCACTTATAATTTTGAATAAGCCAATTTGTCCTGAATTCCTTACATGGGTTCCCCCACAAAGTTCCTTACTAAAGGTTCCTACTGAAACTACTCTTACATCTTCCTTATACTTATTTTCGAATAAAGCAATAGCACCACAAGACTTTGCTTCATCCACTGTCATTATATTTGTATCTATCATTGAAGCTTCCATTATCTTTTCGTTTACTAATCTTTCTACTTTAGCAATCTCTTCCTCTGTTAATGCTGAGAAATGAGTAAAGTCAAATCTTAATCTTTCATTATCAACATAAGATCCTGATTGATTAACGTGATCACCTAAAATTTTCTTTAATGCTTCATGTAACAGGTGAGTAGCTGTATGGTTCTTACATATACTCTCTCTTCTTTCTTTATCTACTTTAAGCTTTACCACTTCCCCCTTGTTTATAGAGCCATTTTTCACAGTGGCAAAATGCATTATCTTTCCTGAAATATTTTTCCTACAATCCTTTATCTGAACTTCTCCATTATTTCCATAGATATATCCGGTATCACCTACTTGACCTCCCATTTCTGCATAGAAAGGAGTATTGTCAACAATAATTATTCCCTCTTCGTTTTCTTTTAAGCTATCTACAAAGACCTCATCCTTTACAATTTGAACAATTTTACCTTCAAATATTAAGTCTTCGTAGCCTTTAAATTCAGTATCTATATCTTGTGCTACTTTATTTAATATGGAGTCTTCTGCTCCCATATAGCTACTCTCTCCTCTTGCTTCTCTTGCCCTTTTTCTTTGAAGATCCATTTCTTCATTGAAGCCTTTTATATCTACTTCCATACCATTTTCACTTAATATCTCTTCTGTAAGCTCTAATGGGAAACCATAGGTATCATGAAGTTTAAATGCTTTTTCTCCACTTAAAACCTTATGTTTATTATCTTTCAGTTCATTAATATAGGATTTAAGTATTTCCTCTCCACTATCTATAGTTTCGTTAAATCTTTCTTCCTCTATATTTATAACCTTTTTAATATAGTCATTCTTTTCTTTAATCTCTGGATAAGCCACTCCATAATTTTCTACAACCCTATCCACAACTTCACTTAAGAATGTTTTATTGATTCCAAGTAATCTTCCATGTCTTGCTGCTCTTCTTAAAAGTCTTCTAAGGACATAGCCTCTACCTTCATTAGATGGAAGAACACCATCACATATTAAAAATGTTACACTTTTTACATGGTCAGTGATTATACGTACTGATGTATCCTTATTTTTATCTTTGCCATAATCTACATTACCTATAGCACATACCTTATCTAAAATAGACTTTATAGTATCTATTTCAAATATATTTTCCGTACCCTGCATTATAGTAGATATTCTTTCAAGTCCCATTCCTGTATCTATATTAGGATGAGATAGTTTGTGGTATACCCCTTCTTCATCCTTATTAAATTGAGTAAATACAAGATTCCAGAATTCCACTATTCTATCATTATCTGAAGCCTCTATAAATTCCTCTACAGTGGATACTTTTCCTTCTCCTCTATCATAGTGTATCTCTGAGCATGGTCCACAAGGTCCTACCCCTATTTCCCAGAAATTATCCTCTTTTCCAAGTCTAAATATTCTACTTGGATCTACATCAGTTTTACTAGTCCATATATCATAAGCCTCATCATCATCTAAGTATATTGTAACATAAAGCTTATCCTTTGGTATATCAAGGTTCTTAGTTATAAACTCCCATGCCCACTGGATAATTTCTTCTTTAAAATAATCTCCAAAAGAAAAGTTACCAAGCATCTCAAAGAAAGTAGCATGTCTTGCTGTCTTTCCTACATTCTCTATATCCCCAGTTCTAACACACTTTTGGCAAGTAGTTACCCTTTTACTTGGTGGTGTTTTAAGTCCTGTAAAATATGGCTTTAATGGTGCCATACCTGCATTTATTAACAATAGATCCTTATCATCTTTTGGTACTAAAGGAAAGCTTTCTAATCTTAAATGATTCTTTTCTTCGAAGAATTTTAAGTATGCTTCTCTTATTTCATTTAATCCCATTTTTTTCATGAAAAATTCCTCCTTAATTCTATATAAAAATATAAAAAGCCCCCATCCCTATAAAGGGACGAAAGCTAAATTCCGTGGTACCACCCTAATTATGAACTTAAAAGTTCATCACTTAAGTTTATACAGCTCAAAGACAGCCTTCAATTTATTCTTTAAGAAGTTTTCACCTTCCACTTCCTCTCTATATAAAGATATAAATTTACTCCTTCTTGTCACAGCTCTTCATTATTTACTTATGGAAAAATTATATTTTATTATATGATTTATGTCAATATTTAAAATAAATAATAATTTATATCCTCATAAATAACCTTAACCATGACTCCAAAAGGTACTGCTAATACCATACCTAAAAATCCCCCTATTTTACCACCTATAATTAAAAGGATTATCACCATAAGAGGATGCATAGATATACTATCTCCAACAATTTTAGGTGATATTATATCTCCTTCTACCTGTTGAATTATATAAAGACATATAAAAGTATATAATGCCTTAGTTGGAGAACTTAGAAGAGCAATTAAAATTGCTGGAATTCCTCCAAATAATGGTCCAAAATAAGGTATTATGTTAGCTATAGCATTTATTAATGCAAGAATCAAAGGAAAATCTACTTTTAATACTATAAGTATTATAAAGGTAAGAACGCCAATGATTATACAAAGCACTAGTTGGCTCATTACATATCGTGAAAGTATTTTATCTATATCTTTAGTTATTCCTTCTACTACATTCCTTCTTCTAACAGGAATAAAAATTAAAAACTTTCTCCACATGATTTCTCTATCTGCTAGGAAATAATAAGATATTACTGGAATTACTGCTAAAGATATAATATGCTCTGAAGCATTAATTATGCCCCTAAACACTCCCATAGATATACCTTTAAAATATTCTAGCACTTTATTTTCTAGCTCATTATGTACCAAAAGAAAGAGTTTATTATTATTTTTTAATCCATTATATATTTCTGATATCCTTATCTCTAAATAATCTAGTGATTTAAACAAACTACTACTTTCTTTTAAAATTTTAGGTATAAATATAACAGCTATACTTATAAATATACCAAAAAACAATACTATTACTATGGCTGAAGCTAACTTCCTTTTAAGTCCATATCTACC
>NZ_JBFNEO010000013.1:0-25652 GCF_040797585.1 Clostridium sp.
AATCACATTAAAAATAATTATAAATTAGTATTATATAAAATATTATATTATAGTTTTAGCAGTGGTAATAGCTATTACTGTTATGTTATCTGTAAAGTTATCTCAAATAATTATGGAGCCTATAAATGAACTAGAGTTTGTAACTTCAAGGATTACTAAAGGAGATTTTAATAGAAGAGTAAATGCCTTTTATGCCGATGAAGTAGGAGATTTAGCAAGAACCTTTAATAATATGGCAGATAAGCTTCAAGATACCATTGAAGAAGTTACAGTTAAGCAGAATAGATTAGAAGCTATATTAAAAAGCATGGATAGTGGAGTAATAGCTATAGATAGAAATTCTAAAATAATAATGATGAATCCCTATGCTAAGAAGATATTTGATATACATAAAGATATTATTGGAGAAAATCTTATGGATCATATTAGGGATTTTGAGTTTGAGGCTGTGTTCAATGATACTAGTGAGGGATATAAGGAATTAAAAATATACTGGCCAGAGGAGAAGGATCTTAGAATAAAAACTGCAGACATTATAAATCATAGAGAACTTATAGGTACTGTGGCTGTGGTACAGGATGTTACAGATATTAAAAGACTTGAGAATATGAGATCTGAATTTGTGGCTAATGTATCCCATGAATTAAAAACTCCTTTAACATCTATAAAAGGCTTTGCTGAAACATTAAAATATGTGGATGATGAAGAAACTAAGGAAAGGTTCCTTGGAATAATAAATGATGAGGCGGAAAGACTTACAAGACTAATTGAAGATATACTTGTATTGTCTAATATAGAGCAAAATAGAGAGAATGTTATAGAAAACATAGATGTAGATGAGACATTAAAGGACATATACTATCTAATAAAAAATACTGCAGATAAAAAGAGTATAGAATTGATTTTTGATTTACACAGTAATATTAACCTGAATGGAAATAGAGATAAATTTAAACAAATGATGATAAATGTGATAGATAATGGAATAAAATACTCCGAAGAAGGGGGATGTGTAAGGGTCATTTCTAAGGTTGTAGAAAATAATTGTATTATAACTATAAAAGATAATGGAGTAGGAATAGATAAGGAACATATACCAAGACTCTTTGAAAGATTTTATAGGGTAGATAAGGCTAGATCTAGAGCTAAGGGAGGAACAGGACTTGGTCTTGCTATTGTAAAGCATATAATAAAGAGCTTTAATGGAAGTATTAATGTAAATAGTGAATTAGGTAATGGAACAGAGTTTATAATAACTTTGCCCTTAAGAGATATTTAAAGTTTTTAAGTAAAAGCAACATATTTATATGTTGCTTTTTACATTTTAAAGAGTTTAATTGGGAAACATAATGTTAAATTTATTTAACTTTACTATAATACTGCTTTAACTTTAAAAGTACATAATGTAATTACAAAGTTTATTTAAGATAAATTTAGGAGGAATGCAAATTATGAGAAAAAAGTTCTTAAAGTTTAGTATAGTGGCCTTAACTCTAACACTAGGATTAACAGCTTGTGGTAATAAAGGAGAAACAGATGGAACTCAATCTTATTCAGGAAGTGTATTAGCAATAGGTTCTACTGCTCTTCAACCATTAGTTGAAAAATCAGTAGCAGGGTTTAATAATAAATATCCGGATGTAACTGTAAATGTTCAAGGTGGGGGAAGTGGAATTGGAATAAACCAAGTTGCACAAGGAAGTGCACAAATAGGAAATTCTGATGTACCAGCTAGTGATAAAATAGAAGATAAGAGTATTTTAGATCAGTTAAAGGAAGAGAAGGTTGCGGGAATAGGATTTGCTTTAGTTGTAAATGATGATGTTAATATAGATAATTTAACAACAGAGGAGATACAAAAGATTTTTACAGGAGAGATAACTAACTGGAAGGATCTTAAAGGAAATGATTCAAATATAACAGTAGTTAATAGAAGTAAGTCCTCAGGAACAAGATCTACCTTTAAAAATACTTTATTAAAGGATAAGGAAGAAAAAGAAGGCCTTGGAATGACACAAGATTCTACAGGAGCAGCATTAAAAACAGTAAGAGAAACTAGTGGGTCTATAACATATGTAGCTTTATCTAACTTAATGACTGAGAAAGATAGAGAAGGAATAAAAATCTTAAAGATAGATGGGGTAGAAGCTAATAAGGAAAATATAGTTTCTAAAAAATATCCATTCTGGTCTTATGAATACATGATAACAAAGGGTGAACCAAAGGACGAAGTAAAAGCATTAATAGATTTTATAAAGAGTGATGAAAATAAGGAAACAGTTGAAAAGCTTGGATATATACCAATGAGTGATTTCAAATAATAAATTAGGCTAGATTCTGTCTAGCCTAATTAAATTAAGGTAAGAAGAGGTTGTGAGGTATGAAAAGTAAGAGATTCATGAAGTTTAGAAATGAATATTTAGGAAGAACATATGCAACTATTTGTGGAGTATTAATAGTGGTGCTTACCTTGTCTATAATGGGATTTGTGTTCTCAAAGGGGATGGCAACTTTTAAAACAACTACTATAAGTGAATTTTTATTCTCCCCAAAATGGGTTACAGAAGGAGATACAAGTTTTGGATCTCTTATATTTTTAGTAGGATCTACTTTAGTATCTTTTGGGGCCATAATAATAGCAGCTCCTATAGCTGTAGCTTTAGCAATATTTATGAATTTAATTTCTAAAAGTATAGGAAGTAAAGTTCTACAGCCTGCTCTAGAGCTTTTTGTAGGAATACCTTCTGTTGTTTATGGATGGATTGGTATATCTTTTTTAGTACCTTTAATCAAAAAAGGATTTGGAGGAACAGGATTCTCTGTACTTGCAGCAATAATTGTATTAAGTGTTATGATACTTCCTACCATAGCAAGTATTGCATCTGATGCCATAAAAACAGTACCTAGAGAATATATTGAAGCATCCTATGGACTTGGAGCTACTAGATGGCAAACTATATCAAGAGTTGTAGTACCATCAGCTAGAAAGGGAATACTTACTGGAATAGTTCTTGGAGTAGCAAGAGCCTTCGGAGAAGCTTTAGCAGTACAGATGGTTATAGGAAACTCTCTAAGGTTCCCTAATGGAATATTAGATTCCACCACTACTTTAACGGGTATTTTAACCATGGATATGGCTAATACAATAAATGGAACACCATGGAATGATGCTCTTTGGTCCTTAGCATCCTTGCTACTTGTTGTATCATTCATATTTATATTAGTAATAAGAGCAATAGGAAGACGAGGTGAAGCTAAATAATGAATGCTAAGGTTATAGATAAAATTTGGACTTTTATATTATATTTACTATCTGCCTTTGTGGTGTTTGTACTGGCTGTATTAATATCAATAATACTCATAAAAGGCGTTGGATTCTTAGATCCTGACTTCCTATTTGGAAATCCGAAGCATGGAGAAGCTGGAGGAGGAATAGGACCCCAATTATTTAACTCCTTTTATCTTCTTGTGATTTCTTTAGCTATTACTATTCCTTTAGGACTTGGTGCAGGTATATATTTAAGTGAGTATGCAAAGGAAGGAACATTCTTAAATATAATAAGACTTTGTATTGAAACTATGGCATCTCTTCCATCAATAGTTGTAGGATTATTTGGATTATTGGTCTTTGTTAATTTAGCACAATGGGGATTTACCTTATTTGGAGGAGCTTTAGCACTAACCATATTAAACTTGCCATCCCTTACAAGGGTATGTGAAAATGCAATAAGTGATGTGTCAAGAAAGTTTAGTGAAGCAAGCCTAGGTCTTGGAGCTACGAAATGGCAAACTATAAAGAATGTATTAATTCCAGCTTCTATGCCTCAAATTCTTACAGGAGTAATCCTGGCTGCAGGAAGAATATTTGGAGAAGCTGCAGCACTTTTATATACAGCAGGAATGACCACTCCAAATCTTAAACTTGGAACATCTCTTGCAAGTAAAGCTAATCCTTTTAATATATTTAGACCAGCAGAGACTTTATCCGTACACATTTGGAAGTTAAATTCAGAAGCAAGTCTTCCAGATGCAGCAGCTATAGCTAATAAGTCAGCTGCAGTATTAATACTTATGGTACTTATATTTAATATATTAGCTAGAGTACTTGGAAAGAGAATACATGAAAGATATACAGGTTCAAAATAGGAGGAAACAATATGAGTATAATAGAGGCAAAGGATATTAACCTATATTATGGAAAGGTTCATGCCCTTAAAGGTATAAATATAGAAATAGATGAGAATAAGGTTACAGCATTAATAGGTCCTTCAGGATGTGGTAAATCCACATTCTTAAGAACAATAAATAGAATGAATGATCTTATAGAAAATGTTACAGTAAATGGTGAAGTTATATATGAAGGAAAAAACATCTACCATAAAGAATATGATGTAATAGAGCTTAGAAAAAAAATAGGTATGGTGTTTCAAAAACCTAATCCATTTCAAATGTCTATATATGATAATATAGCTTATGGACCTAGGATACATGGGATTAAGGATAAAAATACTCTAGATGAAATAGTAGAAAGAAGCTTAAAAGGATCAGTGCTTTGGGATGAGGTTAAGGATAAACTTAAAAAGAATGCTTATGGATTATCAGGGGGACAACAGCAGAGATTATGTATAGCAAGAACCCTTGCTGTAGAGCCAGAGGTGCTTCTTATGGATGAACCTACTTCTGCCCTTGACCCTATATCTACATTAAAAGTAGAGGAACTTATGGATTCATTAAAGAAGGAATATACTGTAGTTATAGTTACTCATAATATGCAACAGGCAGGAAGAATTGCAGATAATACAGTATTCTTTTTAAATGGAGAAATTGTAGAAAAGGGAAAAACAGATGATATTTTCTACAGACCAAGGGATAAGAGAACAGAGGATTATATAACCGGAAGATTCGGTTAAGTCATAGAGTAAGATAATATTTATTATCATATTTAGCTATGTATATAGTATTTTTAACAGAAAATTTTTTTATACATGAATTAAAATTTATAAGTTTTAATGGTTTAAGTACAAATATAAGTTAAAGTTTATTTTAGAGTCTTATAGAACTTTGAAAATAATAGTATTTTAATATATTCTATAAGAGTATTAATTATTTTCTATTATATGCCTAATGTATAATAAGTGAGGTGCTGTTATGACAAGAACATCTTTTGATTTAGAACTTAGAAATCTTCACAATGATTTACTTAGAATGAGTAGTATTGTGGAAAAGCAAATATATAATTCCATTGAAGCCTTAAAAAACAAGGATGAGGCTTTAGCTGGTGAAATAATAAAAAATGATGATATAGTAGATAAGCTTCAAAAAGATATAGAAGATAAATGTATAAAGCTTATAGCGAGGGAGCAACCAGTTGCAAAGGACTTAAGAAATATATTTACAACTACAAAAATAGTCACAGACCTTGAAAGAATGGCAGACCACGCAGTAGATATTGCAAAGATTGTAAAAAGACTTAAGGATGAAGAGTATATTAAGGAGTTAGTAGACATTCCTAGAATAACAGAAATTATACAAAAGATGATAAAAAGAGCTATTGATGCTTATGTGGATGGCAATGTGGACCTTGCTTATGCTACCTGTAAAATGGATGATGAAATAGATGCTATATATAAAGAGATATTTAAAGAACTTATAGAGCTTATGATAAATGATAAAACAGTGATAAATCAAGCAGCTCAATTCTTATTTGTATGTAAGTTCTTAGAGAGAATAGCAGACCATGTTACTAACATATGTGAATGGACAATTTATTTAGTTACAGGAGAAACTGTAGATTTAAATGATTAAATTTTTTAAAACTAGGAGCTAGTCTTCTAGTTTTTTATTTTGAAATAGGGACATAATTAGAAAGAAAACCTAATTAATAGTTAATAAAATAACTATATCTAATCATCAGAAAAGCTTTAAATAGTAAGGCTTTAACAATAATTATTTATTGACTAGTTTATTTAATTAATGTATTATAACATAATGATAGTAACTAAAAATAGGAGTGAAACTTATGAACAAAAAAATCTCTAAAGTAATTAATGGAAGTATCGCAGAAGAACTAGGGATTGATGTAGGGGATAAGCTACTTAAAATAAATGAAACAGTAATTAAGGATATAATTGACTATAAATTTTTAATTGCAGACGAGTATTTAGAAGTAGAAGTTGAGAAGCAGGATGGGGAAGTTTGGATATATGAAATAGAAAAGGATTATGAAGAAGATCTTGGTCTTGAATTCGAAGAGGGGATCATGGATAGAGCAAAGAGCTGTACTAACAAATGTATATTTTGCTTTATAGACCAAAATCCAAAGGGTATGAGAGATACCATATATTTTAAAGATGATGATTCAAGATTATCTTTCCTTCAAGGAAACTTTGTTACCTTAACTAATATGAAGGATGAGGATATTGATAGAATTATAAAATATAAAATAAGTCCTATAAATATTTCCGTACATACAACAAATCCGGAATTAAGAGCAAAAATGCTTAACAATAGATTTGCAGGGGAAATTTATAATAGATTACAAAAACTTGCAGATGCGGGTATTGAGATGAATGCCCAAATAGTTTTATGCCCAGAAATAAATAATGGAGAAGAGTTATATAGAACTATAGATGATTTATATAAGCTTTATCCAAGAATTCAAAATGTGGCGGCGGTTCCAGTAGGTGTTACTCAATTCAGAGATGGATTATTTAAACTTACAACATATACTAAGGAAACTGCTAAAAAAGAAATAGAAGATTTAAAGGGAATACAAGATAAATTCATTGAAACCATAGGAAGTCCTTTTATAAGACTTGCTGATGAGTTCTATGTAATGGCTGGAATAGATGTACCGGATGAGAGTTTCTATGGAGGATATGAACAAATTGAAGATGGTATAGGGATGATAAGACTTCTTAGAGATACCATAGATAGGGATGCAAAACTTGTAGATAAAGATATAGAAAAGTCTATTACTTTTGTAACAGGTAGTTCTGCTTATCCAGAGATAGAAAGAATGGCAAATAAAATAATGGAAGTAAATCCAAAGCTGCAGCTTAAGGTGGAGCGAGTTTTAAATAAGTTCTATGGGGAAAGTATAACTGTAGCAGGTCTTTTAACTGCAGGGGATATAATTAATACCTTGAAGGATAAAGAGCTTGGAGAATATATGATAATACCAAGAAATATGCTAAGAGCTAATGATAAGGTATTTTTAGATGATGTTACAATAGAAGAGTTAGAAAAAGCTCTTAATGTAAAGGTTAGAGTGTGTCACTATACAGGAGAGGACATAATTGACATAATAAATAAGTGTTAATAAAGGAGGCGTAACAAATGGCAAAGCCAATAGTTGCAATGGTTGGAAGACCGAATGTGGGGAAATCTACTCTTTTTAATAAGATAGCTGGTAAAAGGGTATCTATAGTTGAGGATACTCCAGGAGTTACAAGAGATAGAGTATATGCAGAGGCAGAGTGGTTAAATCATAAGTTTACTATGATAGATACAGGGGGAATTGAGCCTGAGAATGGTAGTATTATAGTAAAGCAGATGAGAAGGCAAGCTCAAATAGCTATAGAAACAGCTGACGTTATAGTTTTTATAGTGGATGGAAAAGAAGGGCTAACTTCAGCAGACCATGAAGTATCTCAAATGCTTAGAAAGAGTAAAAAATCTGTAGTTTTAGTTGTAAATAAGGTAGATAATTTAAAGGACGAAAACAATGCCTATGAGTTCTATAATTTAGGTATTGGAGATCCTGTAACTATATCTGCAACTCAAGGTCTTGGACTTGGAGATATGCTTGATAAAGTTGTAGAGAACTTTAATTATGATGAAATAAATGATGAAGATGAGGAAAACATAAAGATAGCTTTAGTAGGAAAGCCTAATGTAGGAAAATCCTCCCTTATAAATAAGCTTCTTGGAGAAGAGAGAGCTATAGTTTCTAACATTCCAGGAACTACAAGAGATGCTATAGATAGTAATATAGAAAATGAATTAGGTAAGTTCACTTTAATTGATACAGCTGGTCTTAGAAGAAAAAGTAAGGTTAAAGAAGAGATTGAGAGATATAGTGTTATAAGAACCTTAGCAGCAGTAGAAAGAGCAGATGTATGTATTCTTATAATAGATGCACAAGAGGGTGTAACTGAGCAAGACGAAAAGATTATAGGATATGCCCATGAGCTTAATAAGGCAATAATGGTTATAGTGAATAAATGGGATTTAATAGAAAAGGATAATAAGACCCTTGATAATTACAAAAAAGATTTACAAAGTAATTTAAAGTTTATTTCTTATGCTCCATACCTATTTATTTCTGCATTAACAGGTCAAAGAACTCATAAGGTTCTTGAAATGGCAAAAGAGTGTTATGAGAGCTATAACAAGAGAATAGGAACAGGAATACTTAATGATGTTATAAGTAAGGCTGTACTTATGAAAGAACCTCCAATAGTAGGTCTTAAGAGATTAAAGATATACTATGTAACCCAGGTGGGAACAAAACCACCTACATTTATATTCTTTGTAAATGATTATAATGCATTACACTTCTCTTACCAAAGATATTTAGAAAACCAGCTTAGAAGCAGTTTTGAGTTTAAGGGAACTGGTATCAAAATGGAGTTTAGGGAAAGGAAGGAATAGTGTATGAGTAAGGTAGCTTTCTTAGGGGGAGGAAGTTTTGCAACAGCTCTTTCAAATTTACTAGGTGAAAAAGATAATTCCGTATATATATGGGCTAGAGATGAAAAAGTAGTCCAGGATATAAATATAAATAGAAGAAATTCTAAATATATGAAGGATATAGTATTAAATAATAATATTATAGCATCCACAGATATGAAAGAAGTACTAAAAGATGCTGATTATATAGTTTTTGCTACAGCTTCTCATGCCATTCGTAAAATATGCAGAATGGCTAAGGAGTGTATAGAGGATAAATCTATAATAATAAATGTGGCAAAAGGCATAGAAGAAGGTACAGCAAAACTTATGTCTGATATATTAGAGGAAGAACTACAGAATCCAGTAGTAGTATTATCAGGACCTAGTCATGCAGAAGAGGTGGCAGTTAAAATTCCAACTACTGTGGTATCTTCATCAAGACATATATGCCATGCAGAAGCAGTTCAAGAGCTTTTTATGGCTCCATATTTTAGAGTATATACTAATGACGATTTAGTAGGAGTTGAAATAGGAGGAGCGGTTAAGAACATAATAGCCTTGGCAGCAGGTGTTTGTGATGGTATAGGATATGGAGATAACGCAAAGGCCGCTCTTATGACAAGGGGTATAAGTGAGATAATTAGAATTGGAGAAAAACTAGGAGGAAAAAAGGAAACTTTCTTTGGACTAACTGGTATGGGAGATCTAATTGTTACATGTACCTCTATGCATAGTAGAAATAGAAGAGCAGGTATATTAATTGGTAGTGGTAGCACCATGGATGAAGCTATTAAAGAAGTAGGCATGGTAGTGGAAGGAATAAAGGCTTGCAAGGCTTTCTATATTTTAAAGGAAGACCTTAAGGTATCAATGCCTATAACTGATACTCTTTATAGGGTTTTATTTGAAAATAAAGATCCTAAAGAAGGAGTATTAGAGCTTATGCAAAGAAATAAAAAGAAAGAAGATTTTCAATAAGGAATTTATATGATGGCTAGGAGCTATAACACCCCATCCTCTTAAAAGGTGGGGGATAACAGCTCCTATGTCCTAGATTGACATATCTAACCTTCAGTTGGTAGAAAGAACACCATCTGAAGGAAGATTCGTTCTATCTGATGGACATAAAATGTAATACTTCATCCTCTTAAAAAGTAGGGGATAACAGTTGATACGCCCATAGATGAGTTCTATAATTAACATAAATACAATGCATCCATCCTATAGGAAATTCATATTCAGTATGATTTCCTATAGGATGGATGCATTTTTTAAATATTTTACTAAAAAGTGACACATATTCTTAAAAATAGAATATATTATATTGTTACTAAAAGGTACACATGGCTCTATGGAGAAAATATATGCCTTAAGAAAAGAATATTAATATATTTTAACTAGTGTTTTGTAATAAATGCCATGGAAAAATAATATATATATAATGTTAATATGTAATTTGGGGAGGGTTGGATTTGGAGAATTTCAACATATACAAAGATATAGCCGAAAGAACCCAAGGAGACATTTATGTAGGGGTAGTAGGACCTGTAAGAACAGGAAAATCTACCTTCATAAAAAGATTTATGGACATGATGGTAATACCAAAGATAGAGAATGGATATAAAAAGCAAAGAGCAAAGGATGAGCTTCCACAAAGCGGTTCAGGTAAGAGTATTCATACTACAGAGCCTAAATTTGTACCTAATGAGGCTATAGAAATAGGTCTTGAAGATGGAATAAAATTTAAGGTAAGAATGGTGGATTGTGTAGGATACATTATAAGGGGAGCATCAGGATATACTGATGGAGAAGAAGCAAAGATGGTAACTACTCCTTGGTATGATTATGAGATTCCCTTTGAAGAAGCTGCGGAAATAGGAACAAAAAAAGTTATAACAGATCACTCAACTATAGGTCTTGTTATAACAACTGATGGATCTATAACAGATATTAATAGAGAAGAATATGTGGAGGCTGAAGAAAGAGTAATTGACGAATTAAAAAATATTAATAAGCCTTTTATTATTGTACTTAACTCTGCTCAAATGTATTCTAAAGAAACCATGGATATTAAAAGAGAACTTGAAGAAAAGTATGATGTTCCAGTTCAAGTAATGGATGTACTTAACATGAATGAAGAAGATGTTATGAATCTTTTCCAAAGAGTATTAAAAGAATTCCCAATAAAAGAAATTAACATTGATCTACCAGAATGGATTGAAAAATTAGAGCCATCACACTGGCTAAAGGATAATTTCTTAGGATTAATAAGACAAATTGCTGATGGAGTTCATAAGGTGCGTGATATAAAGAGCATACTTAATAGTTTTAGGGAAGAGGATTTCTTAGGACATACAGATGTTGATGAGATGAATATGGGAGAAGGAACTGCTAGGGTTTCTATGGGACCAAAGTCAGGAATATTCTATCAAATATTAAGCGAAATATGTAACTGTTCCATAAGAGGAGAAAATGATCTTCTTTCAATAATACAAGATCTTCATGTGGCAAAAGTTGAGTATGATAAAATTTCTGAAGCTTTAATAGATGTTAAAAATACAGGTTATGGATTAGTTGCCCCTCAATTATCAGAAATGAAGTTTGAAAAGCCAGAAATTGTGGGAAATAGGATAAAATTAAAGGCAAGTGCTCCATCTCTTCACTTTATTAAGGCTGATATAGAAACAGAAATTCAACCTATAATAGGAAGTGAAAAAGATACAGATGAGTTTGTTAAGGGAGTTCTTGAACAATTTGAAAGTGATCCAAGTAAGGTTTGGCAAAGTAATATGTTTGGTAAGCCTTTAGAGCTTCTTGTGCAGGAAGGACTTCAAAGCAAACTTTATAGAATGCCAGAGGATGTACAAATTAAGATCCAAAGAACCCTTCAAAAGATAATAAATGAAGGTAATGGAGGACTAATTTGTATAATACTATAATATAGAATTCATAGAAGTATATTATAATATAGGATACATTAATCTTTAGTTATAATAACAATATATCTATAAAATAGATTTTAAAAAAGTCACTTTAAATCAGTGACTTTTTTATATTTATATGGAAAAAGTTTATATAAATATTAAACTTTTTTACATACATAGATCATACTATAACTATTTGAGTCTAATATGGTCTCCTTCCAATCACTATAAATCTCAATAATTTGAAATCCGCATAATGTTAGAAGGCGTTTCATTTCTTGAGGAAAGGTATATCTTAAATATATATTACTAGTAAGCTTTTCAGTAGTGCTATCTGGATTTTCAAATTCCCTAGTAGTTATATAGTGTTGAATTTGAGTTAAAGAATTGTAAGTACTAAAATAAGATACATCACATTGTCTACCATGGGAATCTAAAAAAGTTTTATAATATTCTTCAACAGGTGGCTGTAATAATTCTTCTACTGAAGGGAATCTAGTATCAAATATAAATATACCTTCTGATTTAAGAAGCTTATTTGTAGATTTAAGGAAGGCTTCTTGATCCTCATTGGTTAGAAAATGTTGAAAAGAATTTCCGGCCATAACAGCCATGGAAACTTTCTCATTCAAATGTAGATTTCTACAATCTTCATCAATCCATTGAATATTTAGATTAAGATTTTTAGATTTACTTATGGCATGTTCTAGCATGCCTTTATGTATATCAACTCCAATGGTATTAATACCTTTTTTAGCAAGGGGGATAGTTACTCTTCCAGTACCACAACATAAATCTAAGATTGTATCTTTAGAGTCACCATACCATTTTAAAATAAGATCAATCTCTTCTTCACATTGGTTTTCTATATCATATAACTGGGGATTTTCATATTCATCAAAGTTATACATGTTCTTATGCGCCTCCTTTGTTATGATAAATATATATTACCATAATTACGTATTATAGTAATATATTGAATAAATGTAGCATATAGTGTAAAATATATACAGTATTCATTGCCTGGGTATAGCGCAGGTGGTAGCGCGCTAGAATGGGGTTCTAGAAGTCACAGGTTCAAGTCCTGTTACCCAGACCAGTAATATCAATAGGTATATGAAAAAGCCTATTGATATTTTTAATTTGGCGGGGATTAGAGTTTAAAATGAAAATCACCGTTCATTCAGAAGATAATTCTAATAAAGAAATAAAAAATTAAGTGTAGATGGAATAGTTATAAAAAAATACATAGAAAGCTTTACAAGGTTATAATTAAATTTAAATTTTTTCTATTTAGAACAAGTATTGAAGACTATGAATAACATATTATTGTAATTATTTCTAAAATTAAGTCTTTTTATATCTCAAAAACAAAAAACATGTTAATATTATTAACGTATATTAACAAAAGGGGAGTACTAATGATGAATATAAATTAACAACCATAGAATAGTTTAAAAGAGAAATCAGGAAATAATTATTAGGATGCCGTTTTACTTTGCATAAAAAATTTAATATAGTTATTTTTAATTATAGGAGGTGACGAAATGGATGTGCTAAGCAATATATTAGACTCTATATTAAAGCTGACAAGTATAATGGTTGGAATACTAGCTATAATAAAACTTAGTCTAGAATATAAGAAAAGTAAATTAGAGATAAAGAAAAAAGAATTAGAACGTTTCTAAGTGTGAAAAAGAGTTATAGATATTTATAGGAGAAGGATGCAAAATTTCTTCATATAAAAAAATAGCACATCTAAGATGTAATGAAAAGAAAAATAGAAATTACTGAGTTAGTGGTAATATTTCTAACAATTATGTGGTTAAGTAGAGTGAGTTTTAGCCAATTAGGTATACTAGATATAATAGGAATACCAATAATGTTAATTGCTACAATTCTGATATTAATTAAATGGTTTAAAAAAATAAATCCTATGGATAAGGTAAAGTAAGCAATAACAAATGAAAATTGGAAAAAGAAAAAATGTAGGGAATCTACTAATTAAATAGGAAGATGAATAAATTAACAAGGAATTCATAGAAAAAGTAGTCTAGTGATTATTCATAGACTACTTTTTATTCTAATAAATTATAGATTATTTAATTCTTCATACTTTGAAATAACCTTATTTACTATTCCATAATCAACTGCTTCTGAGGCATTTAACCAATAGTTTCTATCCGTATCTTTTTCTATTTTTTCTAATGGCTGACCAGTAGATTCACTAATTATAGTATTAATTCTTTTACGTACTCTTAATATTTCTTTTGCTTCGATACCAATATCTGTAGCCTGACCATTAAATCCACCTAATGGCTGATGTATCATGTACCTAGTATTTGGCAGAGAGTAACGATTTTCTTTGTCAGCTGCAAGATAGATTGTTATACCAGCACTTGCAACCCAGCCGGTACCAATTACAATAACAGGAGGCTTAACAAATTTAATCATATCATGAATTGTGTCACCAGCTTCAACATGGCCACCCTGACTGTTTATAAATAACTTTATTGGTTCGTCACCCATCTCTTGTAGTATTAAAAGTTGAGTAGTTATCTTTTCTGCCAAAGCTTGATTTATCTCTCCAGAAATTATGATTGATCTAGAATTTAATAGTTTTTCTAACACTATACTAGAGTTTTCTTTATCTTTTTTTTGATCTTCATTGTTCATAATATCCTTCTCCTATCAATTAATATATTTGAATTTAATAATAACAATAGGGTTATTATTGACTATTCTTAATTTAACTAATTATAACATAATATACCTTGAAGTTGTTAATAGGAAGATGAAGTATGCTACACGCAAGTTTTCTAGAAGTAAATTTTACCTAGGGATAATATTAATATAGATATAGGTAAAACATATGTATTAGCTACATAATTTATAGAAATTTGAGCATAAAATTAAGAGGTATAAACCTCTTAATTTTATATCATGTATTCTATTAAATTAAAATAGAGCTAATTAAAAGAATAGCCACCACCATGGGAATGGGAAGAAAGGAGGACGGAAGAAAGGAGGACGGAAAAATGGTGGACGGCCAAATGGTGGACGACCAAATGGCGGACGTGGACGACGATGAGAACCTCCATGTTGTCTAAAACCGTCTGTACTCATAGGATCTTTTTCATTGCCCATATGTGCATTAGCTTCATAATTTGCCATCATTTGAGTGGCATCCATCATGTCATAGTCATACATCATTTGAGGGTTATCCATCATGTCGTAGTCATACATCATTTGAGAATTATCCATCATGTCATAGTCATACATCATTTGAGACATTCTTGGCATTGAATAGTCATACATATAAGGAGTAAAGTTTAGAACATCCTCATAGTAATTCTTTTCTTTTCTTGCTTCTTCAGGAATGTTAGTATTCTCTGGATTATTATTTTGATTATACATTTATATACCTCCAAGGATTTAACTATAATACTAAAATATGTAATAAATAGGAAAATGTGAGTTTAAATGTGAAAATTTTTTTAAAAAAATTTTTATTATAGATGAATAATTTTATATTACATAAATATATATATCAATTAAATAAGCATAATAAGGGAAGAGTGGATTTGAGGGTTATAAATTATAGATTTTATTAAACTTTAATGGTATTATATTCCACATGGGTTAAATGTAACATGAGTGGGGGATGAATATGAAAAGCGAAATTATTGAAAATATATTTAAGATTTATAACCAACATATATTTTTAAGAGATATGTGTATTGAAGATATTGAGGAGTATATACTTTGGAACACAAAGGAAATTCAGTGGCAAGATTGGGATGCTCCTTGGGAGGATGAAGAAGATATAGATATAGAAGAATTAAAAAATAGTTTATTTCAAAGATTAAATAGAGAATTGCCTATGGTTCGTAGAAGATTAGAAATATGTAATATAGATGGGATTCATATTGGATGGGTTTCATCATATTATATTGAAGGCGATAAATCAAAGCTTGCCATAGGAATTGATATTGCAAATAATAAATTTACAGGGAGAAAGTTAGGAGAATTTTCTTTATCACTTTTTATCTCCTATTTATTAAAAAGTGGTAGCATATTAGAAATATACACTGAAACATGGTCTGGAAATCATAGAATGATAAATCTTGCTAAAAAATGTGGCTTTGAAGTGGTAAAGCGAAAAATTAATTATAGAGAAGTGAGAGGAAAAAATTATGATGCTTTAACCTTTAAGCTTAATAAAAAATTATTCTGGGAAAGATATAAAAATTTAAAATAAAAGCCTACGAAAGTAGAGGAATGGCTAAATATTTAGAAAATATGTACAACTATTTATATTATCAATGGTACTATAGAAAAAAACAATGGAATATATTCCATAAAAGTTAGGTATTATAAAAACTTAAGGAGTATAATGGTTAGTGATACATATAGGAGGGGTAGATATGACATCATTAAGAACAGAAGTTAAAATTATGAAAATATCGTTAGGAGTGTTAGTATCATTGATATTAACAAGGTTATTAGGATTTGGTAATAGTAATGTTGCACCAATTGCAGTAGTTATAGTGATGACATTAACTCAAGCTGTACATGCTAGTAAGAATAATGTTAGAAGCTTAATTATTAGTAATATTTTTGGAATAACTATAGGACTTATTTCTACAGTGCTTATTGGAAATTATATTATAGCAACTACTGTAGCAGTCCTTGTAACGTTATTTGTATGTTATAGGTTGCCATGGGATATATCATTTATATCAGGGGGAGTAGCAACCATACTTGTAATATATTTTTCATCTTCAGAGCCAGCTTTTCAATATGGAAGAGAGAGGATTTTTCTTGTTATGTTAGGAGCTGTAGTTGGATATTTAGTGAATAATCTAGTTTTCCCACAGAGCTATGAGGATTCAATTGAAAGTAATTTAGTTAGGGGATCAGAAAAAATCTTTGGTATTTTGAATGAGTTCAGTGAAAACGATTATCAGCTGCGTATGACCAATGAAGATATATTTTATATCCAGAATTGTATTGCAGGCATAAATCATGGGATAAATATGTTAGAAAAAGATATGAATATGAAAATAAACTATACTAAGAAAAAAGATGACCTTATAAATAGCTATAGAGAGGTAGAGAAGCTTTTAGAACTAAGTTATAATTTTCTTTATAAATTATTCTATTTTAATGATAGCTTTAATAGTTTTACAGAAGAGGATAAGGTGGAATTTGCAAATCTTATAAAGGCTATGATAGAAAGTGAGAAAATGGTAATAAACTCGCTAAGAAATCCAGGGGATTATGAAAAAATAAATAAAATGGTAGGAGTAATTAATAAAGAGATTTATTCTTATGAACCTACAGTATTTAAGGGTGGATTAACAGAGTATTTTATTCAACTTGATACATATAATAAAAGTTTAAGTAAAGTTTAACGAGTATAATATAAAGAGTTATTGCTATAATATAAAGATTTAGTAATAACTCTTTATATTATTTTATCACTAGTTTGTCTATAGATTCTATTCCAGTATAGATTTTTAAGTAATACCTTAGTTTACACAGTATTTTAAATTATTATAAATGGACAATGAATTTAAAATACTGTGTAACTTTGTATTCAATAATTTATATAAAATTTCTTTTCTAATATAAAAAATATATATGTATAAGACAATGGATGGTGAAATTTTTTAATCATATATTAAAAATCTAAATTTTAAAAAAGAGAAATTACTTAAAAGTTATATTTTTATTATATAAATATGAATAATGTACAAAACTTTTAAAAAATAGTTATAATATGATTTATAGAAGTTATATATTCTAAAGAGGTGAGATAATACCAATGTACATAGATTATATGGAAGGGCCAGCAGGAACCTTGAAAATAATTGCAAATGAAGATTCAATAATAGGTATTGAATTTTTAAAGTCACATAAAAAAGAAGATCCTAGAGTAAATAAAATAATAGAAATAGCTAAGATTGAGTTAGAAGAATATTTTAAAGGCATAAGAAAAGAATTCACAGTACCAATAGAGGTCACCAGTGGAACGGAGTTTCAGAGAAAGGTTTGGAATGCTTTAAGAAATATACCCTATGGAGAAGTAGCAACTTATAAGGATATAGCAACTAGTATAGGAAATTCTAAAGCTTCTAGAGCAGTAGGTAATGCTAATAATAAAAATCCACTATCTATCATAATTCCATGTCATAGGATTATTGGAGCAAATGGTGCTTTAGTTGGATATGAAGGTGGATTACCTATAAAAAAATATCTATTGGATTTAGAAAGAGATAGTAAGTAATATATGTAACATAGAATTATAAAAGATAATAGAAAAAGACTTATATATTAAAGAAATTTTTAATATATAAGCTTTTTTCTATTTTACAAAATACATTAATTAGAGAGGTGTCATATGGCAGTAAAAATCTTAACAGATAGTACTAGTTATATACCTAAGGATATAGAAAAAGATCTTCATATTAGTATAGTTTCTTTAAAGGTAAATTTTAATCAGGATAGTTTTAATGAATTAGATATAAATAACCAGGATTTTTATAAGAAAATGGAAGACTACGGAATACCAAAATCTTCTCAGCCATCCTTAGACCAACTATATTTATCTATGGAGAGTATAGTTAAGGCTGGTGATGAACTTCTATGTATATTTTTGTCTTCAAAGATGAGTGGAACTTATTCAAGTGCCCATCTGGTAAGAGATATGATTTTAGAGAAATATAAAGAAGCAAGGATAGAAATATTAGATTCAAAGTCTAATTCTATGGAATTAGGATTTGCGGCAATAGTAGCAGCTAGAGAGGCAAAAAAAGGGGAAGGTTTATCTAGAGTTAAAGAAGTAGCAGAATCCATAATAAGTCGTAGTAGGTTCTTGTTTATACCTGACAATTTAGAGTATCTTAAAAAAGGTGGAAGAATAGGATCAGCCAGTGCTTTAGTTGGAGGACTTTTAAAAATAATACCTATACTTACAGTAGAAGATGGAGTTACAACGGTTCTTACTAAGATAAGAACTAAGAAGAAAGCCATAGAAGAAATGATTAAAAAGGCTCTTAAGGACGAAGAAGATTTTGGCATGGGAGAGATTGTAGTTCATCACATAAATGCTTTAGATGAGGCAAAAGAATTGGCATTTAAGCTTAAGGAAGTATTTAATATAGAAGCTCGAATTTGTGATATAGGACCAGTTATAGGTCTTCATGTAGGCCCTGGAGCTATTGGAATTGTATATTATACTAAAGAAGATATGAGAGCGTAAAGTTTTACATAACTTAAAAAAACTAAAGTAATATGAGTATTGCTTTAGTTTTTTTATTATATACAATTATAGCTGACTAATAACTTTTCTATAATAATTAAAATGAATATAGAAAAGTTATTAGTCTGAGTTTTTAAAATATAAAGTTAAATTTTAGAATATAATAACCTTAATAGGATAACTTAGATAAAACAAGGAACTAGATCATATGATTATATAATCTAACAATTGAACTTGTAAAATATAACTTTAAGAGTTGAATAATTATTATTAATAGAATATAATTATCTTATAAGGAGGGGATAATATGATACAATTAATATTACCAAATTTTTGGAGCGAACATGAAGAATTAAAAAATTATATAGATAATGCAGAGGAATTTAATAATAATGATGAGCTATTAAAGAAGGAAGCAGAAAAAGTTATAGAAAAACGTAAAGCTTTAGGTCTTCAAGGGTTAGTAGGAGATTTAGAGATTTTACTTATAAATACAGAATTAGATAATCAAGAAGGCGCTGTAGAAGAATATTTAAAGTTTACAGGTTATGATTTTAACGAAGGTTATGAAAACGATTATGAGAAAGTCTATGTTTTATCACAGAATAATTCACCAGATATATTAATAAAATCTAGGAAGCAAGGGGATAATCCTTATGTAAGAGAGGAATATCATCCAAAATCTCAAGGAATGATAAATACAAGAATAGAAGCATTTATATATTCTTGTAGTGATATAAAGAAGTATTATGAAATACAAAAAGGGTTAGGGGTTAGATTCTTAACTGATCATATAGTAGAGGAAGAGAATTACTATATGCTTCTTACAATACCTTCAAGTTTCACTAATACATCTTATGGAGTTATTCAGTGGAAAGATAATAAATCCACTTATGTATCAAAGGATTATAAAAAGCTAGAGATTTCGTTAAATAAACCTAAAGAAGAATATATAAATAACATCAAGGAAATGGATCATATAGCTACTAGAATTCAATCTAAGGACAGAGATGCAGCTATTCTAGAGTTTATGAAGCTTACAAATTATGATTTTAACTTTGCTATATATATTGAAAAAATGAACTCTATAACTAATGTATCAAGACTTCCTAAAGGAAAGGTAGCTATGGTATTTACAGCTGGAATAGAGCCTTTTAAATCTTTAGAGGAAGCGGGACCTACAGAAAAGTTTGTATACAACTATGGAGCAAGACCTCATCATATAGCTTACAATCTAGAGAATATAGAATATAGCTTTGAAAAGCTTAAGGAAAAAGGAATGGAATTTTTAATTGACTTAGTTGGAAATGAAGAAGAAGGTATAGTTCAAACCTTTAGCAGACCATCTAAAAATACCTTAATAGTAAATGAATATATTTATAGATATGGAGATTTTGATGGATTCTTTACTAAAGATAATGTGGCAGATTTAACAGCTTCTACTGATAAACAATAAATATAGATGATTAAAAGACATTATGACTAGATTATTAATTTAGTTATAATGTCTTTTTATCTTGAGAAAACTTTTTTTCTAATAACTATTTATTACTTTAATGATTTTTTTTAATATATTCTCAGAGGTAGATAATCCATTTAATGAATTTGTATATTTCTCATCTCCGTAAAGCATCTTAGAAGAATAGTCGTTACCTCCTTCAGCTCTTATAAGAAAAAATGATTTTTTAAAATTATACTGAACATTATTAATACTTAACGTAACTTCATCATCATAAATAAATTCGATACATTCCCAAGCACCTTTAGCCTGGTTATAATAATTGGTACTATCTTCATTATCAATAGTTATCTTGTTATTACCTTCAAATCTTAGATCTATAAGTTTTAAGATTTTATTAAATTTTAACTTATCATCAGTAAGGGTATAAACTATCTCACCATCTTTATATATATTTATTTTATCTGGTTTTGGAAAATCTGATTTATAGTTTAAAGTTATGCTGTAGTATATGACACTAATCATTAAACCTAACACAATAAGAATAACAAAAATTTTCTTGTGCTTCATCTATCCTACACCTCACAAAATTCTGACTTCATATTAAATGAAATATTACTAGATGATAAAATTTTTTTATTTTACCATAAGACCATTAAGGTTAAAACTTAAAATAAAAATAATAAAACTTTAATACATATTATACCATTAATAAAGCCTATTTGAGCCTAATTATTTTTACTTTTAATTTTAAAAAAATTTAGTTTTTTTATAGTAAAGTTATAAAAGATTATATAGAGACCATAACAGAATAATATCTGTTATGGTCTCTATATATAAATAATTTTAAATGTTTACAAATCATGGTACAATGAGCTAGTACAGTATTTAAGATAGGGGGCTTAGTGTTAGAATGGATGGACAATCAAAAAAGAAGTTTATACTTGAAGGGGATATGTATAAGGTCATTATTACCTTAGCTATACCTATTATGGTAAACAATTTAATACAGACCCTATATAATTTAGCAGATGGAGTTTGGGTTAGTAAGTTAGGGTCTACAGAATTTGCTGCCACATCTTTTGTATGGCCAGTGAACTTTCTTTTTATTTCTCTTGGAATAGGGATATCTATAGCAGGAACAGCTATTTTGTCTCAGTTCATAGGGGCAGGGGAATATAAAGAGGCCAACAAATATGCAAGTCAACTTATAGTACTATCCTTATGCTGTTCTTTAATATTTGCAGTGGTTGGATATTTAATAACTCCTCTTGCAGTAAGAGCTATGGGAGCCACAGGAGATCTTGCAAAGTATAGTATTACTTATTTAAGAATTACATTTTTAGATACACCTTTTGTCTTTTTATTTTTTAACTTTAACTCCTTAATGAATTCTCAAGGAAATACCCTTACTCCTACTATACTAAGTGGAATAAGTGCCATATTAAATGTAGTGTTAGATCCTATATTTATATTTACTTTTAATATGGGAATAGCAGGAGCTGCCATTGCAACTCTTTTATCCAAGGCGCTTTTAGGAGTGGTCATAGTATATTTAATAAAAAATTCTTCTACTATGATTAAACCAACTTTTAGAGGATTTAGATTTGATAAAAATATAGTAAAAGAAATACTTAAAGTTGCAATTCCTTCTTCAGTAGGACAATCAGGATCTGCTTTAGGATTCATAGTCCTCAATAGTTTTATTGCATCCTATGGTACTGCAACCATAGCAGCTTTCGGCATGGTAAATAGAATAACATCTCTCATAATGCAACCAGCTATGGGAGTTGGAGCAGCTTTAACTACAATAGTTGGACAAAACCTGGGATTCAATCAATTAGAAAGGGTTAAAGAGGGGTTTTTAAAAGCACTTAAATTTACTGTAGTATTTTCAGTTATAGGGTGTGTATTTCTTATATGGTATAATGAAGGGATTATAAACTTTTTCATGCAATCTAAGGATGATAAAGAGGTTATATCTCAAGGAATAACATATTTAAATTTTATAACTTTTTCTATGCCTCTTATGGGCGTATTTAGTGTACTTCAAGGAATATTCCAAGGGTCAGGACACACTAAATATTCTATGGCTATGGAAATAGGACGCCTTTGGTTTGTAAGATTACCTATGATACTTATATTTAAGTATTTTACTAGTATAGGAGAAGTTGGAATATGGTTTTCTATGAGCGTTAGCAATCTTATAGTATGTATTTATGGATTATGGATATATAAAAAGGGACATTGGAAAAATAAAGTCATAAAAGTTCCTAAAAAGGTTCTAATATAAAGCCATTTTCTTAAAGTAAGAATTAATATTAATAAATGGAGTTAATATAGTAAAGACACTATGAAAATTTTTAGGTTTCAATGAAATTTTCATAGTGTTAATTTTTAGTTTTAAATTATTGGTTAACTACATTAGATAAAAATAGAATGGAAAAAGCCTTAAAGGGTAAACTAAAAACAGCTAATTTATGAAAGGAGATACATAAATGAAAAATTTCAAAAAGATATTTATTCTTACATTAGTCCTAGCTATGATAACTTTGGGAGTTGTGGCATGTAATAAGCCTAAGGAATCCTCTGAAAAGGCAGAGGTTACAGTTAAAAACTTTTTTGAAAATGTAAAAAAAGAAAAATATGAAGAAGCTTTAAATGAAGTTCGTGATGAGGATAAGGAAAAGGCAAAAGAAAGCATGAATAGTATAAATACAGAGGATGCAAAGGAAATAGGAAGAGAACTTTATAAAAATTTAGATTATAAAATACTTTCAGAAGAAGTTACAGGGGACACTGCTAAAGTAAAAACAGAAGTAACCCTACCTAATACATTAGAAATAATCACAAGAGCAGTTAAAGATACCACTGGGGAAAATATTCAAAGCTTTATAGCTAATAAAGGAAATTTTAACAGCAGTAATTATACAACCATAAGAAATAATGTAATGGCAGAACTCAAAAAATCAGATGTAACTAGAAAGACTAAGAATTACGATTTAGATTTAGTTAAGGTTAATGGAAGGTGGAAGTTAGTTGGAAATGATGAGCTTATGAATGCTCTAAGCGGAGATTTATATAGATATAGAGGATTATATAAATAAACTAAAAAATCTAGGGAGGAAAGTAATCTTCTCTAGATTTTTTAAAATAATTTTTTATTTTTCTATACCATGGTAAAATACTATTTAGAAAGTTTAAACTCATATGTAAGCAATAGATTTATAAGAGTTTATATAGTATATAGTTAAAAATAACAGGAAATATTTTCCGTTGGGATAACTTAACTAGTATAGGAAGTTAAGTTAATATATAATAAACTCTTTAATTATATACTGAGGAATTTGATTTAAAAGAGGATAAGATGAAAAAGATAATTAGCGTTTTGGATAATATAGTATATTTTCATATAGATTTTATAGAGAATAATAATGGGGATAAGATTTTTCATATAGGAGGAATTAAAATTAAAAATGAGAAACCTTACTATTATGAAGAAAAGATTTTCTTTAAAGAGGAAAGTTTAAAAAATCCATGGGAAACATCAGAATACAATAAGGGTATTAGTAATAAAAGATGCCTTGAGGCTCTTAAGGAGTTTTTGGAAGATTTACCCCTGTTGTGCCATGGGGATGAACTCATGCTAAAGAGACTTAAAATTATAGGACAAGGCTCCTATATAAATAATAATATTTTAGATTCTAAGGAGCTTATAGCTTTATTAAATCCAACTCTAAAGAATTATAGTTTAGAAGGATTAAAAAGTCATATAGAAGCAAGAAGTCCCTTTCAAAGTAAGGTTATGGGGGACGTTTATTTAATATTAGAGTTAGTAAATAAGTTTTTAAGTGATTTTTGGATGGAGAATCCCTTAGTTATACCAAGAGAATTTGAAAATTTACGTACATGGCCCTGGTATTCCTATATTCACCCTAAAAATATAGCCATAGAGAGTAAAGAAATTTATAAGGAAGAAGAGGAATCTGAAAAAAACAGCAAAGTCAATTATAAGGAGTATGAAGGATTATTTAGGAATGAAAAGTTATGGAAGAAACATCACAGTAACTATACCATAAGAGAAAATCAAGTAAAGCTTAGTGGACACATTAAAGAGGGGATTTTAAAAAGGAATATAACCTTAGTGGAGGCTCCTACAGGTATAGGGAAGAGTATGGCATATGTTCTTCCATCATCTATATTTTGTAATTTAAATAAGGATAAAAAGGTATTTATATCTACAAATACTAAGGGACTTCAAAGACAGTTAGTTACTAAGGATATTCCTAATCTATTAAAAGTTCTAAATTTACCTAATATAAAATATGTACTTATAAAAGGAAAAAGTAATTATTTTTGTATAGATAGACTTAATTATTTAGATAAGGATTTCATTGAAGATAATCCCTTAGGATATGTTTATATTTATAGATATATAAATGATTATGGTCTTGGAGATATTGAAGAGGTGGATTCATATATAAGAGAAAAGTTTAACTTAAATAATCTTATTCCCCATTGTTTTTGCGATTCAGAGCTTTGTAATATAGAAGAGTGTCCCCATGACGAAAGGTGTTATTATGCAAAGAAGGTTAGAAGTCTTGAAGAAGGAAATATAGTAGTAATTAATCATTCCCTTCTTCTTAGGTGGCCCTATGAAAATTATGCAAAGATTGAGCATCTTATAATGGATGAAGCGCATAATCTTTCTGATGAGGCTTATAGTGCCTATGAAGAGGAAGTGAATACCTTAGATATTTATAAAACCCTAACGGATATATATAATAAAGAAAATAATAAGGGTTTTTTAATGTATTTAAGTCATAAGAGTCATGGAGTCTTTGATTTAAGTAAGGTTTATAATTATATAACTAGTATTATCTACAATATAGAATTAGTAAAGTCATCAATTATTAAATATGCTGAGGAAAAAAATATAAACAATGACTATGATTTAAATGAAATATTTAACTTAGATGATTATTTATTAAAAGGTGTAGTAGGAGAACTTAATGAATTAAGTAATAATATATATAACTTCTTAGAAGATATAAGTAAAGATCTTTCTAAGATAGAAAGTAAGGAAAATTTTAAGAATGATATTAGGGTAAAAATTCTTAAGGAGAAATGTAATTTTCTAAAGAACACAAGGGATAATATTGAAAAAATTATAAGAAACCAAGAAGAGGAATACTGTTATTCTCTTCAGCTTCACAAAGGGTATAAGTGGTGGAGTCTTAAAATAACTCCCCTAGAGATTGCAGGATTTTTTCATAAGAGAGTTTTAAGTGAAATTGAAAGTGGACTTTTCATATCAGCTACCCTC
>NZ_JBFNEO010000014.1:0-24949 GCF_040797585.1 Clostridium sp.
CATCTAGACCTGGTACATTTACTTCCTCTCCATATTCTTTAGCTACACTTTTTACTTTTTCCTCATAGGCTTTGTTTTTAACCGCAGGTACATTTATCTTGTAAACTCCCCCTTCACTTTTTACACTAATATTTATAGGTCTTTTTAAACCTTGACCAAACATATTAAAAAAGGCATCTCCTGTCCAATCATTATAGGCAGATACAGCTAAGTCTTGTACTGGGGTTAAATCCATTACGTAATTATTATTACAACTAAAACTTGTTAATTTAGTTAAGTTCTCTGCAAAACTTATATCTTCTATAAAGTTATCATCTATACTTAGAAATTCTAGGTTTTCAAGTTTCCCTAATCCATCTACTTTTACTGAAGCTGTACGTCTATTGCAAAAATGCATATCAAGCCATTTTAAATTTTTAAGATGGGATAAGGGTTCTGTATCTACAATATTAGCATTATTATATATATTTAAACGAGTTAAGTTATTCAATTTAGATAATGGAGTTAGGTCTCCTAACATATTTCTATCTAAGTCTATGTGAGTAAGTTTCTTAAGATTTTTTAGTGGCTCTAAATCGCTTATTCTATTTTCACTTAAATCTAACTTTTCAAGATTTATAGCATACTCTAAACCCTCTATACTCCTAATTCCTCTATCATGTATCTCCTTGGGTTCTGCTGTTTCTTCATGATTCAAATATCCTATCTTATCATCCGATATTATCTCCTTAATTGATTCCATATCATTCTTTGTAATTTTCTCATCTATTTTTCTATCTTTATCTAAAGTTTTATTTATAACCTCTCTTAATTTATCATCTGGTATATTTATCACTATATCTTGTGATGATTCCATATTTCTTTCTCTAGGAGATCGTCTCATAAAAGCTTTAGCTGAATACCTCGGCAATGATAATGTTAAGACTAATAATATTACCATAATCCTGCCTAAAACATTGATATACCTCTTTTTCATACTTAACATCCTTTCATCATAATTACTTATTTAGAACTTAATTCTAAAAACTCTTTACCATTTGACAATACAAATCCATTTTACTCAAATTACCTTATATTGTTAAATACAATTTTCTAATACTTAACCTTTGTTCTATTATTTTTTTAATTTATAGAACGAATCTTCCTTCAGTTGGTGTTCTTTCCACCATCTGAAGGTTAGATGAGTTAATCTAGAGGCGTAGCAACTGTTATCCCACACCTTTTAAGAAGATGGTGGATTAAAGCTTATAGCCATCAGATAAATCATTAGAATATATTTAGTACTCTGACCTTCTCATTTTCAATAAAATGTTATATTTGTAAATTTTATTGTATAATTAATATATAAAATCTATATAATCAAAGCAGTTTTATTACTCTAAAGTATTTAGTAAAGACTGTTTAGAAATAAGATAAAAATTATATAAAGGAGTTTTGTTAGTATGAAAAAAATAAATAAGCCTCTTATTTATGGCTCTGTTCTCATTATTACATTTGTCCTTATAAAAATAATATCTTTAGCATTAGTAGATGAAAATAATTTAAATAGTAGAGATTTAAAGAAGCATTTAGGTATTAAAGATAAACAAATAAATTTTGGAGTTCTAAAAAATGATATGATAACAGATCAGGGAGTAAGTTTTGATTTTTCTGATTTTACAGGAGAATATAAGCCAGTAGAGTTTACAGCAAATAAGGGTGATAAAGTAGAACTAATAGATGAATCCAGTATCTCTCAGGGTAAATTATATATTGCTGTGTTAGATTCAAACTATAAAGACCTAACCCTTCATAAGTTAGATAAACAACCATCTTTTAATATTGTTGTCCCTGAAGATGGAAAGTATTTTATTAGCCTAATTGGGAAAAATTCTTCTGGAGATTTAAATCTTAAATTAAATTTTGATTCTAACATAAAGATTACTAAGAAAGATATATGGGATTAGCATAAAATATTATTTAGGAATGAAGAATTCTCATATAATTAAGATTAAAACCTACATCCTATGAGTAATGACAAAATTTAAATGTCCATGAATACAAATTTCACATTTGTATTCATGGACATTTTTTTCTTATCTAATAAATCAGTGCTTCTGAAACACTTAGCTTCATGCTTTATACATGGAATTCTAAAGAACTACTTATCTATTGTAAAATTATTGAATCATTTTTCACTATTGTATAAATCACTCTATTTAACACTTTTGGGTTATTACTATTTTCCCTATTTAATAAAGTTAATAAGGCCATCTATTGCCAATATATATCCATATTCACCAAGACCACTTATTTGCCCTATGCATGCTGGAGCAGTTACTGATTTATGTCTAAATTCTTCCCTCTTATATATATTACTTAAATGTACTTCAATACATGGAATATCGACGGATTTTAATGCATCATATATGGCTATAGAATAATGTGTATAGGCTCCTGGATTTATTATTATTCCATTATACTTTTCAAAATAAGCTCCTTGTATATAATTTATTATTTCTCCTTCTATGTTATTTTGAACTATATCTATATGTACTCCTCTTTTTTTTCCTTCATCTTTTATATAATCACATATACTCTCATAAGTTTTATTTCCGTAAACATCTTTTTCTCTTATTCCTAACATATTTATATTAGGACCATTTATAATTAATATTCTCATATATATTCCTCTCCCTAAGTTTTAACTTAAACCATAAATATATTAGAACTTTGTTAAGGTGATTTTTCGTATCTTAATTTATATTATATGAGGTGTCAATCATAATTTATAAACTTGAAATTCCTACTATTTTTTATAATCCACCTTCAATAAAATAAATAATAAGCATTTCTATGACTTTTAACCTCTACTTACATACTAAAATAACATCTAAATAGTACTGCTTAACTAATCCCTTATATAATTGAAAAAACAAGCTCTATTCTCTACTTTTTTTATTTCGAATCCATAAGATCAATTACTGCTATAGCTGCTATGGCTTCAATTACCGGAATAGCTCTTTGAACTATGCAAGGATCATGTCTTCCTTCTACTTCAATTTCAGTATTCTCTTTCTTACTTATATTAACAGTTCTTTGAGATTTAAATATAGAGGCAGTAGGCTTTATAGCAACCTTAAATACAACTGGCATACCATTGCTTATTCCTCCAGTTATTCCTCCATTATTATTACTATAGGTTTTTACCTGATTATTTTCGTAATAATACTCATCATTAGCCTCTGAACCTTTAAGCTTTGTTATTTCAAATCCATATCCAAATTCAATGCCTTTTACAGCTGGTACTGAAAAGGCTAAATGAGCTATAGTACTTTCTAAGGAATCAAAAAATGGGTTTCCCACTCCACCATTGATTCCAGTGATAATACATTCTATAACTCCACCTACTGAATCCTTATTATTTCTAGCATCCAATATACAGTTCTTCATTTTTTCCTTAGCTTCATCACTTATAACAGCCATGTCCTTTATTTTTAGAGATTCTAAGGTTTTAATAGGTGGATTACAATAATCAATATTCTCATCTTCTATATTAGCTATGGATTTTATATGACTTAAAACTTCAATTCCCCTCTCTTTAAGTATCTGTTTAGCTATTGCTCCAGCAAATACTAAAGGAGCAGTTATTCTTCCTGAGAAGTGCCCTCCCCCTCTATAGTCATTAAACCCTTTATATCTTAAGTTTCCCGTATAGTCAGCATGTCCAGGTCTCATTATATTTTCCATCTTTGAATAGTCCCTAGACCTTTTATCACTATTTCTTATTATTGAGCAAAGAGGCGTTCCTGTAGCTCTATCATTAAATATTCCACTTAAAATTTCAAATATATCTCCTTCTTTTCTTTGGGTGGATATTAAGTTTCTCCCTGGAGCTCTTCTCTCCATCTCTTGTTTTATATTATCAATATCTATTTGAAAGCCACTGGGAATACCATCTATGGTTACTCCTATAGCTTCTCCATGGGATTCCCCAAATATTGAAAGTTTAAAGTTAGTTCCCCACATTCCGCTCATGCATATCACCTCCAGATAAATTAATTATTAACCGTCCCCATAGAACGAATCTTCCTTCAGGTGATATTCTTTCCACATCTGAAGGTTAGATGAGTTAATCTAGGGGCGTAGCAACTGTTATCCCCTACCTTTTAAGAGGATGGGGTATTACAGCTTATAGCCATCATATAGATTAAAGATAGGAGTACTCCCCTCCTAAAGCTTTAAAATCTTCAAAGAAGCTAGGGTAAGATTTCTTAACACACATAGGATTTCTTATGATTAAGGATTCTTTACACCTTGTAGATGCTATAGCTAAAGCCATAGCTATTCTATGATCATCCCAGCTATAAACCTCTCCCCCAGTAAATTCTGATGCTCCGTTTATTATAAGTCCATCTTCTTTTTCTATTATGTTAGCTCCTATTTTATTAAGCTCTGTACTAATAGCTTTTAATCTATCACATTCTTTTATCCTAAGCCTAGAAGCATTTTCAATTATGGTAACCCCTTCACTTAAAGCTGCCACCACTGTAAGAATTGGTATAATATCCGGACATTGAGATCCATCTATTATAGTTCCCTTTAAATTATCCTTTTCTGCCTTTATATATTCATTATTAAATATGTTAGCTCCCATTGCCTTTAATATGCTTATAACCTCTTTATCTCCTTGAAGAGATTTTTCATTAAGCCTAAAACACTTTATATCATTACCAATAGCTCCAGCACATAAGAAAAATGCCCCTTGAGAATAATCGCCTTCAACACTATAGTTTCTTGGTTTATAAATTTGATTACCTTTTATTATGAACTCCCTATATCTTTTATTTTCTATGTCTACTCCAAAATCCTTCATTACTGACAGGGTAAGATCTATATATCCTCTAGATTCAAGCTCTGTAGTTATTATTAATCTAGAAGCATCTTCTAATAGAGGAAGTGAAAATAAAAGACCGCTTATAAATTGAGAGCTTATATTTCCGTTAACTCTATACTCTCCTGATTTTAACCTTCCTTCTATGGTTAAATCTAATATGTTTTCCTTAAAGTTATAATTTATATGTTTTTCATCAAATATATCATAATAGGTTTTAAGAGGTCTCTTTCCTAGATTTCCCTTTCCTATAAACCTTACCTTATTTTCATTAATTATAGATATAGGAACTAAAAATCTTAGGGTTGATCCAGATTCATTACAATCAATAGTTATATCTTTCTTCTCAAAGGTATTTATTCCTTGAATCATAACTGTTTTATCTTTAATATTTATAATAGCTCCCATAGACTTCATTCCTTCTATGGTTGCTATAATATCATCAGATAAATCGATATTTTCTATGGTGCTAAACCCATTACTTAAAGATGCACAAATTATAGCTCTATGAGCCATACTTTTTGATGGTGGTATATTTACTTCTCCATTTAACAATCTAGGATTTATCTTTAATAGATTCACTTTCCTTCCCTCCTATATACCATAATAATTCTTATATAGGGTTTTCACCTTAAATCCAAAACCCTATAACTCAACGACTGCCTTATAAAAATTTTAATATTATAATGTTAAAGTTTCAAAGAAACTCATATCTTCTTTTAATATGCAACATTCTCCTATATCTTTAATACATATTAAATTAAGACTATTATTTAAATTTTTCTTATCTAGTTTTATATTTTCCATAAGACTATTTTTATCTTTAATATCTATATTATAATGTAAATTATATTTAATAAGTATCTGTTTTAATAAGCTAGAGACTCCCTTTTTAGTCAATTGTTTTTCTTCACTTAAAGTTGTGATTAGATGCATACCTACTGCTACTGCCTCTCCATGAGTAAAAGTTTCATAGTTATAATACTTTTCAATAGCGTGACCTAGAGTATGACCAAAATTTAATATCATCCTCTCTCCAGTATCTCTTTCATCCCTTTCAACAACTTCTCTTTTAATATCACAACATTTATAGACTATATCTTCTATGTATTCCATAACTTCTTCCCTACCATTTAAGTTACAAAGCATAGAAAAAAGCTTTTTATCCTTTATACAACCGTACTTTATAACCTCTGCCATTCCGTCATTAAAAAATCTATCCTCTAAGGTATTTAAAACATTAACATCTATTATAACTAGCTTAGGCTGATAGAAAGCTCCAACTAAATTCTTTCCTCTATGTAAATCCACAGCTACCTTTCCCCCTACACTGCTATCCACTTGGGCTAGAAGGGATGTTGGAACCTGAATGAAACTTATTCCCCTTAAATATGTAGCACTTACAAAGCCAGCTATATCTCCTATTACCCCTCCACCAAAGGCTATTATAAGATCACTTCTTGTGAGATTAAAATCTAAAATCTCTTCATATATATAGGGAAGAGTACTAAAATCCTTTGTTTTCTCTCCTGGTTTAAGAACTATTGTTTTTACATTAAAGCCTTCCTCTAAAAGACTTTTTTCAATAACTTTTTTATAATAACTTTCTAAATTTTCATCTGTAATTATAGCTATCTTATTTCCACTAAAAACTTTTCTTACCTCTGTTCCTATAGTGCTTAAAATTCCTTTATCTATTAAAATATCATAACTATTTTCCTTTAAATTAACTCTTAACTTTTTCATATTAACTCCTCCTAAAATCTATAGTTAAATTTACTTTTATTAAGAAGCCTCTATATATTCTATATCATTGATTTATCTATACTATAATTCTTATTTTAAAAGAATATATTATTTCAAACTAACTTTCTAAATTTAAAAAAGACCTTATTATAAATCTATAGTAAGGTCCTTCTCTTTATATTTTATATATAATACATAAATAATTCTATATATAACTTAATCTATTATGATAGTAAGCATATATAATTATTAAAAAGTCTACATTTAAATAAATTATCTATTTTAAATTACTACTTCTTTGATTTATTATTCACTTTCCTCAAATACTTTTAATAATCGTAAATAATGGTTTGCTTCACGTAAGGTATGATCTGCCATCAAAGGTATTATTATAGATCTAATCTTACATTCTAGTATTCCTTTTGTACCATCCTTTTTAAAATCACGTATCTCCTTAGTTGCCTTAATAGTCTCCTCGGTAAGGTCCGAGATTGAAGTACCTTTTTTCATTGCTTCTCTTGCTTCCATTTCTAAGTTATTAAATTTATCTGCAAACTTATCAGCAGTCTTAATAAGCTCTTTCTCAGTTGGGTCAAGAGAGCCACGAATAAATTCAGCATGCTCAGCCATAATATGATCCCAGAAAACTTCTTGCTTATAGGACTCTTCTTTTAAATTAATTTTCTCACGCTTCTGTAATCCCTTAACTATATTTAAGTAAAATTTTGCCTCTTGTAAAATATGATGTATAAGCTCTGGATAATTAGTCGTAAAGATTTTGCACGATAAAACCTGAGATAATACCATAGTTTTGAAATTTATTAATGCTGATATTAGTCTTATTGCTTTTCCATTAAGAATCGATATCTTATTTTCAAGCATAGAGTTACTCATTGGTGTCTTATTTCCCATTAACTTTAACTCTAATTTTGTTAAAATTGGTTCAAGTTTAACACCTGTAAAACGCGATGAAGCCATTTCTGCATTTAATGTATAAGGTGTTACTACCTCTCCTGATTTTAATACACTAGGACTAACAACGCCATTAGAGAAGTGTATAGTCTCTGCTAAAAGCCTGCCGAATGCTCTTTTAAAAATATTTGCCTGACGTATAAAGTTTGAATTCACTGGTGTAAACCCTATTTCTAAAAAAAATGAGTGCTCCTTCATAATACGTGCAAAAAAGAGATGTAACTCTAATGATTGTTTTATAAAGTCACCACTAGATAACATATATGAATCCTCCTAAATAAAAACTTTAATCTCAATATTATATTAATAAAAGATGTGTTTTGCCACTATCTTCCATATATTATTTGATTAAGGTGACAAATAGAGTTTCTAATTTTATCATATTCTTTAATACTTAGTTTTATATTCATACTTTTAGTTACAAAATAAAAATGTCACCATCTTTTTAGATGGTGACATTTTTTTCTACGGACACATTGATTTATAACGTCTCGCCTTATCTTAGGAGGACCTATATCTTATAAGGCATAGATATAGGGGTGTAATTAATCATTAAAATCTGGAGAATATATATCTACTGGCGAATAGATACATACCGCCTGTAACTGTGTGTAATTATTTGGTTTTAATGTAAATTAGTTTTTAAGAATTATGTCATTAATATTAATTGGATTATTTTATGAAGCTAAAATCTTACCATAATTTATACATTTATCAGCTTCTTCTCCTTCTGGGAATGAATTTACTATGATGCCTTCTTCAACAACTTGTGCTCCATAGCCTTCCATTCTTGCTACCCAGCTTTCCATCCATTCTCCACTTCCCCATCCATAAGATCCAAATAAACCTAGCTTTTTACCTTTTACTAAGTCTTTAATTGACTCTACAAATGGTTCCATTTCTCCTTCTTCTATAACTTCGTTCCCCATAGATGGTGATCCTAAAGCTATAATCTCTGAATCTTTTATGATTTCCTCAGTAGCTTCTGATACATTTAGTAAAACGGCTTCTGCACCTGATTCCTTAGCCCCTCTTTCTATAAGCTTTGCCATCTCCTCAGTGTTCCCCGTTCCACTCCAATAAATTATAGTAACCTTGCTCATAAAACCCCTCCTAACTAAAGTAATCATAAATATATGATTAACTTTAATCCTTTTAATTAATATTGATTTTCATTTTCAATTATTATTATACATGGTTTAAAAATAAAGTCTTATAAATTTAACCTTTTAATTTATAAAATTTACTTATCTGTAAAATTCCATATATGTTTTATAAATAAATCTAAACTTATCTATAAGACTTTTATAATAACTTTTAAATTCTGCTTCCTTTAAATAATTATAATTACTCATTAAGCCTTATGAACTCTATAATTATAGAGTTCATAACTGGATTCTTAACTTATACTTATAATTTCTAGTTTACTTCATTAGGTCTTGAAAACATGTATAACTTAAGAATTAACATGGAAATCCTATAGTAATAATTTTATATATTAACAAATAAAAATATGATTTAATTATCTATGATATACATCTTTATCACATATAATTTAAAACTTATAATATTTTCTTATATAAAAATATGATTCCTATAGGTATGGGTATCCTATAGGAATCAAAATAAACTTTAAAAAGTATTATGGGTTTTTATTTAGAATAAAGCTCAACTACCTTTTGCTCATTAACCTCTACTGGTACTTCATGTCTTTCAGGCATTCTAACTAGTTTGCCACTGAAAGTTTCTGTATCCTTCTCTATGTAAGGTAGTACGTTTATAATATTAATGAAATTGTCGTTAAACATTTCATTTTTTCTGGATTTCTCTCTTAGAGTTATTTCATCTCCTACTTTAACTCCATATGAAGGAATATCAACTTTTTGTCCATTAACTAACATGTGTCCATGGTTAACCATTTGTCTTGCTTGACGTATAGAATTTGCATATCCCATTCTATATACAAGGTTGTCTAATCTACACTCTAAAAGTTTAATTAAAGCGTCACCTGTAATCTCATGGCTCTTCATGGCTTTTTCCATGTATCTTCTAAACTGCTTCTCTAATACTCCATAGTAAGATTTGATCTTTTGCTTTTCTAAAAGCTGTACTCCATAGTTTGATAATTTCTTACCTTCTCTACTAGTTTCTCTTTTATATCTCTCCATTGCTTTTGGATGTCCATAAATATTTACTCCTAGTCTTCTGCTTAATTTAAATCTTGGTGTTCTTATCTTGGCCATAATGCCCTCCTAAAATAATTATCTTAATAATTGCCGCGATAATTATTGCTAAGTGCCATATGCTTTACATTATACATTAAAAAAGATTAAATGAGAACTGTTTTCATTTACCATGTGTAGAATTTATAAATTTATATGTAATAATTAAACTTTAACTCCTTATGTTTAAAATTATAGAACTATTTATTATACCTATATGTATGCTATGAAATCACATCATTTTTATCTTTAGATATAGATCTAGTCTTTCCTCTTCTATATCTAAATCAGTTCCTATCTTCTAACACCTGAAAATTTCCTTTATATATTTTAATGATTATTAAGACTTTAGTAAATTTTTTACAAATAAAAACAGCTATTATCTTCATATTGTAGCAGCTAAAGGTATTCCTGATAGTCCCATAGATGCTGCTTAAACCTTAAATACTGCTATTTTAAATATTCCGCCTATAGTATTGTATTAAGCCTATTTTAATTTGCTTAGTTTATATTTTAAAATTCCATAATAAAACAACCAATAGAATATATTCATATAATCTATTGGCTGTCTTGTTCTCTAATTTCTACTAAGATTATTGAATTTTATACTTTAAAGATATCTTGGGAATAATATACTCTCTTCCTTATGAATATGAGTAAACAAGTCTTCTTCTAAGGCTACAAGCTTACTATAAGTCAACTTAAATGTAGTACACATAGAGGAATCTATATTGTAATTATTAGTTATATTCCTAATATCCTTTAATATATTTCCTGCTGTATCATGTTCTTCATGTCCCTCTCCTATAAGCTCCCTTATTCTTAGAAGCGTGGATATATCTTTATTTTTCATATACTCATTCATAAGGGGGAATATGCTCTCTTCCTCTTTTTCTAAATGACCTAGTATATCCTCTTTAAGTAATAAGAACTTTTCTCTAACTTCTTCTAACATTTTTCCATGATTATCATAATGTACTCTTAATATTTTATTTATAAGAGCTTCTATTTCCACTACCTCATCTCTAGTATATTTATGATGAGTGTTATTTATATGATCTATTAAATCATCACTTTTAAATTCAATAAAAGTCTTAAGTGGAGCATCTCCTTGTAGTGCCTCTAAATATTCTAAGTTTATCTCCTCAAGTAACTTATCTGGATTAATCCCCTGCTCCTCACAGGATTTAATAAGACTTCTATTACCATTACAACAATAATCTATATGATATTTATTAAAAATTTTAGCTGAATCCATAAAATTAGCAACTATATATCCTAAATTATCTTCCTTATTAAACATAACTGTAATCACTCCCTATATATTTCATGACTTTATTCTAGTATAAACATAAAAATATATATGTGATTTAAATCAATTTTTCTTATTTTTTAAAACAATTTTTTTATTACTTAGAATTTTTATAACTCCTTCCTCCTCTAGTTTTTTTAATTTACGACTTATGGTCTCACGAGCAACACCAGTATAATTTCCCATATCCTCCTTAGAAATAGGCAGGGTAATTTCAATCCCTTCTTTATTAGGACTTCCCCCTTCCTTTGAAAGGTCTAGCAACAAATTTATTATTCTACTCTCAGCATCATTTGTTGCCAAAGTTTCTACAAGCTTTTGTAGTTTAGATATTCTTTCGGAAAATACTTCTAATATTTTAAAAGATATCTCTGGATATTTACCTATAAGAATCTTTATATCATCCTGAGTAAATATACACAGCTTCACATTTCCTAAAGGAGAAGCGTAAAAATCATAATATTCATCTCTGAACAAAGAAAGCTCTCCAAAGAAATCCCCTTCTTTAAGAATATGAAGAATTTGTTCCTTCCCCTCATTTGTATAAGTATATATCTTAATACTTCCTTCATTTATTATAAATAGCTGTGAACTCTTGTCATTAGGTGAACAGATAATATCGCCTTTTTTATAGTCTTCATGGGATGACATATTCACAAGTTCTAATAAAACATTATTGGGTAAAACAGAAAATATAGGAACCTTTTTAGCACATAATCTATCAAGACATTGAGTACACTTCATAACACACCAATCCTTTAGCCTGAAATTTATTATATGTAAAAATAATATCATAATTAAAATCTTAGGTTTACTAAATCAATGAGAATAGAGATAATATACTGTAGATAATATTTTATTTAGAGGTGTTTCTATGAGTGTATTTATAAAAATAAGAGAAAACTATGAGTGCTTTACTAATTCTAATTATTAAGCTAGTATAATAAAATTTAGAGAATCTTTACATGACATCTATATATATTCTCTATTTATTATATAAAATATATTATGTTGCTTTATAAATAATTTATTAATTTCATAAGGAGGTTCTTATATGTCTCAAAACAAAACTCAAGATAAGGGTCTGCAAGACAAACTCTTAAAAGGAAATGTAGGAAAACTATTAATCAAACTATCTTTACCTTGTATAGCAGCTCAATTAGTAAATGCTATATATAATATAGTAGATAGAATGTATATAGGACACATAGAAGGTATTGGTGCCACTGCATTAACCTCTCTTGGTATAGCTTTTCCTATAACCTTAATAATTGCAGCCTTTAGTGCACTAGTTGGTTCAGGTGGAGCACCTATAGCTTCTATAAGATTAGGTGAAAAGAAAAAAGATGAAGCTGAAGAGCTACTAGGAAATTCTTTATCATTACTTATTATATTTGGAGTTATTCTTACTATTCTTACCTTAATATTTAAGGAAAAACTACTATATATGTTCGGAGCAACAGAAAATACTTTCCAATACGCTAATGAATACTTAACTATATATTCTCTTGGAACTATTTTCGTAATGATTAGTGTTGGATTGAATTACTTTATAAACTCTCAAGGATTCACCACTATGGGTATGTTTACTATATTAATAGGTGCAGTTTTAAATATACTTTTAGATCCATTGTTCATATATGGCTTAGATATGGGAGTAAAGGGTGCTGCTTTAGCTACAATACTCTCTCAAGGAATATCCGCAATTTGGACATTCATATTCTTAAAAGGTGAAACTACAATAATAAAGATTAAGTTTAAATATCTAAAGCTTAAACTTAAAACTGTAAAACAGATACTAAGTTTAGGATCATCATCTTTTACAATACAGATAACTAATAGTTTAGTTCAAGTAACTGCTAATAGTACTCTTTTAAAATATGGTGGTGACATGTATATAGGTTCTATGACAATCTTAAGTAGTTTAATGCAAGTATTCTTTATGCCTATAATTGGCGTAACTCAAGGAGCTCAACCAATAATAGGATATAACTATGGTGCTAAACATTACTCTAGAGTAAAAGAAGCAATTAAAGCCTCTATAACCTTTTGTTTTACTCTTTCAGCTATATTCTGGTTATTATCTATGTTTGCACCTACTCTATTAATAAAAGTATTTAGTAGTGATGCTCAGCTTATAGATTTAGCATTAAGTCAAATTAGAACTTATATGTTTATGATGTTTATGCTAGGAATTCAAGCTGCTTGCCAGAACTTCTTCACTGCTATAGGAAAAGCAAACATAGCTATATTCTTGGCTATGTTAAGAAAAGTTATTCTTCTTGTACCACTTATGATAATACTTCCAAGATTGTATGACTTAGGTGCATATGGTGTAATACTAGCTGAGCCAATAGCAGATGGACTTGCTACTTCAGTTACAATAATTATGTTCATAATACAAATAAGAATATTAAATTCTTTACCTGAAAAACCTTTAGAAGAGGGTTTAATATAACCACTTAGTTAGTCGACTAATTATATATTTACCTTACTATAAGGTTAAGTAAAAGAATTAATTTTAACTTACAAATATATAATCAATAAATAAAAATAGGCGTTGTTACTAAATATTTTAAGGATTAGTAACAACGCCTATTTGTTTTATATGTTAAAAGTGTGAACCAACTCTTCCTTTAATTCATCCCACTTATCATCTAAATTACATGCTGGTATCTCAAATCTCTTAAGATTTATATCATGACTTATGAGAATCTTTATAAACTCCTCCATAAATATTCCCCTTCCCCCTGTTATTCCACAGGTCGGACTATGATTTATTCCTATAAGACCTACTATTTCATAATCATTAGCTTCATACTCAATTAAATCTTTAACTACAGGCTCTGCCAAACTTCTGCAAAGTATTCTATATTCAGGACAATCGTACTCTTCTTTAGTCATAGGTTTTCTTGTAAGTCCCAAAAATCTAAACTCTGGACAAGGAAGTTGTATTATACCTATCCCCTTATCTAATATTGGTCTTATTATATGGAAAGCACCCTTAGCCCTTGCTAGTGGACTAACCACACTATTTTGATTTAATATACAATGACTAACAACAACTACTCTATTCCCTCTCTTCATTTATAATTCACCCCACATAATAAATTTATATATTAAAATTTCAATTCACTATTTATTTTATCTATATATCCTATTGAAATGTTGAATTATTGATATTATGAATACCTCTTAATTATTCCATAAATATAAACTATTTCTAATATTGCTCTTAATTCATTAGAATTATTATTGAATATATAATAAGAAGGATGTGATTAAACTGAGGAATAATAAAGCTTTTATCTTAATTCTATGTTCTATTGCCATAGGTATAAATATAACCTTAGGTGCCTTATGTGCAAGAATACCTTTCCTGTCTCAATATGTTTTTTTAGATACTATAGGTACTATCTTTATAGCAGTCCTCTTTGGTCCAATAAGTGGAGCCACAGTAGGAGCTGTTTCAAATATACTATCACCTATATTATCTGGAAATCCTAGAACAATTCCCTTCTTCTTAGTTAATATGATGGTTGGATTATCAGTAGGACTAATCTCTAAGAAATTTAACTTTAGCTTTAAAACAGCTATATTAACAGGAATATTTCTTTCTATTCTATGTCCACTAGTAGGAACCCCTATTTCTATATATCTATTTGGTGGAGTTGTTGGTTCTGGAACTGATGTATTTTTTACTATACTAAAGAACTCTGGATTTGAAATCTTTTCTGCCGCCTTTATCCCAAGAGTAGTGGAGAATTTTATAGATAAAATACTAAGTTGTTTATTAGTAACATCAATATTAAAATACATACCACTAAAATATAAAAGTTATAGTTCTAATATTTAAAACCTATATAATAAAATTTTAATACTTAATGATGCAATAGAGGTTGTGTAAGTAATATATAAGAAACAGGAACTTTATTATCTTTATGTCTTATAACAGCCTCTTTATTAATGTTTAAATAATCTACATATCTTTTTTTCTTCTCTCTTTAAAAAAGTCAGTTAAAATACTGCTACACTTTTCATCATAGCACCATTTTACATCAGTCCATTTATTTAAATTATCATTTTCTAATATATTTATTATAGATCCCCCGGCTCCTGATACTGGATCAAAGGTTCCTATATATACCTTACTTACTCTACATTGAAGTATAGCTCCAGCGCACATAGGGCATGGCTCTAAGGTCACGTACATAGAACAACCATCTAATCTCCAATTGTTAATTATTTTTGTAGCTTCATTTATTGCCATAATCTCAGCATGGGCTAATACAGAGTTTAGCTTTTCTCGTCTGTTATGTCCCCTAGCTATAATCTCTCCATCTTTAACTATAACTGCTCCTACTGGAACTTCCCCTAAATCCTTTGCCTTCTCAGCCTCTTTTAAGGCTTCCTTCATATAATCCATAACTTTTATCCCTCTCAAAGAGTTTACTTAATCTTATATCCCTCAGAATCTTACTTCATAATATTACCATATATTGATGCAAAATAAAAAGACCATAATTAAAATTATGGTCTTTAAGTATAAACTCTAACTTTTCTTACTCTGTTTTTATCAAGTTCTTCTATTATAAACTTGATATTTTGATACTCAATAGTCTCCCCCATTTCTGGAAATCTACCAAGCTGTCCTATGATGAATCCTCCTATAGAATCAAATTCTTCTGACTCTATATTAGTTCCTATAAGGTCATTAAAGTCATCTATTCTAGCATTACCTAAAACTATATATTCATCTTCTTTAATTACCTCTATTTCCCTATCCTCTTCATCATCATATTCATCTTCTATTTCTCCTACTATTTCCTCAACTAAATCCTCCATAGTAACTATTCCAACTGTTCCACCATACTCATCTAAAACCACCGCCATATAGGCCCTATTCTTTTGCATATCTCTAAATAGATCCATTATCTTTTTAAATTCATAGGTGTAATAAGGTTCTCTCATACTAGATTCTATAGAGAATTTTTCAACATCATCTAAAATAAGTAAGTCCTTTACATTTAAAATTCCAACTATATCATCAATAGTTTCCTTATAAACAGGAATTCTTGAAAATTGCTCTCTTTTAATTAACTCCATAACCTCTTCATAGGTAGAATCTATTTCTATAGCTTCTATATCAACCCTCTGAACCATAACATCCTTTACTTGAAGGTCTCCAAACTCAAAAACATTGTAGATCATTTCCTTTTCTTGTATTTCAAGTACCCCTTCTTCTTCTCCTACATCTACCATGGTTTTAAGCTCATCTTGAGTTATAAAGGGCTGAGTTTTTGCTGAAGTTCCACCTAAAAGCTTTATAAATGGAGCTGAAATATAATTAAATATTGTAACTATAGGTTTTAATACAGTGACAACTATAGATATTGCCTTAACTACCTTTAAAGATATTTTTTCTGAATTTTGTACTGCTAAAGATTTCGGAGTTATCTCTCCAAATATAAGAACAAGAACAGTCATTATTCCAGTTGCCATAGCTACTCCTTCATTACCGAAGGTATTTATTGCAATAGATGTAGCTAAAGCCGAAGCTCCAATATTTACTACGTTATTTCCAATCAGTATACTTCCTAATAACTTATTAGGATTTCCTATAAGTTTTTCTATTTTATCCGCACCCTTAATTCCTTCCTCTACCATATGCTTTATTCTTATCTTGCTTAGAGACATTAATGCTGTCTCTGACGCTGAGAAAAAAGCTGATATAAGTAAAAGAATTACTAAAAGAATTATTTGCCACGTGCCAGGTTCCAAAAGTACCACTCTCCTAAAGTATATATTAATTTTCTGAAATGTCTTGAATATAACAAGACTATAATAAATTATATCATATTTTTCTTGTATTTATTATATCTACTAATGGTTTACAGTTCATGTTTTCCCTCAAAAGGCGCCGCTAGATAAAAATAGGTCTAATTTTTTTTATAAGACTTGTCTTCTCTTTTATTTATTAAGTATTTCATTTTATTATTCATGTTTATATAAATATTATATTTTTTAGATATAGTTTTCATGATTTTAAATGTATTATTTTAAAAGTTATCTTAGTAAATTTCCATAGTTATAAAGTACCCTTATTATTGAAATACTATAACAATATAGTTTTACATAATAAAAAAAAGTTCCTAATATTAAATAATTAGGAACTGGTACCCTCAGCCGGGATCGAACCAGCATTTATCCCTTAGGAGGGGATTGTTCTATCCATTGAACTATGAAGGCATGTATGTAAAATTATTACATAGTACATTTTAATTCAATTAAAATGATTTGTCAATGGTTATAACCTTAAAAAAACCTTTTGCCACTTTTGTTACTTTTTTCTGAAAAATAATAGATTTATTGCATTCTATTTGTTAAAATGATTTTGAGTAATAGTTTACAAGCCACAAATTTATCTATGAGGTGATTTTATTGAAAAAAATAAACATTACGGAAACTGTACTTAGAGACGCTCAGCAGTCTTTAATTGCTACCAGACTACCCTTTGATGACTTTGCACCTATTCTTCATGAATTAGATAATGCAGGATATCATTCATTAGAATGTTGGGGTGGAGCTACTTTTGATTCTTGTATTCGTTACCTTAATGAGGATCCATGGGAAAGATTAAGAAAGATAAAGATGATATGTAAGAAAACACCTCTTCAAATGTTATTAAGAGGCCAAAATATATTAGGATATAAGCACTATCCAGATGATGTTGTTAGAAACTTTGTTAAACTATCTTCTTACAACGGTATGGATATATTTAGAATATTTGATGCTTTAAATGATTATAGAAATATTGAAGTAGCTATGGATGAGGTTAAAAAGCAAGGTTCTCATGCTCAAGGTACTATAGTTTACACTGTAAGTCCTATTCATGATATGGATAACTATGTTAACTTAGCAAAACAGCTTGAAAATATGGGAGCAAATTCTATATGTATAAAAGATATGGCAGGTCTTATCATGCCTCAAACTGCTTATGACTTAGTTAAGAGCATTAAAGAAGTAGTAAAATTACCTGTTTATCTTCACTCTCACTCAACTAACGGTTTAGCAGAAATGTCTTATTTAAAGGCTGCTGAGGCTGGAGTTGATGGGATAGATACATCTATATCTGCTTTATCTTCCGGTACTGCACAACCTCCTACTGAATCTATGCATTTTGCATTAAAGGCAAGCGGATTTGATTCTGGAATTAATTCTAAATCCTTAAAAACTATAAACGACTTCTTTAAACCTGTAAGGGAAAACTTCCTAAAGAGTGGAGTACTTGACCCTAAAGTCTTAACTCCTCAGCCTGAAGCTTTGACTTATCAAATTCCAGGTGGAATGCTTTCAAATATGATATCTCAGCTTAAAGCGCAAAATGCCATAGACAAGCTGGATGAGGTTTTAAACGAAATTCCAAGTGTTAGAGAAGATTTAGGTTATCCTCCTCTTGTTACTCCTATGAGCCAAATGGTGGGTACTCAAGCTACAGTTAACATACTAACTGGTGAAAGATATAAAATGATTTTAAAAGAAGTAAAATCTTATTGTAGAGGAGAATATGGTAAGGCTCCTGGAGACATAAACCCTGAAGTTTCTAAGAAAGCTCTAGGAAATGACACTCCTATAACAGGAAGATTTGCAGATACCTTAGATCCAATATTTGAGGAAACTAAAAAAGAGCTTAAGGATATAACAACAAAGGACGAAGATGTTTTATCTTATATACTCTTCCCTCAAATAGCTGAAGATTTTCTTAAAAATAAAAAGAACTCTCCTTCTGCAGAAGTAGCAAGAGAAATGAATGCTGGAGAAGTTATATAACACATAGGGTTTCCCTATGTGTTTTTCTTTTTTTAAATGGTTATAATATTATAAGTAGGAATATTATTTTCTCTGCTTTACTTTAACTATTAATAATATTCCCATTATAGTATAATGTTACTATAGACCTTATATATAGATTTAATCTAAACTTATAGGTACTTTGAAATATATTTATAAGTTTAAGTTAAATCAGTAAGGCCATATAGCCGTTCTAATATAGGAGGTATATAATATATGGAAGATTTAAAGAAAATACTACTTGCTGGTCTTGGATCAATAGCCTATACTTATGAAAAGTCTTCAAAAGTTATAGAAGATCTTGTTGAAAAGGGAAAGCTATCTATTGAAGAGGGGAAAGAACTTTCATCAGAACTTAAGAAGAATATTAAAACTTCCTCTGATAAAATCTCTGAAAAAGTTATTCCACTTACAAGAGAAGATCTAGCCAATATTTTAGAAGACATGAAATTCGCATCACAACTTCAGGTTCAAGAATTAAAAAATCAGATTTCTATTTTAGAGGAAAGAATAAAAGTTCTTGAAGAAAATTAAAAATAATTATAGTATGGCTGTCTTATTGTATTAGGGCAGCCATTAATGCATAAGAATATTTGTATACGTTAGAAATTAACTTTAAAACCTATATTAAAATTTATTTAGTTAATGCTATTGGATTAATGTTATTTATTAGGAGGATCTATGTACAATAGGTATCACAAACGTTTCAAAGAAATAGTTAAGGTTTTTACAAACTATGGCTTTGATTTTATTATAGACTTAAAAATTAAAAAGAAAAATCCTTCTGCTAAAGATTTACGCAAGGCCTTTGAAGAACTTGGTCCTACCTTTGTTAAGATAGGACAGATTTTAAGTACACGCTCTGACCTTATTCCTAGGGAATATATAGATGAACTGAGAAAACTTCAAGACAATGTATCCCCTATTAGCTTTGAGGAAATAGATGAGGTATTTAGGGATGAATTCGGTAAATCCATTGATGAATCATTTCTTAAATTTAATAAATCCCCTCTAGCCTCAGCCTCTATATCTCAAGTTCATAGTGCAACTCTTATAGATGGTAGAGAAGTTATAATTAAAGTTCAACGTCCTCATGTTAGGGAAAAAATGGAGATTGATATACATATTATCAAGAAAATTTTTAAATTTGCTAGGAGTAGATTTGCCTCTTCCCCTATAGATCCATATGATGCCATAGACGAAATATGGGAAGCTTCTAAGGAAGAGCTAGATTTTGATATAGAAATAAGCAATATAAAAACCTTCTCTAAGTTTAATAAAAATGTAGCCTTCATATATACTCCTTATGTGGTAGAAGAGCTAAGCAGTTCTAAAGTATTAACCCTAGAGAATATTAAAGGGATAAAAATAGATAATATAAAAACTTTAAAGGAAGAAGATTACGATTTAGAGGATATAGCTAAAAAATTAGCTATCGGTTTTTTAAAGCAAGTGTTTAAAGATGGTTTTTTCCACGGTGATCCTCATCCTGGAAACATACTTATTAAAGATACAAAAATCTGTTTTATTGATTTCGGAATTATGGGAGTTCTCTCTGATAACTTAAAAGACGCTTTAAATGACGCAATCATAGCCCTCGCTCTCCAAGATATAAATAAACTTATTAATGTTTTTCTATCTATAGGTATTAGAAAAGGTTATGTAGATAAGAATTCTCTTTATGAAGATATGAGATACATATTTGATAGTTATCTATCTTCTTCCATATCCAATCTTAAAATATCTTTAATCCTTGAGGATATATTTAATCTTGTTAAAAAACATAATGTGCAACTGCCTAAGGACTTAACCTTAGTTATGAAAAGTCTAGTACTTCTTGAGAGTACTATTTCATTATTAGCTCCTAATCTTAAAATATTAGATATTGCCATACCCTATGTAAGAGACAATTCTAATATTTTATCTAAACTATCAAGTAACGAATTAAGCCTTAAGGGATATAGTTTTATAAAAGAAAGCTTAAAAATTCCGAGCAAAATAGTTGATGTTAGTGATGCTATATTAAGTGGTAGAACCAAACTTCAAATGGATCTTAAAAATTTAGATAAGCCACTAAACTCTTTAAATAAAATGATAAATAGGATGGTATTTGGTCTTGTAGTATCTGCTATGATTGTAGGCTCTAGTCTTATACTAAATCTTAGTGTAGGACCTCAAATGTATGGTCTGTCACTAGTTGGTATAATAGGATTTGGTCTCTCCGCATTGTTTGGAATTCTACTTTTAATATCAATCCTTAAATCAGGTCTTATGTAGATTTACTATATCTATAGAGTTCCTATGTTAATTCTTAAGTTATACAGGTCTTCACGCCATAAGGTCACAAGATAAAAATCATTGGTATAAGTTAAGAACTCAGTTAGGAACCCTATATAGAGTTCCTATCTTAAAAATTAACTTATATATCTATTAATAAATCAGGCTTTTAAAGGATATATAAGTTAAGAACTAACTTTAGAATCCTACATAGGGTTTTTAATTCAAAACTTAGCTTATGCACTACTTAAAGTCCAAGATTTTAAAGGGTTTAAGGCATTATAAGTTAAGATTCAAGCTTAAAAAACTATAGAAAAACACTAAGAAAGTTAATTTTCTTAGTGTTTCTTTTTGGGAATTATATTTTAGTTACTAAATAGCCACTTCTTCTTTTTTATTTCTTACTCTTTCTTGTAGTTTATCTGCATGTCCCTTCATTATTACTGATATAACTAGGAATACTACCATTGTAGACCCTAGAACTACAAAGTCTTTAGTAAGCACAGAGTAATCTACCCCTGAAATAAGCTCTCTAAGTCCAGACACTGCATAAGTAAATGGCATAAATGGATTAAGAGCTTTAAAGAAATCAGGAACAACTTCTAATGGAAAAGTTCCTGCACATGCAGTTAATTGAAGTACTAATAGTACTATAGATAATAACCTTCCTGCTTCTCCAAGTAAATATATAAAGCATTGGATTATAGATATAAATACAAAAGATAAGAATACATTAAATAAAATATATAAAGGTAAATTAGCTGGCTTTAATCCTAGGAATAAGACTACCACACTAGTTAATACCGCCTGAATTATACCTATATATCCATAGGATAAAAACTTACCTAACACTAGAGAACCTGGTGTTGCATCCTCTCCCCCTTCTACCTTATCAGTTATTATAAAGAACATCATAAGAGCTCCTATCCATAAGGATAATGGTATAAAATAAGGTGCAAATCCTGTTCCATAGTCTGGTACCGCATCAAACTTGGTCTCATCCATCTTAACTGGTTCTGAAACAAATTTTCCCATGGTCTCACTGTCATTCTTTAAATTATCTTTTAACTGCTGAGATCCATCGCCTAATTTATCACTTAATTCCTTAGAGCCATCATATAGTTTAGTCACTCCATCACTTAGCTCTGGAATATTACTATTTAATTCTCCAAGTCCAGTATTTAAAGCATTAGATCCATCATATAGTTTAATTACACCCTCTGCTAAAACTGGAACATTTCCTGAAAGCTCTGAAAGTCCTCCATCTAGTTTTTTAGCACCATCATATAGCTTATTAGTAGAGTCTACTACCATAGGCATACTGCCATCTATTTTCTCAAGTCCTTTTGAAAATTTATCATTAAGTCCACTATTTAAACCCCTTAATCCTGAGTTTAAATCTTCTGCTCCCTTATGAAGAACTTTAATTCCTCCTGTGAGACTATTAGCTCCTAGAGAAAAACTTTTAGCTCCTTCTGAGTATAATGTTGCTCCCTTAGAAAACTCTTCTGATCCTTTTATAAATCCTTCAATGCCCTGTCCAAAGCTACTTATTCCATTATTTAAATCATGAGCTCCCTTCTTTAACGAAGCTACCTGAGGTAAACTTGCCTTAGATTCTTGTTTTATTTCCTCTAAATCTTTTAAAAACATTTGCATATTAGGATCTTTCATAGCCTCTGGATTTGAAGCTAAATACTTCTTTAAATTATTTTCAACTGAACTCTGAAGTTTTCCTTGAGCTTTTGTAGATTCATCAATTAATGCATCTACTCCATTAGCAACCTGATTAGATCCTTCCTTTAAGCTTCCAATACCAGCTTCTAGACTCTTCTCTCCATCCTTTAGCTTACTAGCTCCATCTTGTAGCTTAGATAAATTATTACTTAAGCTTTCTGCCCCATCACTTAAAGGTTTAGATGATTGAATAGCTTGTCCTAATCCCTTTGCTAAATTATAAGATCCCTCTTCTAGCTTCTTTGCACCAGGTAATACTGAGCCTTTTAGTCCATTGTTTAAATCTTTAATTCCAGTGGCAACGGGATTAATAGCTGAATTTCTATATTGATCCAAAGAAGTAGACAAGGTTTTACTTCCATCTTGTAACTGATTAACTCCCCCTGATAATGTAGGAATCTTAGAATTTAATTCTCCAAGTCCATCTTTTAATTGTCCTGAACCATCATATAGCTTTTCTACTCCATCACTTAACTCTGGAACCTTGCTATTTAATGTATCAAGCCCCTCTGAAAGCTCCTTGCTTCCATCTGCTGCCTTTTCCATTCCATCTTTAAGTTCATACATTTTATCAAATGCTACTTCTGTATACTGCTTTGTTATATTCTTACTTATTTCTCCCTTTAATTCTACAAGAACCTTTCCATTGATTTGTGCTGCTAAAAAGTTTCTCTTCTCATTAGCTGTATAGAATATTTTAGGCTCCTTAGGAGCCCCATCTTTAGCACTCATAACCTCTTCTGAAAAGTTTTCTGGTATTACAAATGCTGCATAATACTTATCTCCTTCAACACCCTTTTGTGCTTCTTCATAGGATACAAACTTCCATCCAATAACTGAATTCTCCTTAAGTTTATCAACTACATCCTTTCCAGCATTAAAATCTTCATCATCCTTTATGGCACCTTTGTCCATATTTACAACTGCAACTGGAAGATCATTTAGTTTATTATACGGGTCCCAGAATGCTGCAAGATAAAGAAGACTATACAGTAGTGGTACTATTATAATTGCTATTACTGATATTCTAATAAATCTATTTTTAAATGTACTACTTATATCTTGCTTTGCAATTTTTAAAAAGTTCATAATCCATCCCCCTTTTCTATATTTAATTGTTTTTACTGATTTTATCTTTTGTACTGACCAGTCAGTTTATATTATATATATACCTCTTTTTCAATTTGGTGTCAACAAAAAAATAAAGTTTAGGTTAAAACCTAAACTTTACAAGTTAATTCTGTATTCCTTTTAAAACATATTCCATTAAGCTATCTATAAGTCCATCAATATCTGTATCCTTTGAATTTATTAACTCATAAATAGCTGCTGAACATAAGGTTCCGAAGAAAGTATATGCCATGAATTTACTATCTCCCTTTTTTATAACCCCATGCTCCATGGCTTCTTCAAGATATCCCTCTATTATTTCTAGGTATCCTTGAAGAAGTTTTCTAAGTTCTAATTGCCTAAGTTCTTGCCCCCATACTTGACTCATAATCACTTTAAAGAAGTCCTTATTTTCATAAACAAGCTTTAATTGAATCCTAACCATAGTTCTCATTTTTAATAAAACATTTTCCTCAGCATCTGCTGCACTTTTCACCTCATCTTTTATAAGATCCATTCCCTCACTCATTATATAATTAAAGATTTCTTCTTTGCTTTTAAAATGATAGTATAAGGTACCCTTAGCAACCCCTGCCGCTAATGCTATATCATCCATAGTAGCTCCACTATATCCAGAGTTTGAAAAAACTTTTACTGCGGACTGAAATATAGCTTTCTTTGTTTTATTCATAATTAATCACTCCAAGTTGTAATGTAAATTCATCTTAATAATACTCCAAGTTTACTACACATACAATAAAAATTATTCTTTATACAAAATTTTCTGTATAATCATACTTTCAGGTTTATAATTTGAATTATGTACTTAATATAGGTTAAAATATATAC
>NZ_JBFNEO010000015.1:0-24703 GCF_040797585.1 Clostridium sp.
AAATAAGACTTATGGATAAACCTCCTTATGGCTTATATGTAAAAAAAGCTATTGCTTTTATAGATGCTAGATATAGTGATGATATAACACTAGATGATATTTCTAAATATCTAAACATAAATAAATGTTATTTTTGTACAATACTTAAAAAAGAAACTGGAAAAACCTTTTCTAGACTTATGAATGAAATTAGAATAGAGAAGAGTAAAGAGTTGTTATCAAAAGATGATCTATCTATATTAGATATTGCTCTCTCTGTTGGATTTAATAATCAAAATTATTTTAGTTCTATATTTAAGAAATTAACTAATAAAACACCTGTTGAGTTTAGAACTGAAACTTTAACTAAAGTTATATCTTAGATTTATTTGTTTATCTTTTATAAAGAAATTATATATAAATTGTATTTAGTAAAATTATCAGTCGTAGTAATTATATCTCTATAATATATAATTTCTTTTTTATTGTTTTATCATTAATATTTAAAGTCATATATAATACATTACTTATTTAACCCCATACAGTCTTAAATAAAAAAGGCTTAACACCAGTATTTCCCTAGCGTTAAACCTAAAAATTTAAAAGCATTATTAAATAACTAAGTTATTTAATCACTTTGTTTTCTAACAATATGTTATTCTATAGGTCCATAAGTATCCTCATCTAAAATCATTAAAGCCCTTGTAAGCTCTTCTACATGTTCCTTTTCGTCCTTAGTTATGTCTTTTATAATTTTATTTATACACTGATCTTCTATAATCTCTGTTAAGCTATCATAAAGTATTATAGCTTCTAGTTCTGCTTTTATGGCTTCTCTTATAAAGACTAATATGTCATAATTACTAGCTTTTTTCTTATTATCTGTCTTGTGTTTTAGTTTACTCTTTATTACCACATGTTCTTTGGCCTCTTGTTGTAATTCTTCCTCTTCCTCATCAATTCTTCTTAAGGCCTCTAAAAACATACCATAATGTCTTTTCTCATCTTCCATTATATGATGAAATAGTTCTCTGACATCCTTGTTTTCTGTAACTCCTATAAAATGATCATAATCATTTATAGCCACTAATTCTGCTACCATACCTTCTCTTAGTAAGCTTTCTATGGACTTAGAAAGACCTTGGGGCTGCCTGTTAGTTGTGTAACTCATAATTATCTCCTATATTATTTATACAATAATATAGTATTATAAACTTCACATATATGTTCTTATATTCTCTACTATTATAATTTATATATAGATATAAGTTATGATTTTGTATTTTATATACTTTTTATATAAATATACATACTAAACAGCATATAAATTTATTTAATTTCTTAAGCCTCTTAATAACATAAGGGGATTTAGATCCTCTACACCATATTCCTTATCATTGCCCATTACTTTATTTATTATAATGCATTGAATTACTGACCAATACATACGTCCAAGTAAGTCATCCTTTCCCATTATAATCTTTCCCTCTTTCTGTCCTTCACAAATAAGTCTTTTAATAACTATAAGTATTTCATTTTCTTTTCTTAAAGTATACTTATCACAAGGCTTACTTTCTAATATGGATATTTGATGTAAAAAACATAAAATGAATAATCTATGGTCATTATTTATAATCCAATCAATTACCTCTTCTGTTAATGCCAATAGCCCTTGCCAGCCTCTAATCTTAGAAGTACTTATTATATAAGTTAATTCCTCACATACTTCTACAACTCTATTACTTACAGCTAAATATAAGTCCTCTTTAGAATTATAATAATGATACACTAGCCCTTGACTTATTCTACTCTTTTTAGCTATGTCAGATACTCTAGTGCCACTATACCCTTTTCTTGAAAATTCCCTTAAAGCAACATTAAGAATTTCTTCTCTTCTTCTATCTATTATATTACTACTATCTTTTATTACTTTTGCTTCCATAATTACTCCTTTATAAAAAAACTTTATTTAACTATGACTAAATTCTTCTATTAATAATGCTAACTAATATGATGTATTGAATGAAAATATAAATTATTGAAAGACCTAAATATAGCTTTTATACTTGAGAAACTTTACAGTTTTTAATTAAGCATTTAACTCCTCATAAATTTATAATCAAAAATAGTACCAAGATAGAGATTCTAATCTTGATACTATTTCTATTTATATAATACTTACCTATTTACTAAATATTTTTATAGTGGCATGAATCCTATTACTACCGCTGTAGCTACAAATATTGCAAATATACCTATAGCCCATTTAGCAACATATCTTTGCCACTCTCCCATATCTACATCTGTTAATTGTAGAAGTAGATATATAGAACCTACTAGTGGGCTTAATAAGTGGAATGCTTGTCCCATTAATGATGCTACCCCTATTTGTAAGCTACTGAATCCATATACTGCCCCAGTTTCTGCAAGAACAGGAAGTATTCCAAAATAGAACGCATCATTAGATAAGAAGAAGGTTCCTGGTATACTAATAATAGCTGTAATTAGTGGGAAATGTGATCCCATGGATTCTGGTATTATAGAAATAAGGTTTTCTGCTATAGCATCAGCCATACCTGACTCTGTTAATATTCCCATGAATACTCCAGCAGCAAGTACCATAACTACAACTTGAAGAGCATTACCTGCATGCATATCTATTAAGTCTCTTTGAGTCTTTATAGATGGATAGTTAATTAAAAGTGCTAATGCAGCTGCTACTAAGAATATTATAGAAGATGGTGCTACTTCTTTAATTAAAGCTACCATAACTAAAATAGTCATTATAAAGTTAACCCATAAAAGCTTTGGTCTCTTAAGCGCTAATTCTTCTTCACTTACTGTACTAGCCATCTCATCCATTGTCTTCTGATCAAGATGAGTGATTCCTAATTTCTTACGCTCACGTTTTCCAATATAATAAGCTACCCCTATAACATATAGAACTGCAAGGATCATAGCTGGAATAAATGGTGCCATGATTTCTTTAACATCAAGATTTAATACAGACATTACACGAGCGGTTGGACCACCCCAAGGAATTATATTCATTATAGAGTTCTGCATTATTAATATAGATGCTAATATAAGAGGATTAATTTTAAGTCTCTTATAAAGAGGAAGCATAGCAGATACAACTATCATTATAGTAGTTGATCCATCTCCATCTAAAGATACAACTGCTGACATTATAGCTGTTCCAACGATAACCTTTAGTGGGTCACCCTTGACAACCTTTACAATCCAGTTAACAAGAGGGTCAAATAATCCGACATTTATCATCAATCCAAAGTAAAGGATTGCAAATAATAGCATAACTGCTGTTGGGGCAAGACTTTTAACCCCTGTAAGTGCAAATTTTCCTAAATCAAGTCCAAATCCTCCAATAAGTCCGAATACAATAGGAGTTAATACAAGAGCTGTAAACGCTGTCATTCGTTTGCTCATGATTAATACCATAAAAGTGATTACCATTCCATATCCTAATATAGCTAACATAGAAAACACTCCTTTATAAATTTATGTATGATATTTAAAAATTTCTGTTGGCTTACTATGATTATATGATAATTTATTAACTTGTTCAAGGTTTTCGTTAACGATTTATCAAAAAAGCAATATAAAAATTATCATTCTTAAAATATGTTTAAAGAAATCTTAAAATATTCTTAAAAATAAGTTTCCAATATGAATTTTGAATTTTTATTTTTGGTAACTTAACTAATTAAATTTGAATTATATAAATTTAATTAACTTTTCTTATATAAACCTTAAAAAACCACGAAAATTCTAATAGAATTTTCGTGGTTTTTAGAGTTCTATATTCTTATTTTTACTAACTATTAATAATCCTTAAAACTTTTTCTATCGTCTCAGAAAGCTCAGAAAGTTCTATAGGTTTTGATATACGCCCATCAATATACTGATCAGTATCTATGTGAGAACTCTCCTCATCCATATACCCAGTCATCAGTATAACCCCTACATTATTTTCTATTTCTTTGACTTTTATAGCAAATTTATCACCTTTCATATTTGGCATTATATAATCAGTTATAACTAAATCAATTTTATTATGATTTGATTTAAACTTTTCTAAGGCTTTTATACTATTAGTTTCGCTTATAACCTTATATCCAAGATGTTCTAATGCCTTTTTTAGTACCTTAGTTATCCTTTCATTGTCATCTACTACTAATATCCTTTTGTTATCTTGTACTTGTTTTTTAGGAATATCGCTATATGTTATCTCTTCTGATTCACTAATAAGAGGTAAGTATACTATAAAAGAAGTTCCTACCCCTACTTGACTTTCCACTGTTATAGCTCCTTGATATTTGTCTATGATATTCTGCACCACAAAAAGCCCCAGTCCTGTTCCTTCTCCTATAGTCTTTGTTGTAAAGAAAGGATCGAATATTCTATTTTTTGTTTCTTCATCCATTCCGCATCCTGTATCCTCAATGGTAATCTCTACATAATCTCTTTCCTTATGAACTGACTTACAAAAGTCTTTGATTTCCGATCCTGAAATTGTATCTACATTAATTTTTATTTCCCCTTTACTCTCTCCCATAGCCTGATACGCATTTATACAAAGATTAAATATAATTTGATGCATCTGAGTAAAGTTTCCATTTATATATATACAATTATCCTTTATAATCTTTTTGATAAAAATATCTTTAGGTAAAATTGCCTTTAAAAGTTTAACTGCCTCATCCACTACATTATTAATATTAATTCTCTCTATTTTTACTATTCCATTCTCATGTCTACTAAAGGCTAATATCTGTTGTATTAAATCCTTACCTTTTTGAGATGCCTTAAATATCTCCTCAATCTCATCATAATATTCATTATTCTCATCTATCCTAATTAATAATAGCTCAGAGTATCCTAATATTGGAGTCAATAAATTATTTATATCATGGGCTATTCCTCCTGCTAAAGTTCCAATCATCTTTAATTTATGAGAATGATATAGTTCAGCCTCTTTTTTTCTTAAATTTTCAGAAGTCTCATTTAAGACTTTTAGATATTTTGTCTCTTTTTCTAGCTTGTCCTTATTTCTTTTCAATCTAAATATCTTAGATGTAAATATATATATTATAACGGCTATTAAAGTTGCTATTATAATAATTTTAATTAGAAATCTGTTTATAGGTCCTTGAATTTCATCATAAGACATGGTTAATGCAACAACCCAAAAATATTCACCTAATTTAACTGGTGCATAGGCATTTAGCTTTTTCACTCTTTTTAAAACGTTGTCTCCCCACCAATAAGAGTGATAAACAGCAGTTCCTTTATTTCCTGTAAGTTGATTACTTATAAGATCTTCAAGTTCCTCAAACTCTAGTTCTGGGTATACTTCCTTCCTTGATTCAATAACATCCATGCCTACTTGCTCCTTTACAGGATGCATTATTATAGTACCCTCTTGGTCCTTTACCATTGCATATCCTTTTTTACCTATCTTTACAGGATCAATCAATGTATCATAAATCCTATCAAGACTCATAGATATGGCAGCTACTCCCTTAACCTGATCTCCATGAAGTATTGGATCATATATATTTATTAAAAATTGATTTTTACTTTTATCTAAATATACTTCTCCTATATAACTCTTTTTTTTATTTATCACCTTACCTATTTCATCTTTAAGCTTAGTATTTATAGATTCTATCCCCCTTGGATATTGTTCTAAAATCTCCCCATTCTCACTTAATAGATAAACTGCTTCTATAAACTTTGACTCAGATTCGTAATAGGATTTAAGTCTTTCAATATTATTAGCCTTGTCTCCTTTAATAAAATCATTATCTAAAGTAATCACTTTAAGGCTATCTTGAATTCCGTTAATATAAAGTTGTATACTTTGTGATATGGCTTCTGAAATTTCTAACATATGCTCTTGTTGCTGACTTACAATAGTCATCCTGTGTTCATCATAAGTAAAATATGTAGTTATACAAAGGACTATTGCTAATATAGCATATATTCCTATTCTTACTTTTCTCTTTCCTAGGATTGCTGTATTTACTAATCTATTTAAGAATTTATTAATCAAGTTTAAACTCTCCTAAATCTATATTTAATATTTCAACACCTTATGTAAACCTTTTACCTCTAGTTTTAACAAAAAACAATGCTCACATATATTATGTAAACATTGCTTTATTGTTAAACAACTCAATATTAACCTAAATAGAAAATTCATAGCCTATTCCCCAAACGGTTTTAATATACTGGGGCTTATTTGGAACTTCCTCTATTTTATTTCTAATATACCTTATATAAACCATTACAGTGTTGTCATCAGGTATACTACCCTGCCATACATTCTGATATAATTCCTCTTTTGAAAACACTTGGTTTGGATGTTCCATAAAAAATTTCATAAGCTTTGCTTCTTTTGAATATAGCCTTATTTCTATATCATTTTTATAAAATTTATAGCTATTAAGGTCAAATTTGAATGGCCCATTAACTATAATATTAGTTCTAATGTCATCGTTTAAAATTTCTTTTCGTCTTTTAATCTGTGATTTTACCTGGGCACAAAGGACAGAAACACTAAAAGGCTTTGTTATATAACTGTCAGCACCTATACTTAATCCTTCTATAATATCCTTATCTTCTTTTTTACCGCTAAGGAATATAATAGGTAACACAAGGTCATACTGCCTAATATATTTAGCCACATCATACCCTGATATATGATCCATTAAAATATCTAAAATAACTAAATCAAACCTATACTTATTTATCATGTCAATAGCTTGTTTACCGTTTTCAGCCTGGTAAACAATCATGCCTTCTCCTATAAGAATTTTGCATACAAGCTTTCTTATAGATTCATCATCCTCTACAACAAGAATTTTTATCTTATCCATGTCTCCCCCATAAAATAACTTTAATATTAATAATAATTCCATTAGACAGTGGTGCATACATTATACTAAAAATTCAATCATATTATATCATATATACTCCGTACAAACTACATAACTCTAAGCTTATATTTTTTTAATTTTAACTATGAATTATTATGGAAAATTTTCTATATATAATAGGTAATTATTTTCTATCCGTTAATGAATCTTTTTTTAGCATTTTCCACATGTCTTCTAGCTAATGCTTCACTTAACTCCTCATCTCCAACTTCAATTGCCTCTAGAATCTCCTTATGTTCCTTTAAAGCTACTGTCTTGCTTTCATCACTATATAAGGATACTGTACGTAGCATTAATAAATATTCGTATATCTGCTGAATGCTTTTTATTAAATATTTATTCCTAGATGCATTTATTATTACCTCATTCCATCTACTATGAATGGATATAAATCTATCTGTATCTTTATTTATAAGAGCTTTCTCCATATCTTCAATTATGTCTCTAAGTTCTGATATCTCTTTTCTACTTATATTAATACAGCATAGTTTAGTAGCTAAACCTTCCATAATGGCTCTTAAATCATATATATCTAAGGCTTCTTCCTTAGGCATTCCTCTTACAATAGTTCCTTTTCTTGGCATATTATCTGCTAGTCCTTCTAATTCTAATTGTCTCAAAGCTTCTCTAACTGGAGTTCTACTAACACCCATAGCTTCCGCCACTGCTGTTTCAATTAGTCTATCTCCAGCCTTTAGTTTTCCTGAAAGAATAGAAACTCTTAAATTTTCTAGTACAATTTGTCTAATTGGTCTTATATCATTAGCATTAACTTTATTAAATAGATTATTCAAATTTTTTCTCTCCTTATGGTCGATCCTTCATTGCAAACAGTTATTATCCTCTTATATTTTAAATTTTTGCATTAGGCTATTTAGGTTTTCTGTTAGCCCTGTTAATCCTTCCGTAGCTGAAGTTATTTCACCTATTGCCGTTCCTTGATCAATAACTGCACTCGATATGAATTCTATATCATCTACTGTATTTAATGATGCTTTTTCAACTCCCTTTATAGATGATCCAATATTCTTACTACTTTCACTGACTGACTTTATGCTATCACATATATTAGATATTATTGATACTATATCATTATTGCTATAAGATATATTTTTAAAGGCCTCTTCTGCATCTTTAACTGATTTTACTCCAATATCTATTTTACTTAAAAATATATCCACTTCTTTAACAGTTATGTATGTATCACTTACTGTTTCTTTAATCAATCCACCTATATTTTCAGTGAATACTTGAGTTTGTTCTGATAATTGTTTTATAGACTGAGCTACCACTTGAAAACCTCTTCCCGCTTCCCCTGCTCTGGCTGCCTCTATGGAGGCATTTAATGAAAGTAAGTTTGTTTGCGTTGCTATTGAATTTATACTGTTTGTTAACTCTTCTATATGCTTTACTCTATCTTCTAGCCTACTTATAAAACCTTGAATTACTCTTGCCTCATTAAGAACATCTTCTATCTTACTAACAGCATCTTTAGAAATATCTTCTCCCTTTTCAGCCACTTCAGTAGCTATATTTAATTTATTTTCCATATTTATAGCTTCATTTTCTACATGCTCAATATTTCTAATGCTATCCCTTATATTAGAGGAAGCTTGTCTCATAAAATCAATTTCATCTTTCACCTTATCTCTTACTGATCTTACAGATTGAGAGGTTTCCTCGGAAATACTATATAACTCCTCTGTAGATGATGATAATTGTTCTGAAGATGAAGATAACTGTTCTGACTCTAACCCTATAGTCTTTATAACCTCTCTTAAACTTTCCCTCATAGTTAATATATTAGAGAATAGCTCACCAAACTCATCCCTTGATTCTATTTTAATATCTAATTCTCTTAAATCTTTATTAGCTATGTTATTTGTAATCTTCTTTAGCTTATGTATAGGTCTCACAATAGTTTTAGTGTAGAGAATAGAAATTATTATTGATATAACTACGAAGATAGTAGAAATTATTATAAAACTTTCCTTAAGCTTATCTAAATCTTTTAAGATCTCTGCTTCATCCATAGATAACCCAAAATATAAGGCATTATTATCAAGTATATTTATCTCAGATAATGTGGCTACCTCTTTATTTTTACTCTCATCATAATTATAAATCTTCTTATTAATATTATTTTCTCTATTATTCCAAATATATTTTAATCTCTCATCTTCACTAAGATCTTTTTCTATGGATTTACCTATGAGCTCCTCATTTTTTCCATCAGATATTACAACACCATTCTTATCAAACACAAAAGCAAATCCACTTTCTCTATGTTTAAACTTTTTAACTTCATTTTGAATAGTATCTAGCTTAAGAGTTCCATAGATTACTCCAATAGGATTAGTTTTATCATCTAGAACAGGTGTTGCAATTATTAAGGATAATTCTCCTGTTGTTCTTGAAGTCATGACATCAGATATTACTGTCTTTTTAGTTGAAATAGCATTTTTAAAATATTCTCTATCTGCTATACTGTCTTTTTCCCCTTTATAATTCCATCGAGTCCCTTCTATATTTGCAAAAGATATATTAGAAAATGTTTCTTTGTAAAAGTTATACGATTTATCTAACTCATATATTATTTTATCCATGTCATTTCCTTTAAAGGTATCTATTAATGTTAATGCCTCTATTTCCTCTATAGTTCTATTAAAGAAGTTTTCTATTCCACTTTGCTCTTTTTCAGAAACCTTTAATAACTCTCTATAGCTTAAATCAAGTATATTATCTCTAGAAAACATATATCCAATAATAGATATTGATATTAAAGAAATTATAACAATGGATGATACAACTAAAATCATTTTATTCTTTAATTTCATATCTCTCATATATTTATACTCCATTGATTTATTATTTTTATTTAATAAGCACTACTTAAATAAAGTAGTGCTTATCTATAATTTTAAAACTGAAGGGGTCTTATATAAACTTTTGTGTTAATTTAGACTTTGTATAACATATGTTTTTATTTTATAACTGCTATTAGATCTCCTATATTTACTGTATCTCCCTTAGCAACTCCTACAGCAGCTATTTCTCCACTAACTGGAGCAACTATTTCATTTTCCATCTTCATCGCTTCTAATACAGCAACTACGTCTCCCTTATTAATAGTTTGTCCAACTTGTACCTTAACATCTAACATAGCTCCTGGCATTGGTACTTCTACCTTATGTCCTCCACTAACATTTTGAGGTGCTGCTGCCTTTGGCGCTTCATTTGCAGGTGCTGGAGCAGGAGCCGCCGGTGCTGGTGCCGCTACTGGTGCTGCTTGTACTGGAACCTCTATTGCTCTATCACTATTTGTTACTTCAACTTCAACCTCATAAACCTTATTGTTTAACTTTATCTTATATATTTTCATTGAAACCATCTCCCTTATAATCTATTATCCTATTTGTCTTATGCTCTTTACTTTTATTGTTGATTCCTTACTTCCTTCACTAGCATCCATCATAGCAGCAAGTATTGCAACTAACTTATCTTCATCTGCTAAATCTGCCTCTGTAACTCTTTCCTCTGAATATGCTATATTACTCGGAGTTACATTATTGTTATTATAAGTATTAGTTGTAGCTTGTCCACTAATTTTTTCTTCATTATTTGCCACTTTTGTATCTTTTAACGTTTCTATCATTGATTTAATTGCATTTAGAATACTAAATCCTAGTATAACTAAAACTACCATTAAACCTATCTTTATATATTCTATTGTGTTACTTGCATCCATTCTATCACCACCTTAAATAAGTCCAGTTATGTAGGCTACTTCTACAGTGTCTTTAACTTCTTCCTTATCTCCATTCTCCCTCTTATCAAAGAAAGGTTTTGCAACCTGTGGGAATAAAGCATAGGATAGAACATCTTCATCACTCTTAGCTAAATCGCCTATTTCATTTTTATATATATGAAAGGATGGCTCTAAATCATCTGCTGGTCTATGAGTTATAACATCACTTTCTCCTATTATTAATTTTCTTATTTCATCACTAATAGGTGCCGGACTCTTTCCATAAAGTCCTTTAACATAATCTTTTATTTCTTTAGGTACCATTTTATATCTTTGTCCAGCAATAGTATTCATAACTGCTTGAGTTCCAACCATCTGACTTAAAGGTGTAACTAATGGAGGGAATCCTAAGTCTGCTCTTACTTTTGGAACTTCTCTTAAAACTTCCTCATACTTATCAGCTGCACCAGCAGCCTCAAGTTGTGATAAAAGGTTAGATAGCATTCCACCTGGAACTTGATATTGTATTGTCATAGGCTCTGTATCCATAACCTGTGGTTTCAATATTCCATTCTTTCTATACTTCTCTTTTATAGGCTTAAAGTAATTTGCTATTTCCTTTAGCTTTTCTATATCTAACTTAGGATCTCTTTTACTATCCTTAAGTAGCATTGCCATAACTTCAGTAGCAGGTTGAGATGTACCTCCTGAGAAAGGTGATATAGCAGTATCGATTATATCCACCCCTGCCTCTACCGCAACTGTATAAAGGATTTCTGCAATTCCGCTAGTACAGTGAGTATGTATCTCTAAAGGTAGATCAACCTCTTTCTTTAGTCTTTTTATAAGAACTTTTGCATCCTCTGGCATTAGTATTCCTGCCATGTCTTTTATACATATAGAATGTACTCCTAAGTTCTTCATTTCCTTAGCAATACCTACATAGTACTCAACAGTGTGAACTTCAGAAGTTGTATAAGATATAGCTCCTTGGCAATGACCATTGTACTTATTTATACTCTTTATAGATGTCTCAAGATTTCTTAAGTCATTTAAAGCATCAAAAACTCTTATGATATCTATACCATTCTCTATTGATTTCTTTACAAATAAATCAACTACATCATCTGAGTAATGCTTATATCCTAAAAGGTTTTGTCCTCTTAAAAGCATTTGAAGCTTTGTATTTTTTACTCTTTTTCTTATTTCTCTTAATCTTTCCCATGGGTCTTCATTTAAGTATCTAAGACACGCATCGAAGGTTGCCCCTCCCCATACTTCCATAGAGTAATATCCAACTTGGTCCATAGTTTCTAATATTGGTAATATCTCTTCTGTTGTTAATCTAGTTGCTATAAGGGATTGATGTCCGTCTCTTAAAGAAGTTTCCGTTATTTTTAAATTTGTCATATAAGTTTCTCCTTTAAAAACATTTTGCTTATATATTTAAAACTACTAATATTTATATTATTTTACTTTGTGAACCACATCTATTACTGTTCCATCTCTGTATTCAACTACACCAACAATCTCATCACTAAACTCTATTTTCTCTGGCTTTCCTGTGAAGCTTTCTGCTAAATTCTTTAATTCTTCTATTTCCATTAACGGTAAGTTTGTTTCCTTTAACTTTTCTAGAAGATCTGTTCTCTTTGGATTTACTGCTACTCCTCTTTCAGTTACTACAACATCAATGTTATCTCCTGGAGTTATTACAGTTGTAACATTATCAACTATTATAGGTATTCTCTTTCTTAAAAGTGGTGCCACTGCTACTGTTAACTTTGATCCCGCTGCAGTATCAGGATGACCTCCTATTGCCCCCATAATAAGTCCTGTAGATCCTGTGAGAACATTTACATTGAAGTTAACATCAATTTCTGTAGCTGATAACATCATTATATCTAGTTGATGAGCAACACATCCCTTGTTATGTGGGTTTGCATACATAGATGCACTCATTTCTATGTGATTTGGATTTCTCTTCATAGAACTTGCTGCCGCTGCATCAAATGTTTGAGTATCAAGTAAAGTCTTAAATAATCCTTCTTCTAGGAAGTCTACAAGAGTTGAAGTTATTCCACCAGAAGCAAAAGATCCTACTATATTATTCTCTAACATATATTCTCTTAAAAATCTTGCTACTGCTAAAGATGCTCCTCCACTACCTGCTTGGAATGAAAATCCTTCCTTTACAAGTCCTGATGCTTTTAAAACCTCAGCTGCATATTCTGCAATTAAAAGTTCTGTTGGGCTTTTAGTTATTCTTGTAGCACCAGTAGATATCTTAGATGGATCACCTATCTCATCTACAACAACTACATAATCTACTAATGTCTGATTTATGCTTGCAGGATATAGAGGATAGTCCACTAGATTATCAGTTATAGCTACTACTTTATCAGCATACTGTGCATCTACCATAGCATATCCCATAGCTCCAAAGGATGACTTTCCTTCTTTACCATTCATGTTTCCTTGATTATCACAAGCTGGAGCTGCTATAAATGCTACATCTATTTTCTCATCTCCTGATTCTATTGCTCTTGCACGTCCTCCATGGCTTCTAAAAACTATTGGTTTTCCTAATATATTATTTATTGAAGTTTCTTTTCCAAGAGCTCCTCTAAGACCACTTGTGCATATACCTGTAACCACACCTGACTTTACATGCTCAAGTAATGGTTCATGAGCTCCTGTTAAAGAAGATGCAAAAACTTTTATATCTTTTATTCCAAGGGCTGCTATCTCATCCATTACCATATTTAGAACATAATCTCCACCTCTTAGGTGATGATGAAAGGAAACTGTCATTTCATCCTTTAATCCTACTTTTTCTATAGCTTCTCTTATACTTTCTGATAACTTATTCTGTGATTTTACAGAAAAGCTTTTTAAAGGTCCATGTACCCTACCTGTTGGATTTACTTCTTCCTTGAAGTCTCCCATGTAAGGTTTAACTTCTCCATATCCTTCTATAAACTTAGGTAACTTTTTTCCTAAGGCATTAACCACATATTCCATTAAAATCCCTCCTCTTAAATAACTCCTGCACCTTTTGCTAGGCTTATTACTCTCTCTGCCTTTTGAATAACTGGAATATCTACCATCTTTCCTCTTACGGTTATAACTCCAATTCCTTTTTCATCTGCTTCTTTTGCTGCTTCTATTATTTCAAGAGATTTTTCTATTTCTTCTTTAGTAGGTGTAAACACATTATGAGCTAATTTTACCTGTGCTGGATGTATGCAAGACTTTCCTGAGAAACCTAGAGTTTTAGCATCTCTTACCTCTTTCTCAAAACCTTCCATATCACTAACATCAGCGAATACTGTATCTATTGAATCTACTCCTGCTACATTAGCAGCTAGTACTATATATCCTCTCGCCCATTGAAGCTCTAGAGCACTCTTAGTTCTATCTACTCCTAAAGTTCTTGTGAAATCTTCTGCTCCAATTGATATAGCAACTACTCTATCACTAGCTTGTGCTATTTCAAGAGCATTTAATACTCCCTTTGGAGTTTCTATAGCTGCTTGTATCTTTATAGATCTTTCTTCTCTTCCATGTTCTTTTTCAAGAGAAGTTAATAATTCATCTAACTCTATTATATTTTCCTTAGTTTCAGTCATAGGAAGTCTTATGTTCTTAACCCCAGCTTTTACAAGCTCTTCTACATCTTTTCTTCCAAACTCAGTATATAGTGCATTTATTCTTACAAAAACTTCGCAGTTACCATAATTCACAGTCTTTAGTGCCTCACAAAGTAAATCTCTAGCACTGTCCTTTTCTGAATATGCTACTGCATCCTCAAGGTCGAATACTATGCAATCTGGTGCGTATACAGGTGCATTAACTAACATCTTAGGATCGCTGGCAGGACAGAATAACATTGATCTTCTAAGTCTTTTACTCATTACTTATCCCCCCTTGCTCTCTTTATGGCAGTCTTAACCCTTGCTCTAATCACAAAGTCTAATGCTCCAAAATCTTCTAGTTTAAAGCTAGCATTCTTAACATTCATCTCTTCTGCTACTTCTCTAACCACATTCTCTATTTGTTTTCCGAATAGAGCCTTATTCTTACTTTTTAAGTCTACTAAAATGTTATCCTCATAAGATAAATCTACTGTTACTAAAACATCATCAGCCTTGTCACTTCCTGCAACAGCTATCATAACAAAAACCTCCCATAGAATTAAATTTTATCCCTTGGATAAATTCCAAGGTCTATTTATAATGAATAACTCACTTTAGCTGTCTAAAACTCATTGTTTTTAAATTTATAAAATGCTAAAGTTCCTCCTTGAAAGTAATATTTATATATTTTAAAACACTATTTTAGCTTGGCTATTTATAGTGAGTTTAACTATTAATAATTCAATCTCATGATTTTAAAATACTCATGCTTTACATACAATCTTACTCTTTTGTATACAATATAACATTTTTGTATACCTTTGTCCAATGGTTTCTTTTCGACTTTTTATGATAATTTATGTCATTTTCTCAAAATTACTTTTCCCATTTTCTCTACGTGTTATTATATAAATCCAATTAATTGAAAATTTTCTACAAAGAATATTTTTTTATTTAGGGATTTTAAGGTTTTTAATAAAAATTCCTACTTCTATATGCGCTTACTTTAGATAATATTTTGAAAATTAAAAAATAAATTTCATGATAAAAAGGTTTTGACATTTTTCTGTTAGTGTTATAAAATGATTTTGAAATCGATACAGTTTTAAAAATCTTTTATAAAAAACGTAATATTATTACTCATTTGTTAATATTAAAGGGGAGTAACTAGCATGATTTCATGGGGATATGTCAACAAACGATTGAAAAATCTGGCTTATTCTGAAAATGTGAGACCTTTAGGATAGCCTATATAAGCTATGCTAATGGTCTTTTTTATTAAAAATTTTTATACAAATCAAAGGAGGATTCATTTCATGGATGTATTAATTCAAGGTATTACCTCTATTACCCTAGGCCAAATAGCAATGTGGGGAATAGGTGGATTACTAATCTACTTAGCAATTGCAAAAGACTTTGAACCAGCTCTACTTTTACCAATGGGATTTGGAGCTATAATGGCTAACATACCAATGTCTGGAGCAGTAACTCATATTGTAGAAGGTACCCCTGTAGAAGGAGTACTTGACGTATTATTTAGTGCAGGTATAGCTACAGAACTATTCCCTTTACTAATATTTATTGGTATAGGAGCTATGATTGACTTTGGACCAATTCTTCAAAATCCATTTATGCTTTTATTTGGTGCTGCAGCTCAGTTTGGAATATTCTTTACTATATGTGTAGCTGCAATATTCGGTTTCTCTATAAGAGAAGCTGCTTCTATAGGAATAATAGGTGCTGCTGACGGTCCAACCTCTATATACGTTGCCAATAAATTTGCTAAAGATTTATTAGGACCTATATCCATCGCTGCATATTCTTATATGGCTTTAGTTCCTGTTATACAACCTTTTGCTATAAAGCTTGTAACAACTAAGGAAGAAAGAAAAATAAGAATGCATTATAAAGCTGAAGGTGTATCAAAAGCTACTAGAATAATATTCCCTATAGCTTTAACTCTCTTAACTGGTATGGTTGCTCCAAATGCTGTTCCTCTAGTAGGATTCTTAATGTTTGGTAACCTTCTTCGTGAGTGTGGTGTTCTTGATAGACTATCAAATACTGCACAAAATGAACTTGTAAACATAATAACTATACTTTTAGGTATAACTATCGCAACTACTATGCAAGCGGATAAATTCTTAAATGTAAAGACTGGATTAATAATAGGTATGGGTCTTATAGCATTTATATTTGATACTATCGGTGGAGTATTATTTGCTAAATTACTAAACTTATTTAGAAAAGAAAAGATTAATCCTATGGTAGGTGCTGCCGGTATTTCTGCCTTCCCAATGTCTGCTAGAGTTATTCAAAAGATGGCTCAAAAGGAAGATAATCAAAACTTTATACTAATGTTTGCCGTCGGAGCTAACGTAGCAGGTCAAATTGCCTCTGTAATAGCCGGTGGTCTAATACTTATGCTAGTAAAGTAGGAGGGATATATTATGAATTTTAATAGTTTACAAGAAACAATTCCTTTAATGATCCAAGGTATGGGTGGAATATTCGTAGTTGTAATGCTCATATATGCTCTTATGAAAGCATTAATTAAAATTTTTCCTCCAAAGGCTTAAATAATAAAGAGTGTAAAACATGGATATCATGTTTTACACTCTTTTATTATATTATCCTAATCTTTTATATGTTTATTATTTATTATATGGAATTATATTTTAGGTAAGAAAATCATCTTACTCTCTAGTTGCACTTCAAACTCAATAACCTATTTAAATTAATAATACTAAATAAAATCTATACATAATTCCATAATATTTTATATGTATCTATGATAAATATATAAAGAGACAACTTTACCATCATTCTTCACAAAAGCCTTTGGTATCTCACCAATTCTTTTGAACTCTAAACTTTCCCAAAGATAAACCGCACCTATATTAGTGGAAATTACCGCATTAAATTGTATTGCTTTGAAATTCAGCTTCTTTGCCATCTCTATTGAATGTTTCCCAAGTTCTCTCCCAACTCCAAATCCTCGATAATTTTTATGAATCCCATAGGTTGCATTAGCTATATGCCCCCCTCTTCCCATAAAATTAGGATGTAGTATATAGAATCCAATAACCTCATCCTTATCATTTACTCCACAATAAACAGCACTTTGATTTTCTAACATTTTTTCTATTTCCTCAGTTGAAAATTCCTCATCATACATATAGCTTTCTCCATCATCTACGATTGAGTTCCATATATTTTTTATAGAATTTATATCCCTTTTTTCATACTTTCTAATTTTAAAACTTATCATTGATATGTCTCCTTTATCTTAATATTTTCTTATTTTTATTAAATTAGCTTGTTCCGCTATTTACCTCCTAATATAAAAATCATGAAATAAGTAGTATAGATTGTTTAAGCTTATAAAGTATAAAGAACTATCTACTTCATATTTAGATAGTTCTTTTAATGATCTTACCTATATTTATATTTTATATTAATATCAAAAATTTTCTTTTCCTAAATCTATTTTATTCTTATCCACTTCTCGGATTTTCCTTCTATATCCTAATGGAGTAATTTTTTCTTGTAGGGTAAATATTCTGGTAAAGGAAGAGTGATGATTATATCCTACCTCTTGAGCGATTCGGATAATGCTTAGATCAGTATTGCTTAAAAGCTCCTTACCTTTTTTGATTCTTAATCTTTGTATGTATTCAATAGGAGTCATATTCATATTCTTTTTGAACCATTCACTGTAGTAAGTAGTATTATAATGTTCAATATTAGCTAGGGTATGTAAATTAATATCTTTACTAAAATTCTCTTCTATATATTTAATAGAACTGGATATCTTTCCTTCAAACATAAAAGAACTAAAATAATTAAATAACTTAACTATTCCTTCACTATTAGCATTCCTTAGTTCCTTTAATATTAAAAATCTAACAGCTTCCAATCTTTCATCTATACTACACTCCATACCCTCATTAAATTTATATATCTTATTATCTATCATATACTCTGGTATATCCAAAACTAAAAATTCATTAGGTTTATGTGACTTAAATCCATGTAAACTATCTGGTGGGAGAAAAAATAAGCTTTTTTCATTAAGGTCAAATTTTTTATTTTTAGTTTCAATATTTAATACCCCTTTTAAGGGAAGTATAAGTTGTGCAAATGAGTGAGTATGTGTAGTTAAAATATCATTATAAACCCTGCACTCACAAGTTATCCCCTTCATTAAAAATCCTCCTTAATAGTTAAACTATTTTTTATCAAACCTGAAATTAAACTGCATAATTATGTATATTAATATTATAATATACCTTTGAAATCTCTAGTACTATTTCATAATCATTAAAAGCTATTTTTTCTAATTAAATCATATCCTCCTTGAAATTATACATGCTCAATCTATTATCCTCTGATTTCTTAATATATAAGTTATGCATCCTCAGCTTTTCAACATATATAGGTCATAACTTTAGTATTCAATGATTTATTCCACGCCTTCCTAGCATTTATATAAAAACTTTAATATAATATTTTTATAGTGAATATTTATTATTCAAAATTTTGTATTTAGAGGGTTGATATAATGTTTGAGAATTTATACAAAGAATTATTACTTAAGGTTAATGAGGGTAACCAATGTGTAATGTTAACTTATCTTGATTTACATAGTGATAGAAATGGTTCAATAGAGAATAAAGTTCTCTTAACTAAAGAGGATTTAGAAAAAAAATCTATCGGTCTTAATGATAAGGTTTACCAAGCTGCACTTACTTCATTAGATACTGGAAAAGTTGAAACTGTTGATTTAGAGGAGAGAAAATCTATTTTAGTTGAACCTTTCTTCCCTAAACCTCGTTTATTTGTATTTGGTGGTGGTCACATAGCTAAACCTTTAGTGGAATTTAGCTCTAGAGTTGGATTTTCTGTGACTCTTATAGATGATAGACCAACCTTTGCTAATAGCGGTCGTTTTCCTGAAGCTGAAAAAGTTATTTGTGACAGCTTTGAGAACTCCTTTAATTTAATTGATTTTAGAAAATCTGATTTTGTAGTTATAGTAACAAGAGGTCATAGACATGATGGACTAGTTTTACGTCATGTATTAAATTACGATCTTAGCTATGTTGGTATGATAGGCTCAAAGCGTAGGGTACGTGGTATGATGAATGAACTATTAGAAGAAGGTTTTTCTAAGGAAAAATTAGATTTAGTTAATTCTCCTATTGGACTTGATATAGGTGCTATTACTCCAGATGAAATAGCTATATCCATAATATCTGAGCTTATTAGTTTTAAAAATAAAGGTGTAATTAATAAACTAGGTAAAAACTTCTCCTTTCCTGATTTCGATAAAGAAGTTGCCATAGAAATATCTGAGAAGTCTGAAATGCCAAAGGCTCTTATAACTATATTATCCTCTAAAGGTTCTGTTCCTAGAAAAGCAGGAGCTAAGATGATAGCTTATTTTGATGGCAGAACCTTAGGAAGTATAGGTGGTGGTTGCAGTGAAGCTGCAGTATTAACCAATGCAAGAGGAGTCATGATAGATAAAGGATTTTTAATCCAGCATGTAGATATGACAGGAGTTGTGGCAGAAGCTCAAGGAATGGTATGTGGTGGGGTTATGGAAGTTCTTGTGGAGTCTTTTTAAAACGTTTATATTTCAGTAATAGAACTTAATAAAAATTGTACACTAAAAACATAGAAAATACAGTATTATTAGCGCTAATAATACTGTATTTTCTATATTTTTTTATATATCAAAATATAAATATACTAAACTCATAAAAGAAGTAATGAGCTAGCAATGTACATTGTTTGAAATATTTACATTACTCATTAAACTCCTTAGTTCTATAACAGTATCATTTTAGTCTCCTCTCTGTTATACTTGTTCTCATACCAAAAGAATGAGAGAGGTGTTTTTTATAAATACAAATTACAAGAAAATAGAAAACAAGTATGAGATTAAAGGAGATATTGCTTTAATTTCATTATTAAAAAAGAATGGTTCAGAGCTTACAGTAAAAATAGACTTTGATGATATAGAAAAAGTTAAAGCTATGGGCATTTGGTTTGCTGAATGGCATAAAGACTTTAATAACTACATAATTCAGAATATAAGTTTAACTAAAACTAATAAAAAAGGTAAACCACTAAAACAAAATTTACAAAGTGTAATTTTAAATACTAATACTAAAGCTCCTATTAGACATATAAATGGAGATACTTTAGACAATAGAAAATGCAACCTAGAAATAGTTGAAAGAAACACTAAAAATGATTATGAAATTTTAGATGAAAACACGATTTCTATAATTTTAAGAAATAAAACTGGTAAGGCTATATCTAAAGCTCTAATATCTAAAGAAGATTTACATAAAGTAATCACTGATGAGTATAGTTGGGTAGAACATAAAATCCATGGAAATCTTTGTGTTGTAGCTAATACTCCGAATGGAAGAATTCACTTAGATAGAATAATTATGAATCCTGGTGATAATGAAACTATTCATCATATTAATCTTAATCCATTAGACAATAGAAGAAACAACTTAGAGACTGTTGAAATTTAATCTTTTATAATAAATAAAATAACACCAAAATCTTCACTAAGAGTTAATACTTTGGTGTTTTATTCAGTAATTATATAGAACTCATCTAACCTTCAGAGGGTGTTCTTTCCATCATCTGAAGGTTAGATGTGTTAATCTATGGGCGCAGCAACTGTTATGCCACACCTTTTAAGGAGATGGAAGTGTTACAAGCTAGTAGCCATCAGATAAAACTTTAATACTTTTTACCTACTTGAAAAAATATAATCCTATTACCCTCCTTATTAAAGATACATTTAACAATTTTACCCTGTAATAATATTGTATATTTAGAAAATATATGGTAATATGATTTAAAAGCTTAATAAAACTATAGGCGAAAGGAGTGATTTTTTTTATGCAAAAGTTATATGAGGTGATTTTAAACTAATTGCATATGGGTTCAAAGGTTTTTAAAAGGGATTTATTATTCCCTTTATTTATCATGCCTTTTGAACAATCTTGATTTAACCTTTTAGCCTTAATAGTAGATGGTAGGGTACACGGTACAGGTTAACGTGTATTTTTTGTGTTCAAATATTAAGTGTCCCACAGTAGGTTAGTCTTACTGTGGGATTTTTATATTCTTTTATTTAAAACTTCATATGACTTCACTTAAAACTCATATTGAGCTTTATAATAATATTTATTTTACTAAGCTTAAAACTTAATCTTAAATTTTATAAATAAAAACTTTATATATTAAAAATAAAGAATTTTAAGCTTTAGAAAGAAAAGGAGATTTTATGAGTTTAGAAAAGTTAGGTTGGGACATATACTTTAAAAATAATTTTAGGCCTTATTTAGAAAAAGATTTTTATGCTGGAAGAGTTATATCTCAGCATAAAGGAAACTATGTTGTATATTCAGAAGATGGTATTTTAAAAGGAAAATTAAGTGGTAGGTTTATGCATAATGCAGATGTTAAAAAAGATTACCCCACTGTTGGTGATTGGGTTGTAATTAAAACTATCAATGATAAAGAAGTTATAATACATGATATTTTGCCAAGGAAAAGTTATTTTTCTCGTAAGCTTACAATCTCTGGAGGAAGAAAAGTTAGAAATGGTATAGTGGTAGGTGGACATATAGAAGAACAGATTATAGGGTCAAATATAGATACTGCCTTTATCGTAATTGGTGCAGATGATAACTTTAATGTGCAAAGAATTGAAAGATATATTACTCTAGTTCGTAGCAGCAAAGTATTACCTGTAATTCTTCTAAATAAATGTGATCTTTGCAAAGATATACCTCAATATATAAAAAGTATAGAAGCCATTGCTCATGATATAGATATTCATGCCATAAGTGTTCTAGATAAAATTAATATGAATATATTTCGCCAGTATTTATGCCTTGGTAAAACCCTTGTATTTCTTGGCTCCTCTGGAGTTGGAAAGTCTTCAATTATTAACTATCTATTTGGAGATGAAAGGCAGAGAACAAATTCAGTAAGTGATTCTAATAAAAAGGGGAAACATACAACAACAAGTCCTCAGCTTTTCCTTCACCAGTCTGGTTGTATGTTAATAGACACTCCTGGTCTTAGGGAACTTCAATTATGGGCAGATGAAGATATTCTTGAAGAAAGTTTTAAAGACATTTATTCTCTAATAGAAAAATGTAAGTATAGAGATTGCGCCCATGAAAAAGAACCAGGTTGCGCAATTAAAGCAGCTATAGAATCAGGAGAGCTAAGTATTAAAAGGTTTGAAAGCTATAAATCTCAGCTAAAAGAGTTAAAAGTATTACAAGAAAATAGAAGTTCTTATTATAGTAATAGAAAAAGTAAATATACTAAAAAAATATAAAGTGAGGTTATGTGTATTGTTAAAATTGAAGTATTTATTTGATAATAAGTATCTTGCCCTAATGCTACTTGAAAATTGGGATTATGATAAAACTGAATCTAGCTATTTAAAATTCTTTAGGATTTCATCTAATGCTATTTATATATTTAAAAATAATGGAGAAAATATCTTTCTTAGATTTACTCCCTCTGAAGAAAAATCTAAAGATAGTATAATGGCTGAACTTGAATTCTTAAGTTATTTAAGAAACAATGGCTATCCTGCTGTTGATACTCTATTGTCAAAATCAGGAAAAGAAATCGAAGTAGTAGATACACCTTGGGGAATATACTATGCTGTGGCTTTCAAGGAAGTTCCTGGTGAATTATTAATTAGACTATCATTAACAGAAGATATTATGTTTGGCTACGGTAAATCACTAGGTAAACTCCATAAACTATGCAGTAAATATATCCCTTCTCAAAATAAACGTAATGATTGGAAGGATTCTATAAAGTGGATGGAGGATATTTTATCTAATTTTCCAGATGAGACTTCAGCTAGAAATGAACTTTATATATTAAAGAACTATTTCTTAAGCCTCCCTTATACTAAAGAAAACTTTGGTCTTATTCATTATGACTTTGAAACAGACAATGTATTTTATAATGAAGTTACAAATACCTATCATCCTATAGATTTTGATGATGGATTATATCACTGGTATGTAATGGATGTAGTACAAGCAATAGAATCTATTAAAGACACTATTGAAGAAGAACATGTAGATTCTTTTTTAGAAAAATTTATTTCTGGATATAGCACAGAATATGATATTCCTGATGATATGATTAATTTATTTCCTATTTTCAGAAGATATGCTGACTTATATAGTTATGTCCGTGTGATTCATTCTCTAAGAGATAAGTGGAATAATGAGCCTAAATGGATGGTAACCTTAAGAATTAGATTAAATAATTTCTTAAGTAAAGCCAAAAATAACTTTGGTAATCCTATTTAATGTTAAGTAAATTTACATGTTGTGCTAGTTAAAAGTTCTTTACTGTATTAAAACATGATTTTTAAAGCTATCAATTAAGACTAAACACCTTAACTAGCATAATGTGTTAAAATATATAGCTTATAAACAAGCTATGTTTCTATATTAAAACTTAACAAAAATTATTTCATTAAAAACCATATGAGATATAGAATTATCATTGCTAATACTATATTTTCTATGGTTTTCATATGCCAAAATATAGGTGTACTGGATTCATAAAAGAAGTAACGAGCTATTAATGTACATGTTGGTAATTCTTATATCAATGTATAAATTATAATCTAAGAGTAATAATAAACATATTAAATTATAATTTAAGAGGTGATATAAATGGCTCATACTTTACCAGATTTACCTTATGCATATAATGCTTTAGAGCCTCATTATGATGAAGCTACTTTAAAAATTCACCATGATCTTCATCATAAGGCTTATGTAGATGGATTAAATAATGCAGAGACTAAAATTGAAGAATGTAGAAGAACAGGAGACTATTCCTTAATTAAACACTATGAAAGGGAATTAGCTTTCCATGGAGCTGGACACATATTACATACTTTATTTTGGGAAAACATGACTCCTAATAGTGTAGATCCTAAGGATGAAATATTAAACCAAATAAATAAAGACTTTGGAAGTTATGAAACCTTCAAAAAAGAATTTACTGCAGCGGCAGTAGCGGTAGAAGGTTCTGGATGGTGTATTTTATGTTGGAACTGCTTATTTGAAAAATTAGTAATCTTAACAGCTGAGAAGCATCAAGACTTAACTCAGTGGGCTGTTAAACCTATACTAATTCTAGATGTTTGGGAGCATGCATATTATTTAAAATATCAAAACAAGAGAGCAGCTTTCGTAGATGCTTGGTGGAATATAGCAAACTGGGATGTTGTAAATCAAAGATTTAAATGCGCTTCTAAAAAATAAATAATACACCTTTAAAGG
>NZ_JBFNEO010000016.1:0-24697 GCF_040797585.1 Clostridium sp.
ACATGCATTTAAGGGATTTATAATCTCAAGTTCTGATGATTTTTTCTTATACTTTCCAAGAAGCTTATAGGTTTCTCCTATTTTAAAAGTCATCTTTATATAAGGCTGATTAAACCAAACTGCCCTAACCTTTATTCCTTTATAATTAAATATAAGTGTTGTTAATGTCTTTCTACTCTGAGTTCTAATATCTCTTTTAATCTCAACTAAAGTGCAATCTAAAGCAATCTTTTGTTTTTCATCTATATCCTCTAAATCTATGTTTAAATCTATATTCTCATAATCTCTTGGAAAATATAAAAGTAGGTCTAGAATTGTATATATACCAGCTTTATTTAAAGCCTCTTCTGCCTTTGGTCCAACTCCCTTTAACTCATGAACATAGCTATAAATATTCACTGAATCATCTCCTTAAAATAAAAAAAGCCCTAAGGCTTTCTTTATATTTATTCAACAGAAATTATAAAGTAATATAACGGCTGCTCACCCTTATACATTTGAATGTCTAAGTCTTCGTATTGCTCTTCAAGACTCTCTTGTAGGCTCTTAGCCTTTTCTTCATCTATATCACTACCATAGAAAAGTGTTATTAAAGAACTATCTTCATCCACCATAGCTTTTATAACCTCATTAGCGGTTTCTATGGCATCTTCTCCAACTTCTTTAATTTTACCTTCTACAAGACCTAGGATATTTCCCTCTTTTATTATATTTCCATCCATTTCTGTATCTCTAACTGCATAGGTTATAGATCCTGTTTTAACGCTGCTAATAGCATCTTCCATGGCTAAAATATTACCTTCAATTTCAGCTTCTGGATTAAACATTGTAACACAAACTATTCCTTGAGGAATTGTCTTTGTTGGTATAACTACAACATTTTTATCTTCCGAAAGATCTGATGCTTGATTTGCAGCCATTATTATGTTTTTATTATTTGGCAATATAAATATATTCTCTGCATTTATACTACTAATAGCTTTCATTATGTCCTCTGTACTTGGGTTCATTGTTTGACCACCCTCAATTACATGATCAACACCAAGATCTTCAAAAATATCCTTTATTCCTTGACCCATAGCTACAGAAACAAAAGCATATTTTTTTCTTTCAGAGGCTTCATTAGAAATAGCAGTCTCTATTTCCTCATATTCATTATCGTCTATTACAAGACTTCTATGTTCTTCTCTCATATTATCTATCTTTATCTTAGATAATTCTCCTAAAGTAACTGCTTTTCCTAAAACTGCTCCTGGATCATTAGTATGAATATGAACCTTTATTACATCATCATATCCAACTACTATCATAGAATCTCCAAGGGCTTCAATTGAGTTTTTAAAGTCATCTGCTTTATCTGCATTTCCTAAAATTATAAACTCTGTACAATAACCAAATTTTATGTCCTCTGAATTTATCTCTAAATTATTAGCAGCAGATACCTTCTCCTTAGAAGCTACTGCATCCTGGATAACTGCCTTTATATCAGCAGCTAATGCCTCATGCATTCCCTTTAATATAATTAAAAGTCCCATTCCACCTGAGTCTACTACTTTTGCACTTTTAAGTACTGGAAGCATTTCTGGAGTCCTGTTTAACATTTCATTACTCTTTATACATACTTCTTCCATTAACTCTGTTATATCCTTCTTCTTAGAAGCTACAGCTGCTTCTCCTGCTGCTCTCACCACAGTAAGGATAGTACCCTCTATAGGTCTCATAACAGCCTTATATGCCGCTTTACTGCCTTCTAACAATGCACTTGAGAACTCTTGAAAATCTGCTTCTTCTTTTCCTTCAAGTCCTTTAGATATTCCTCTTAATATCTGAGATAATATTACCCCTGAATTTCCTCTTGCTCCCATCAGAGCTCCCTTAGCAAGTCTTTTAGACACTTCGCTAATAGATGAAACATCCATATTTTCTATTTCTTTTACCGCAGATCTAAAAGTCATGGACATGTTAGTTCCTGTATCCCCATCTGGTACCGGAAACACGTTTAAAGAATTTACAAACTCTTTCTGATCTTCTAATCTATTTGAAGCATTTATAACCATGTTATAAAAATGTTCACCATTTATTTTTGAATACTTCATTCTGTGACCTCCTAGACTCTTACACCTTGTACATTCACTGTTACACTGTTAACTTTTAAACCTGTATAATTTTCCACATTATATTTAACCTTTTGAATTATATTATCTGCTATAACAGATATTTTTGTTCCATATTGAACTACAACAAAAAGTTCTATATTAAGCTCATCATTTTTACTATTTATCTTAACACCCTTGCTTAGGTTCTCAGCTCTCATAAGCTCCCAAAATCCGTCAGTGGCATTCTTTGAAGCCATTCCAACGACTCCGTAGCATTCCATAGTAGAAATTCCTACTATATTAGCTATAACTTCTTCTGAATATCCTACATATCCACTTTCATTGGAAAAACCTATCATACTCATTCTCCTCCTTGAAAAAATCCATATAGTATATTCTATATTAATTATGCAATTTATTCAAGGAAATTAAAAAAGTTAATTATTTATTTTTTAAGATATGTTAATATTTCACTTGCAAACCACCTTTACTTTGTGTTAGAATAATTTACGTTATGATTGAAGAATATTCTTCGTAGGGTTAGAGGAGGTGTTTTATAATGTCAAGAAGATGCGAAGTTTGCAACAAGGGTGTTATTTCTGGAGTACAGTACAGCCACTCTCACAGACAATCAAAGAGAAAGTGGGCTCCAAACATAAAGAAAGTTAAGGCAGTAGTTAACGGAACACCTAAAACTGTTCATGTTTGTACAAGATGCTTAAGATCCGGAAAGGTTCAACGTGCTATATAAAAATGCAAAACAAAAAATGCAGTTGTAAATAACAATTGCATTTTTTATTTTGCATTTTTTCATGATCTTTTGTTCTACTTTCTTTTAAATATTTTTATTATTCTAGATATAAATTTAGGTACTTTAATTGCAATAATTTTCATAACATCCTCCCACTAAGTATTTATATATTATCTTCTAAAGCATTCAGCAACATACCACCCTACATAAACTAAGGCTGCCCCTGCTACTAAAAGCCACCCCCATATAGGAACAAGTACAGCAAGTAAAATACCTGTACCCACTGCTCCTATAACCATACCAATAACTGTTCTTGGACAAAATTTTCTAGACAAAAATATCACCAAAAAATTACTTGCTTTCATATTATTATATGATATAGTAATTTTTTGGTGACTAAGTGTAGATTATTTTAAAAATACCTACTTAAATATATAATTAATCCTTTGAGTATATAACCATAACTACTCCTTCATTAAAGCTAATATCCATAGTGTCTTTAATGAATTCGTTAGATACAGTAATACACTCCCCAAAGGTCAAATCATGGTCATAAAGATCATATTTAGCATCTCTTATATTAAATCCTCTAACCCTATGTCTAAATCCTTGGAATCCGATATATTTCATACCCTCATCCTTTAAAGTGGTACTTTCATTTACTAGAAAAATTATATTATTATCATCTATAATTTTTCCTTTTATATTTCTCTCTAAGCATTTGTTAAGAAGGCCAATATTACCAAATACATGATCCATTCTAGTACCTGTGCATCCTAAAAGGACTATTTCCTTTGGGTTATACTCTAATGCTATATTTAAAGCCAGCTCACTGTCAGTAAAATCTTTTTCCTTAGGGTATACCTTCATATTAATATTTTTTTTCTTAATTTCTTCTAAAATTTCCTCATCTATAGAGTCAAAATCCCCTAATAATATATTAGGATATATATTATTCTCAGATAAATATTGGGCTCCTCTATCTGCTGCAATTATAAGATCAGAACTTTTGCAATTGTTTGTTAAAAGATCTGGTGAAGGTTCTTTCCCTCCACCTACTATAACTATTTTCATAATTAAAGTGCCTCTCTAAGTTTTTTTACATTTTCCTCTATCTCTCCATTTTTAAATACAGCAGAACCTGCAACTATAACATCCGCTCCAGAATTTACAACACTTTTTATATTAGAATCATCCACTCCTCCATCTACTTGTATCATAACTTCATGGTTTAATTCTATAGAAAGATCCTTTACTTCCTTTACCTTATCTGAAGCATAACTTATGTACTTTTGTCCTCCAAACCCTGGATTTACCGACATTATTAAAACCATATCTAAAGATTTAAATATATTCTTTATAGAAGAAACTGGTGTTCCTGGATTTAAAGCAACTGCAGCCTTTACTCCAAAGCTCTTAATATAGTTTATAGTTCTATCTATATGTCTATCTGCTTCGTAATGTATAGTTATTATATCTGCCCCTGCATCTACAAAGTCTTTTATGTATCTTGAAGGTTCTTCAATCATTAAATGAACATCAAAAGTCTTATCTGTAAGGCTCCTTATGGACTTCATTATAGGCGCTCCAAAAGATATGTTAGGAACAAAACTTCCATCCATAACATCTATATGAATCATATTTATATCTGTTCTATTTAATCTTTCTATCTGTTCTCCAAGTTTTGAAAAGTCTGCGGATAATATTGACGGTGATAATTTTACCATTTTTTCTTTTTCCCCCTTTGAATCTCTTCTAATGTTTTTAAATAAAAATCATATCTAAAATCACTTATATTTCCTTTTTCTACAGCATCTTTAACTGAACAATTAGGCTCTTTATGATGAAGACAAGTTGAGAACTTGCATAGCCCATTATAATTTTTAAACTCTGGGAAGCAATGCATTAAATCTTCTTCTTCTATAAATGTAATATCTATATTGGAAAACCCTGGAGTATCAACTAAAAACCCTTCCTCTACATCTATAAGCTCACTATGTCTTGTAGTATGTTTACCTCTCCCAAGCTTCTTACTAACCTCTCCTGTTTCCATAAGCTCTCTTCCACTAAATTTATTTAATAATGTTGATTTTCCCGCTCCAGAAGGGCCACATAAAACAGTTACATTATCTTTAAGCCTTTCCTTTAAGCTTTCTATATTATACCCTTCTTTAGCTTTTATAGGAATAACTTCATATCCTATATTATTAAGTAGAAATTTAAAATCTTCTAACTCTTCTTCTGTACATAGATCTATTTTATTTAGACATACCACTGCTCTTATATTGTTATGCTCACATAATACTAAAAACCTATTCAATAAATCCATATTTATATCTGGATTTTTAGCAGCAAATACTACAAAGGCCTGAGTTACATTGGAAACTAAAGGTCTTATAAGTTCTGAGGATCTTTTAAGTATTTCTTCTATGATCCCCTTATCATTATTAACACTTATTTCTACCTTATCTCCAACTATAGGGGTAAGTCCATTATACCTGAACTTACCCCTTGCTTTACATTCTATAACCTGATTATTAACCTTTACGTAGTAGAAGCCACCTATGCCTTTTATTATAGTTCCTTGCATAATTCCTCCTACAGGATTATTTTTTGTTATTGATTTCCATTTTCTTCTGGCTGTTTCTCTTCCACACCAGTTATTGTTATGGTAGATCCTTTTGGTGCCTTATTTCCCTTTCTATTAGATACATCAAAAGATTTTACCACATCATCCTCTTTAAATCCTCCAGAATTAAACTTAAATCCTGCTGCTTCTGCTGCTGCTCTTGCATCTTTAACAGTAGCTCCTTTAATTCCACCTGGTATATTAACTAATTCTGGTTCTGGTTCTTTATATTCATAGACAATTACAGTAACATCTATAACACTACCCTCTTCAACTTCTTTACCGGCCGGCAAGCTTTGAGATATTACAGTATAGTTATTATTTAAATCATCTCTGTTATTAGTTACTTTTCTTTCTTCATTAACTTTTCCTAGGGTTAATTTTCTTTCCTTTAAAATATTAGGAACATTAGATTTATGCTGTTCTCTTAAATTTGGAACAGTAGTATATTTCGTTTTCGGCCCTTTACTTATAACTATATCTATAGAATCTCCTTTTTTAACTTCCTTACCTTCCACTGGGTTTTGACTAATAATTTTTCCACTTGGAATTGTGTCATTAAATTCTGACGTTACACCACCTAGGGAAAGTCCCAGACTCTTTAGCAGACTATCAGCTGCATTTTTATCAAGTTCTCCAAGTCCTGGGGCTTTTAACTTTTCTACCCCTCCACTTATTATAACTCTAACTTCCTTACCTTTTTCTATCTTCTCTCCCTCTCCTGGATGGCTGGAAACAATAGTTCCTTCTGGATATTTATCGTCTGGATTCTCTCCTACAATCTCCATCTTAAGTCCCTTAGACTCTAAAAGTGTTTTAGCCTCTTCTTGAGTTAATCCCACAATTTTAGGTATCTCTATAGCTTCTGCTTTTTTCTCAGAAGGCTTAAATGCCATTGCAGCACCTATAGCTCCAAGGGCTATTACAAGTATTCCGATTAAAGAGAATATAAGATATTTCTTCTTCTTACTTTTTCTATCATAATCATCTTCATCCTCATAATCGTCTTCGTCCTCGTCTTCTAAATCCTCATCCTTTATGTTTTTATTCATTGTATGAGCTTTTTTAGCACTAGCTACCTTAGCCGCATTATTTTTGATGTCTTCCTCAGTTATAGGACTCATTACTCTTGTAAATTGATCCTCCTGTTTTTTAGGAGCTACATCTATATTTTCGTTTCTTTTTATTTTTATTAAATCATTTATAATTTCCTTACATGAAGAATACCTTTTTATTGGCTCTTTTTCCACAGCCTTTAGTATTAAATCATTTAGACTTTCTGGTATTGTATCATTAAGGTTAATAGGTGGAACTGGCTTTTCTTGTATATGCTTTAAAGCAACTGATACTGGACTATCTGCATCAAAAGGAAGTCTTCCTGTTACCATCTCATATAAAACAATACCTAAAGAATATATATCTGTTCTATAATCTATATAGTTCCCCTTAGCCTGCTCTGGAGAAAAATAGTGAGCAGACCCTAGAATCTTACTAGTATTAGTAATGGTGGAAGAATCTGTGGATTTTGCAATTCCAAAATCCGTTACTTTTATTACATCATCCTCAGTTACTAGTATATTCTGTGGCTTTACATCTCTATGTATTATATTATTTCTATGAGCACAGTCTAACGCTTTAGCTATCTCTATTCCATATTCCACCGCTTTTGTATAAGAAATTTTCCCTTTTTCTCTTATTACATCCTTTAAGGTTTTTCCCTTTACATATTCCATAACAATATAATTTATATCATCTTGGGTACCTACATCCAAAACATTTACTATATTATTATCAGATAAATTTGCCACTGCTGTAGCTTCTCTCTTAAACTTCTCTACTACTAGTGAATCAGAGGAAAATTCCTTTTTTAATATTTTTACTGCATCAAATCTATTTAATTTGTTACATTTTGCCTTATATACTTCGGCCATACCACCTTCGCCTATTTTTTCAATAAGCTCATACCTGTTACCTAGTACAGTTCCTATCATCATACGACTCTCCTCCAACTATAATTAAAGATATATTGTCCCTTGCTCCTCTGGTTTTTACTAGTTCTATAGCCCTCATGCAAAAATCCTTGTAATCTTCAGATGAATTTACTAAACTAACTATCTCCGAGCTAGACACCTCATTGGTAAAACCATCAGTACATAACAAAATATGTTGGAAGTCATTCTTTTCTAGCTTATATATATCCGTTAAAACCTCTTCTTTTGTTCCAATGGCTCTTGTTATAATATTTTTATTTGGATGATTTTTAGCTTCCTCTTCTGTTATACTCCCCTCATCCAAAAGCTCCTGAACTAAAGAGTGATCTTTAGTCACCTTTTTTATGTCATTTCCATTTAATATAAAGCAACCACTGTCTCCTACATTTCCTATAAATACTTTATCCTTAATAATTAAGCAAGCTGTAATTGTAGTTCCCATACCATTTAAATTATTGCTACTTAAAGAATAATTATATACCCTCTCATTAGCTGCTTTAATTGCACTTCTAAGCACATATTCTGGATACTCTATATCTGTTTCTTTAATGTAGGTAACTATGGTATCAGTAGCTAACTTACTTGCTATTTCCCCTGCATTATGACCACCCATACCATCTGCTACTACATATATTGATTTTTCTTCATCCTCATAAATTTCTAAGTAGTCCTCATTAACACTCCTAATATTTCCCACATCAGTTATGAATCCCACCATTAAAAACACCCCTTTATTACTATTTTTGGGCTTCTATATAACTCCTTCTAAGCTGCCCACAAGCAGCATTTATATCTGATCCCATTTCCCTTCTTACTGTAGCTTCTACACCATAATCAATTAGAATCTTAGAAAATGCTTTTACTTTATCTACCTCTGTCTTTTTAAAATTATTTTCTTTAATTTCATTTACAGGAATTAAATTAACGTGACATAGCATACCTTTTAAAAGATTTGCTAATGCTCTTGCATCCTCTAAAGAATCATTAACCCCTTTAACTAAAGCATATTCAAAGGTCACTCTTCTTCCTGTTTTATCTATATAGTATCTACATCCATCTAGGATTTCTTTCAAAGAGTATTTATTAGCAATTGGCATTATGGATTTTCTTCTTTCATCTGTGGTTGCATGGAGAGAAAGAGCTAAGGTTATTTGCATTCCTTTATCCGCTAAATCCTTTATCTTAGGAACTATTCCACAAGTCGACAATGTTATATGTCTCTGACCTATATTAAATCCATAACTAGCATTAACAACTTCTAAAAATTTAATTACATTGTCATAGTTATCTAAAGGCTCTCCACTTCCCATTAACACAATATTAGATATTCTTTCTTTAATTAAGTTCCCTGCAACTATTATTTGGGATAGAATTTCACCACTGGATAAATTACGAACCCTTCCATCTAAGGTAGAGGCACAAAACTTACAGCCCATTCTACATCCCACTTGGGTAGATACGCATATAGAATTTCCATGATTATATTTCATAATAACACATTCTATTAAATTATTATCCTCTAAGGCTAGTAATAACTTTTTAGTTCCATCTACCTTTGATGTATACTCATGAACTATCTTTGGCAGATAAAACTTAAAATTATTTTCTAATTTCTCAATTAAAGACTTAGGTATATTCTTCATTTCTTCAAAAGAATTAATCCCCTTATATAACCAATCCATAACCTGTTTAGCTCTGAATTCATTTTCTTTATTGTCCTTCATCCAAACCTTAAGATCATCAAGGCTTAAATCATAAATATTATTCATCCAGTCACACCTACTATATTTTTCTAAGTTTTGCTATAAAGAATCCATCCATATATTTATTAGGTAATACTGTAATATATCCAGCATCACTATAGATTATATTTTCTGCATCTCCTAAATATATCTTCTCAATTTTAAAATCTTTATGCTTATTTAAGAACCAATCTATATTATTTTCATTTTCTTCTTTATTTAATGTACAAGTTGAGTAAAGTAAGATTCCTCCACTCTTAACATATTGAGCTGCATTATCCATTATATCTCTTTGAACCTTTACCACTTCTCTTAAATCCCTTGGATTCTTAGTCCATTTTATCTCTGGCTTCTTTCTAATAATTCCAAGACCAGAGCATGGCACATCTATAAGAACTTTATCTCCATAATTTATAAAATCAGTATTAAGCTTAGTAGAATCTCCAAGAACAGTCTTTATATTAGTAAGATTAAGTCTTGTAACATTCTCATCTATTAACTTAAGCTTATGCTCATGGATATCTTGAGCAATTACAGTTCCCTTATTATTCATAAGTTCTGCCATATGTGTAGCTTTTCCTCCTGGAGCACTACATAAATCCATAGCTATTTCGTCTTCCTTAACTTCCATAAGAGGTGCAACTAACATAGCACTTTCATCTTGAACTGTTATAAGTCCTTCTTTAAATGCTTGATTTTCTTCTATTCCTTTACCTCTTTTTATTATTATAGCTTCTGGACATATATAACCTTCTTCTACCTCATATCCCTTTTCCTCTAGAGCTTCAAATGCATCATCAAAGGTTCCTTTAAGTTCATTAACCCTTACAGTCATATAAGGAGTTTCATTTAGTCCTTTTAAAATGGATTTAGCTATATATTCTCCATATTGCTTTGTAAATAGATTTACCATCCATCTAGGATATGAATATAAAAATCCAATATCTCCATTAAACTCTCTTAATAGTTCCTCTTTATCGCTTCTTATATAACTTCTTAATACTCCATTTACAAACTTTCCTGCACCCTCTGACTCTTTTTTTCCCATATCTACAGCTTCATTAACCACTGCGTAATCTGGTACTTTATCTAAGTAGTGCATCTGGTATATTGAACTTCTTAATATATTAAGAACTTTACTTTGGATAGTGCTAAAATCCTTCTGTATGAAGTTTTTTAGTATTGAGTCTATGGAATATTTATATTTTATGGTTCCATAAACAACCTCTGTTGCAAGTCCCCTATCCTTATCATTTAACTTACTCTTATTTAGTTCACTATTTAAAACAATATTAGAATAAGCATTATTACTAAAAACCTCATCTAATACTTTAACTATTACTTCTCTTGCTTTCATCCTATTACCTCGTATTTCTAATTATCACGACTGTTGCTTATAGCTATTAATCTTATAAGTTGAGATACTGCCATTATTGTAGCTGCTACATAGGTTAAAGCCGCCGCATCTAAAACCTTTTTCGCTCCTCTTTCTTCCTCTCCATAAAGTATTCCTTGTACTCTAAGCTCCTTTAAAGCTCTTGCAGAGGCATCAAATTCTACTGGCAATGTTATAAGTTGAAATATTACAACTCCTGAGAAAAATACAATTCCTAATGTAACTAAAGGCTTTATAGATAAAACTATCCCTGCAAAAAACAGTATCCAAGATAAACTAGATCCTAAATTTACAGCAGGTACTATGGAATTCCTAAATACTAATGGCTTATATGCATTCTTATGCTGAATTGCGTGACCTACCTCATGGGCAGCAACCCCTACACTAGCAACAGATGTTCCATAATAGACATCCTTAGATAATCTAAGCACCTTAGATGATGGATCATAGTGATCTGAGAGTTTTCCATTTACAACCTCTATTGGTACATAGTATAGCCCATGGCTATCTAAAAGTCTTCTAGCTGCTTCAGCTCCTGTTATTCCCCTTGACCCTCCAACCTTTGAATACCTTTCAAAGGTTGAGGAAACTTTAAATTGAGCCCATAGAGAAATAATCATAGCTGGTATTAAAAATAAATAGGTACTATCATAAAAAAATGGCATATGAACCCCTCCTTATTTTAAAACTTCTTCTATATCTATAGAGTGACCATTAATATACTGTTCAACTCTTAAAGGCTTTCCATTAGGAAATTGTATAACCTCCAATAATATAACTCCACTTCCACATGAAACTTCTATTCCTTCTTTGCTTACTTTCATAATGGTTCCTGGTACTTCTTTGCTTTCTTTATTTAAAGCCTGACTTTTATATATCTTCATATTTTCATCTTTATATGAAGTATAGGCAACAGGCCAAGGATTTAATCCTCTTATTAAATTATGAATTTCTTCTGCACTTTTACTCCAATTTATTTTAGCCATGTCTTTATTTAACATAGATGCATGTGTGCTTTTACCATCTTCTTGTTTTATAGGAACTATTTCTCCCTTTGAATATTTCTTTAAAGTATCTACTAAAAGAGAGGCTCCTCTATCTTTTAAAATATCATAAAGCTCTCCTCCGGTCATATCCTCTGGTACTTCAACCTGATCCTTTAAGAGCATATCCCCAGTATCAATACCTACATCCATAAGCATGGTAGTATTTCCACTTACCTTTTCTCCCATAATTACAGCGTGCTGTATAGGTGCTGCCCCTCTATATTGTGGAAGTAATGATCCATGAAGATTTATGCATCCATACTTTGGTATATCTAAAACTTCCTTAGAAAGTATTTGACCAAAAGCAACAACAACTATAAAATCTGGTTTTAAAGACTTTAAAACATTTATACACTCTTCATCAGTTCTAAGCTTTATAGGCTGATATATAGGTATATTATGCTCTAATGCTATTTCTTTTACAGGAGTTACTCCAAGCTTTTTACCTCTTCCTTTTTTTCTATCTGGCTGGGTAAATACTGCACTAACATTAAATTCCTCTATTAAAGACTTTAAAGAAGGTACTGCAAAATCTGGAGTCCCCATAAATACTATATTCATATTTTACTCCCCCTTTAATTACTTTATTACCTTATCTACAAATAAAACTCCATCTAAATGATCTAATTCATGGCATACTGCTCTTGCAAAAAGTTCTTCTGCATGATATATAACTTCTTCTCCATTTTCATTTAAAGCTTTTACAGTAAGTTTTAGAGGTCTTTCTACCTCACCTTGTTCTCCTGGTACGCTTAAGCATCCCTCTATATCTATATAGCTTCCCTCACTATGAATTATCTCAGGATTTATAAGAGCTACGGGACCTTCACCTACATCTATTACAACTACCCTTTTAAGTATTCCAACCTGAGGTGCTGCAAGGCCTACTCCATCTGCCTCATACATAGTTTCTATCATATCCTTAACAAGGGTTCTTATTCTATCATTTACCTCGTCTACAGGTTTACTCTTCTTTCTTAATACGTCTTCTCCCATGGTTCTTATATTTCTTAATGCCATAGTTCATTCTCCTTCCGATGTTTATTTATAAATATCCTCTTTTATATTATATTAGGCTATTAGGATTTATATCAATACTTATTCGTATATGTGCTGCATTTTCCTTACTCAATCTATAAGTATTATCTCTTATACTTTTAGCAAGTTCTTCTTCTATGTCTCCTTTTATAACTATTTGCCACCTATACATTTCTTTTATCTTACTTATTATACACGGACATGGACCTAATATATCTATATTATTAGTATCTTTTAATAAATTCTTTAAATTTATACCAACTTTTTCTATAGTTTTTATAAGTATATCTTCCCTCTTAGAACTCATATTAATCAACATTATCTTAGAAAAAGGAGGATAATTCATAGTATTTCTTAAAGATATTTCTTCCTTAAAAAATCCTTCATAATTATTATCTTTCGAATACTTAAGACTATAATTTTCAGGTAGATATGTTTGAATTATAACTTTTCCTTCCTTTTTTCCCCTTCCTGCTCTTCCTGATACTTGAGTTAAAAGCTGATAAGTTCTTTCTCCTGACCTGTAATCTGGAAGATTTAATGAAAGATCAGCAGCAATTACCCCTACTAAGGTTACGTTTGGAAAATCTAGCCCTTTTGCTATCATTTGGGTTCCTATTAAAATATCTGCATGTTGATTTTTAAAAGAAGTATATATATTCTCAAAAGAATTTTTTCTTCTTGTGGTATCTAAATCCATACGAAGAATTCTTGCGTCTTTAAACTCCTTTTTTAATGCCATTTCAACTTTTTCTGTACCTACCCCAAAATATTTTACATAATTACTTTTGCAGCTAGGGCATGTTGTATTAACAGAAGCTCTTTTTCCACAGTAATGACAAGAAAGATAGGATCCATGAGCATGATATGTCAGTGATATATCACATTTATCACACTTAAATACATAGCCACACTTTCTACATGATACAAAGGTAGAAAAGCCCCTCCTATTTAAAAATAGTATTGCCTGTTCTTTTCTCTGAAGTACATTAAAAAGTTCTTCTCTCAGTTCACTACTAAACATTGATTTATTATTATTTTTAAGCTCTTCTCTCATGTCTATGACTCTAACTTCTGGCATTTTAGCTCCATCTGCTCTATGATCTAACGTCAAAAGCTTAATTTCCTTCTTATGAACCCTATAATAAGTATCAATAGATGGAGTAGCTGAGCCTAATAATACCTTAAACCCTCTATCCATTGCCATAAACTCTGCCACTTCTTTTGCATTATACTTAGGATCACTTTCTGATTTATAAGTGGCTTCATGTTCCTCATCTACTATTATAATACCTAAGTCTTTAAATGGTAAGAATAAAGCTGACCTTGCTCCTACTGCAACCTTTACCTCTCCCCTTTTAACCCTATACCATTCATCAAACCGCTCTCCTTCTGAAAGCTTTGAGTGGAATACAGCAACATCTCGTCCAAACCTTCCTTTGAATCTTTCAACCATCTGAGGTGTTAAAGATATTTCTGGCACTAAAATTATAGCACTTTTATCCTTCTTTAAAAAGTGTGCTACAATTCTCATATATACCTCAGTTTTTCCACTGCCTGTAACCCCTTTTAATAGGTACATAATTGATGAACCATTTATAACTTCATTAACCACGCTCTCTTGATACTTTGTGAGATTCTTCTCCCCATAAAAATTATATTCACGGGTATTAAATCTATTAACTATAGTTTTTTCTGTTGTTATATATCCATGTTTTATAAGAGTATTTATAGAGCTTAAGGAAAGATTGAACTCATTAGAAAACTGAGTTTTTGTGTACTTCCCCTCATTCTCCTTAACTATTTTGAAAATGGAGATATAAGGCTCTTTATCATATTTCACATCTAAGTCTTTTACTGAAGATAACACCTGCTTTTCTTTATAGGATATTCCTTTAGTAACTCCTCTAGGTATAAAAAGTCTTATGCCTTCCATATATGTACATAAATATCTATCCCTCATATACTGGACAACTCTAAAGTCCTCTCTAGTAAATAATGGCTCTTTCTCACAAATACTATCTATTGCTTTAAACTTTATTTCCTTATCATCTATATCCTCATATAATTCTACTACAAATCCATCAATTAGCTTTTTTCCCATGCCAAAGGATACCTTAACCCTGTGACCTATAGTAATTATGTTTTCAAAATCCTGTGGTATCTTATAGGTAAAAATTTTATCCACCTGTACAGAATCATTGTATACTATTAATCCAGCAAACTTATTCACTTCATCACCCTTTATCTAAAAACATTGGTTCCATAATCCTATCATTTAATGTACCATTCTAAAAGTGGACCTAATACATTAATTTTTTTATATTTCCATATTTATGTTGAATAAGTATGACCTAAATGTATAACTATATACATTTATTGTCTTTAAAATATTCTAAAGACTAGATAATATAAATGATATATATGAAAAAAAGCGCAGTTAGCGCTTTTTATTATTTATTATATTAAATAATTCCTTAGCTACACTCTTCTTAGACATCTTTTCTAAGGATATTTCTTCCCCATCTCTTGTTAAGATTACAACCTTGTTATCCTCTGAAGAAAATCCTGTATCCTTAGAAATTATATCATTAGCCACTATGTAGTCAAGATTTTTTTTCTTAATCTTTAAATTTGCATTTTCTATTAAATCATTACTTTCTGCAGCAAAACCTACAAGAATTTGGTTCTTCTTTTTATCACCTAAAAGTTTTAATATATCATTATCCCTTTCTAAAGCAATACTAAGATCTCCCTCACCTTTTTTAATTTTTTTACTACTATAAGTCTTAGGCTTATAGTCTGCCACTGCTGCTGACTTTATAACTATGTGAGAATCTTCATAATGGCTCAAAACAGAATTTAACATTTCTTCGTTAGTATTTACATGAATAACATCCACATTGTAAGGTGGCTTAATATTTGAAGGTCCCGTAATTAAAGTAACCTCTGCTCCTCTATCCCTAGCTTCTTCAGCTATGGCATAGCCCATTCTTCCAGTAGACCTATTAGTTATATACCTAACTGGATCAATGTGTGCAACGGTCGGTCCAGCTGTTACTAAGACCTTTTTCCCCTGAAGATCTTTTATAGGATATAAAGCACTAGCAACATACTCTACTATTAAATCAGTACTTTCAAGTTTCCCACGTCCTGTATCTCCACAAGCAAGTCTTCCACTAGCTGGCTCTATAAATTCATAACCATAGGATTTTAACTTTTCAATATTACCCTGAACTATAGGATTTTCATACATATTTGTATTCATGGCAGGAGCAAAAATAACTTTTGCTTTAGTTGCCATAATAGTTGTGGATAGCATATCATCTGCTATACCATTTGCAACTTTTCCTATTATATTAGCTGTGGCTGGTGCTACAAGTAAGATATCTGCTTTTTTAGCTAAAGATATATGCTGAATTTCCCAATGCTTAGGCTCCTTAAACATATCAACTATAACAGCATTACTACTTAAAGCTTGAAAACTAAGTGGTCTTACGAATTCTGCAGCCGAATTTGTCATTATAACATCTACTTCTACATCCTTTTTTACTAGCTGACTTACAATATCAAGAGCCTTATAAGCAGCTACACCTCCTGATACCCCAAGCACCACACTTTTTTTAGACATTTTTACTTTATACCTTCTTTCACTGCTTCATACTGTATGAAACCTTCATTAACTTCATTTATAGCAAGAGTTAAAGATTTTACTCCTTCTACATTAACATTAGGAGTATCTCCATCAATAAGCTGTCTTGCTCTTTTTGAAGTTACTATAACTAAAGAATATCTGTTATCTACCTTTTCTAATAATGTTGAAATTGATGGATTAATCATAGAGTTGTTCATGGATTAAACCCTCCTTAGAATCTAATATTTTTTCTTTCATTCTGTCTACTCTGCATTTTTCTGCAATCATTATACTTTCTATCTTTTGTACAGCTTCTTCTACCGTATCATTTACTACTGCATAATTATATTTTGAAATATAATTAATCTCTTGATATGCGGACTTAAATCTAGTCATTAAAGACTCCTCAGTCTCGCTTCCTCTTTTTATAATTCTTTGTTTTAACTCTTCCATAGATGGAGGAAGTATGAATACAAATACTCCTTCAGAAACATTTTCCTTAACCTTAAGAGCTCCTTGTATATCTATTTCAAGAATCACATCTTTACCTTCATCTATCATTTCTTGAACCTTAGATTTTGGAGTTCCATATAAGTTACCATAAACTTCTGCATACTCAAGAAAGTCACCCTCTTCAATCTTCTCTAGGAATTCTTCCCTGGTCTTAAAATAGTAGTTCTCCCCTTCAACCTCACCGATTCTTGGAGATCTTGTTGTAGCTGAAACTGATAAATAGAAATCATGTCTATTTAAAAGTTCCTTACATATAGTACCTTTTCCGGCACCTGAAGGTCCAGATATTACTATTAATATTCCTTTTTTATCCTGCATTATTCATCAACCTCATCCACATGCTCTTCTCCCTTTGATGACAACCTGTGTGCCACAGTTTCTGGCTGAACTGCTGATAATATAACATGATCTGAATCTGTTATTATAACTGCTCTTGTTCTTCTTCCATAGGTTGCATCAATAAGCATACCTCTATCTCTTGCCTCTTGAATTATTCTCTTAATTGGTGCAGATTCTGGGCTAACAATTGCTACTAGTCTATTAGCAGAAACTATGTTTCCAAAGCCAATATTTATAAGTTTTATGCTCATATTCTTCCTCCTAAACACTATTCTAAATTCTGTACCTGTTCTCTTATTTTTTCAATGTGATTTTTTATATTCAAAACCATATTTGTAATCTCTAAATCTTGAGATTTTGAAGCTATGGTATTTGCTTCCCTATTCATTTCTTGAACTATAAAATCAAGCTTTCTTCCTATAGGCTCATTTAACTCTAAGGTGTCTTTCACCTGAATTATATGAGAATTCAATCTTGTTATCTCTTCATCTATACTAGCCTTATCCGCAAAAAAAGCAACCTCAACACTTATTCTGTTATCGTCTAAGGTTATATTCTCACTTAACTCTTTTATTCTCTCTTCTAATTTTATCTTATATTCTTTAACAACCTTAGGAGCCTTGATCTCAATTTTATCTACTAAATTTTTTATACTATCACACTTTAGGATAATATCCTCCTTTAGCTTTTCTCCTTCTATCTCCCTCATCTCTATGAGCATATAGAGAGCATCTTCTAAACAAAACTTTAATTCTGCCCATATTTCTTCCATATTCTCTTCTTTTTCTTCTATCTTTATAACATCTGGAAATCTTCCAATTAAAGAAATGGAAATATCGTCTTTAACCTCTTCATATCTGTCTTTAATAGACTTTAGAGCCTTATAATAGCTATCTGCTAAAGCTTCATTTAAAACTGCTTCCCCATGTAGGTCTCCATAGTTTTTATAGGTTATAAAAACATCTACTTTCCCTCTATTAAGCCTCTCATTTATTATCTTTCGTATTTTTTCCTCAAGAGAAATCATACTTTTAGGCATTCTAGCACTTATATCTAAGTATCTATGATTAACACTTTTTAGCTCTACAGAGAAACTTCTACTACTTTCTTCACTACTTGTTCCTCTCCCAAAGCCTGTCATACTCTTAACCATGACATTCCTCCTTACGGTTGCTTCCAATTCATATTACCTATTATACATAACTTAATATGAGAATTTCAAGTTTTATTTGCAAAAAGTTTGATTTTTGACCTATTTTCTCCTTAAAACTCCGAAATTCTTGAAAATGCTTTTTCTATTACCTCAATATCCTTGGTTAAAGCAACCCTAAACCATCCATCCCCCTGATACCCAAAAACATAACCTGGGGTCACTAATATTCCATAGTTATATAAAAGTTCCTTTGTAAATTCATCTGTAGAGCATCCCTTAGGCACTTTTCCCCATAGGTAAAAACTTCCTTTCCCCTTAAAATATTCTATTCCTTTTCTATCTAGTATATTTTCAAGATGATTTCTTCTTTTTTTGTATATATCAAGCTCTTCTAATACATGGTTTATATTTCTAAGAGCTTCTATTCCAGCATATTGTACAGGTAAGAATTGTCCTGAATCTACATTAGACTTTATTTTTAAAAGTCTCTCTATACATTTTTTATCTCCCACTGCATATCCAAGTCTAAATCCTGTCATACTAAAAGTTTTAGAAAAACTACCAAACTCTAAAATGTTTTCTTTTCCACTGGATAATATAGATACCTTATACTTACTATCTTCTATTATGTCCCCATAAGCATTATCATTACATACTACTATATTATTTTCTATGGCAAACTTTTGAACTTCATTATAGAACTCTTTAGTTGCTACTGCTCCTGTAGGATTATTAGGGTAATTTAATATCATAAGCTTTGATCTTTTTACAACTTCCCTTGGAATATTATTAATATAAGGTAGGTATCCATTGTCTTTTATAAGAGGAAACTTATAACTTTCTACTCCCCAAAGAACTGAGGAAGTATAATAAACTGAATATCCAAGGGCAGGTATTAAAGCTACATCTTTAAAATCACAAAAAGCTGGAAATGCGTTGTTTATCCCTTCCTTAGAACCTATTAATATTATAATTTCATCTTCATCTAGATCTACATTATAGGTATTTTTATAATACTTACTTATTTCTAATTTTAATTCTCTAATTCCATCATAAGGTGGATATTTATTAAATTCATCATATTCTAAAGCTTTAATAAGATCATCTATTATATCCTTTCTAATGGCTAAATCTGGTTCCCCTATTCCAAAATCAAAAATTTCTTTTCCTTCTTTACAAAGGCTGTTTTTTATATCTTCTAAGGTCTTAAAATGATATTCTTTTATAGAATTTAACCTATTGTTTATCTTCATATATTATCCTCCTTAAATATGGGTAAATAGTTTACTTTATACTATTCATCTATATTTAAGGAGGTACTAAAAATAACATAATATATAAAAAGACTTTATTACCAAGTAATTTACAATACTTTAGTAATAAAGCCTTTATTAATTTAAAATAGTTATTAACTTAATTTTAACTTATGCCAGATACTATGAGTTTAATTACGAATATAATAGCTAGACATATCATAACATTAGATACTTTTTTCTTCTTGTTATCACCTATACCAGCTAATAAACTTATAATAACATAAGATAATACTCCAATAGTTAACCCATCTCCTATGCTATAAGTTAAAGGCATTAATATTATGGTTAAAAAAGCTGGAATTCCTTCTGAAAAATCACTGAAATCTATTTTTGTTATATTCTCCATCATAAAGAATCCTACCATTATTAATGCTGGTGCTGTAGCACAAGCTGGTATAGCTATGAAAAGTGGTGCAAAGAACATGGATAATAAGAATAAGCATCCTGTAACTACAGCTGTAAATCCGGTTCTTCCACCTTCTGCAACTCCTGCTGAACTTTCTACATAAGTTGTTACTGTCGAAACTCCAACTAAAGCTCCTACTGTTGTACCTATGGCATCTACAAGAAGAGCTTTTCCAACTCCTGGTACTCTTCCTTCCTCATCAAGCATATTGGCCTTTGAAGCTACCCCAACTAGTGTTCCAACAGTATCAAAGAAATCTACAAATAGGAAAGTAAATACTACAACAGCTAAACTCCATAGCTTTGATGGATCACTGAAAACAGAAAAATCTACTTGAAAAGCGATAGGTGATATACTTTCATATTTAAATATTCCCTCTGGTAAGAATATCTTATAGTAAGCTGCTCCTTGAGGATCTACTAGTGCATATATCCAAGCTGCTATAGTACTAAAAGCTATTCCCCAAAGTAAAGCTCCTTTAATGTTTTTCTTATAAAAAATAACCATAATAAAGAGTCCTAAAGCTGCAATTATTACTGTAGGAGAAGTAAAGTTACCCATGGAAACCATAGTGGATTCATTTTTAATAACTATTCCACTATTAACAAATCCTATAAAACTTATAAATAAACCTATTCCTACGGTTACTGCATATTTTAGATTTAATGGTATTGTATTAACTACTGCTTCACGTACATTAGTTAAAGATAATAGTATAAATATAATTCCTTCTATAAAAACAGCAGTTAATGCTACCTGCCAACTTACTCCAAGTCCTATAACTACTCCATAGGTGAAGAAAGCATTTAACCCCATACCTGAAGCTAGTCCAAAAGGCAAGTTAGCATATAATCCCATAAATATTGTAGTGAGTCCTGCAGTAAGACAAGTAGCTGTAACTAAAGCTCCCTTTGGCATTCCTGCTATGCTAAGTATATCTGGATTTACTGCAATAATATAAGCCATAGTTAAAAATGTGGTTATACCTGCAATAATTTCCGTCCTCATATTAGTATTATGTTCTTTAAATTTGAAAAATTTGTCCATACCTCTTCCCCTCTCTTATATCTTACGAATATTATTTTAAATTATTTTATATTCGTTTGTCAATATACAAATATTTATTTTTTAATTTTATTTTATTTTTCGTGTATATTTAAAAGTAAATAGTATATACTTTTAAATTAAGAATTTAAAATAAAAAACACCCTATAAGGTAACACAGTTCTTCTCTGTTTCTACCTTACAGGGTATTTTTATATATTTTATTAGCTATTGTATAATTGTCTTTCAAATATAGTTTTTATCTCTTTTATATCCTTAGTCTTACTTAAAGCAACCATAAGCTTTATTCTAGCCTTTTGCCCTGGAAGAGTATCTCCAAAAATAACCCCAAGGTTCCTTATATCTTTTCCTCCTCCTGGATATCCATAAGAGTCACAAACTCTTCCCTCAAAACATCTTGAAACAACAACTACAGGTATATTTTTTTCTATAGCACGCTTAACTCCATCTACCATTCCTGGTGGTATATTTCCTCTTCCCATAGCTTCTATAACTATACCTTTATATCCCTTATCTATGGAATAGTCTATAAAAGATGAGTCCATACCTACAGCACATTTTATTAAAGCCACCTTAGACTCTATGCTATCTATAAGATAACTTTCCTTATCATAGCTATCTCTATAAAATAAAACCTTATTGTTATCAACCATACCTATAGGACCAAAATTAGGAGTTCTAAAGGTACCAAGGGACATGGAATTAGTTTTTGTAACCTCCCTAGCACAATTTAAATCTCCATTTAGACATACTAAAACCCCTCTTTCTTTTGCCTCTTCAGATATGGCAGTACATATAGAAGCAGCTAAATTAGAAGGTCCATCATACCCAAGTTCTGATCCACTTCTCATAGATCCTGTAAATATTACTGGTTTATCTGTATTTAATGTCAAATCTACTAAATAAGCAGTCTCTTCTAGAGTATCTGTACCATGGGTAACCACTACCCCATCTATATCTCCTTTATTTAAAAGCTTCTCTATAAATTTTGATAAATCAAGCATTATTTCTGGAGTCATATGAGGTCCTGGCATGGAAGAAAAGGTATGAGATTCTATCTGTGCATAACTTTCAATTCCCGTTACCATAGACATTATTTCTTCTCCAGTAAGACTTGGCACAGCCGCCTTTAGCTTTGGATCTACCTTCATTGATATAGTTCCACCATTAAAAATTACCGCTACTTTTTTCATAAGATTCCCCCCATAAATTCTAAAATTCATTTTTAATTAGGTATCTTAAAAATAGGTAATAAGATATATTGAATATATTTCATAGAACCTTCCTATAAAATATCCTACAAAATACTTCCATATACTAATTGATTACTTTTAAATATACCTTATGTAGATTTTACATTTTATATTCTACACCATAATATATTAAAATTCATTATGATTATTTAAAGAAAAAAGGAAAGATATCTAATATCTTTCCCTTCTACACAAATATTTTATCAATTACTAAATAAAATATCACATATCCATGAAATTTTTAAAAACTATCTTCAAGAAATAGAAGTTTATAAAATCTTCCCATATAACTTATTTTATGTTAACTTGTCCCTCATTTTCTTGTGAAGTTTATTTATTCTATCCTCTGAAAGACCAGTCATAGATATTATCTCTGTAATTCCTATTCCTTTATCTAATAAATCTTTAGCTTTTTCTGCCGCTACTCCATATTCACCCTTTTTAAACTGCTTCATTATAGCTCCTATCTCCTTTCTATCCTATAGTACTACCTATAGCATTTTTATTCTTATGCTTTTTCATTTCATCCTCATGAATCATTTCTGGTTTCTTATATTTGTCTGTTCTCTTCTTAGCCTTTTTATCTTCCCTATGTCCCATTTTCAATCACTCCTTCATTAAATATTATCTCCAGCTAGGTATTTTATATGCTGGAATGAATTCATGATGTTTCTAATAATTTCTATTATTAATATTAATTAAGGTAATTTTTTTGAAACTATATGTAACAATTTATAATAAACTTAGAATTTATTACGAAATAGTTAATGAAATTTTTCAATTTAGTCATATATGGATAAAACATTAAATATATCTATAAATATATAATTTTTAGGAGGAGTTTATGAATATTTACAATATAAAAAAATCCGCTAGAGAGTCTTTAAAAGGCAATTGGGGACAAGCTGTTTTATGTTGCTTAATCTTTTTCTTCATAAGCACCGGATTGCCATATATAGGAAAATTCAAAAGTGGAGCCTTTAGCTTTTTATTAACAATTGCATTTTATGTTCTCTTAGGCCCATTAAATGCAGGATTAAACTATTTCTTTCTTAAACTTAGTAGGAAAGAAGCAGTATACCTTGAGGACTTATTTTATCCTTTTAAAAATTTCTTAAGATACTTTCTTTCTCATCTTTTAACATCAATTTTTAGTTTTTTATGGTCTATTCCTGCAGCTATAGTTACATTTTTAGCTATAGGAGCATTTTTAGCCAGCTCTTTCAATCCATATGATTCATTCTATTCATTTGAAAGTGCTAATTATATTAATGAAAATTTTATATCTAATCTTATATTATTATTTATAATCCTTATAGTTATTGGAGTATGTCTTCAAATATTCTTAAATAGATATGCATTGTCGCATTTTATACTACTGGATAATCCTCTTTTGGGGTCTTATGATGCTATAGAAGAAAGCGTAACTATGATGAAGGGTTATAAGCTTAAATTATTTCTACTTAATTTATCCTTTATAGGTTGGGGTTTATTATGTATTCTTACTTTAGGTATTGGTTTACTTTGGCTCTTACCTTATATTTATGCTTCTATAGCTAGTTTCTATGATGAAATAAAGAAAACCTATGACTATTAAAATATTGTTCTAAAGTAAAAATGGTAAGTATTATTTTTTAATACTTACCATTTATTTAAATCATAAAATTTCTTATGTAAGAACCTTATATATAAAGTCTTCTTCTCTTTTATTGAACCTTATGACTTTGTCCTTAGTTCTTAATATTATATTGGGATAAATATTTAAATAAACCTCTTCATTTAATTTCTTCTTTCTAAACTCATTTTTAAGTTTTAGATTTAAAAGCCTTTCTTTTTCATTTAATATTTTTATATCCTTTAATTCTTTGAATATCTCCTCTTTTAAAACACTTAGTAGGTTTAGCTTTATCCAGTATACTGTCCTTCTTTCTAAATCCTTCTTTACGTTATCCATGTGACCTCTTACAACAGGAGTTCTATATAACTCTCCTTGAAGTTTTCTTGTATTTTGGTTCTCATCATAAAACTTTCCCATAATAAATAAACTTCCATAATCATACTCCGTTCTTATGAGTCTTCCGAAAATTTGTTTTGTGGCTATAGATACCATTGGATAATTAATTTTATTATAACATCTCCAGTAATCATCTTTATCTCTCATATTTCTCTCTATTAAGGACTTATAAAAAGGATCACTACTATTTATATTGGGAATCTTATCTAAAATTACAGTGTTCATACTATCTCCAGGTATATCTATACCTTCAAACATTCCCTTAGAACCTAAAAATACATAGGTATTATCTCTTTTTTTAAGACTATTTATCTC
>NZ_JBFNEO010000017.1:0-23796 GCF_040797585.1 Clostridium sp.
AAGGTGATGAATTTATGAGGAGTATAAGTAAATTATTAATTGTATTTATACTATGTTCTATGGTTTTTGTAGGCTGTAGTAATAATAAAAAAGAAGATAACTCTAAGGAAGAAAAAGTAGTTTTAAATGATAGTAAAGAAGAATCTTTAGGCAATGAAGCTACTAAAGAAGAGAGCAAAGAAGAAATTAATAGCAAAGAGGATAATAATAAAGTTACTAATAATCAGAAAAAAGAATCAAGTAAGAGTAAAGGTGAAGAAGAAGTATTTACCATATATGATGTAGATGGAAATACTTACAATAAGAAGGTAGCATATACTTTTAATCTTCCTAGTGATAAATCAATAGAAGAAAAAGCTGAGATAATAATAAAGAAAACTATAGCAAAATGGTTTAATAGTCTTCCCATTGATATAAGCTTTAAAAAAGTAGACAGTAAAAATATTATGGTATTAAACCTAATAGATAAAAATAAGGATTCAAGAGATTCATGGTATCGAGCTTTCCAAGGGTCTACAGGTGGCACTATTAATTCCACTAGACTAATTGAAAATTCACTTCAAAAATCGTATAAAGGTGAATGGATAGACGGGCTAGAAGTACTGTATAATGGTAAAACCAGTGAGTTTCAACATGCATGGGTGTTAAGTGAAATAGTATATAGATAGGTTTCGTTAAGAAGTCTTTATTTAATAATCCATTTTAATTAATAAAAACTTTAAAAAGCACAAAACACTATGAAATTTTTACTGTGTAATAATCTTCATAGTGTTTTTATGTTATATAAAAATGAGTTTTAAGATCTTAAAAAACCTTAAGGAATATAAGGGAGATAAATTTCATAGTAAATTAGAGTTATATCATATTATCCACAAAGCAGTGCAATACTAAGAAAGTTGTCCACAAGTTATGCTATGATAATGATATATAAATATTAATTAAATAAAAATAGATGGATATTTAATTTTAAATATCCATCTATTTTTTTATTAAATTACTTATTATTAATTCTCTGCGGATGCTAACTCCTCTTTGTCAGTTGACTTCGATACAAGATAAGTTACAACTGAAGCACCACTAACATTAGTTAATGTTCTCATCATATCAAGAAGTACATCTATACCCATAAGCATAGCAAGTCCTTCTATAGGAAGTCCTAAAGCTGTTAAAACAACTGTTGCCATTATAGAAGCTGTACCAGGAACCCCTGCAGTACCTATAGATGCAACTGTAGTTACAAGTACAAGTAGTAAATAGTCATATGCTCCCATAGGTATATTGAACACATTAGCTACAAATATAGCTACCATAACAGGGTATATTCCACCACAACCATTCATACCCATTGTAGCACCTAATGGAGCTGCAAAGTTTGCTGTAGCTTCAGGTACTTTAACATTATGAGTAAGAGATCTTATAGTTATTGGAAGAGTACCATAACTACTTCTTGTAGTAAATGCAACTATTAAAGCTCTATTTATATTCTTAAAGAACTCTATAGGATTTGTTTTTCCAACGAATAGAAGAAGTCCCCCGTGAACAAATACAATTTGTATTAAACAAGCTAGGTATATAACTAAAATTACTTTTGCAAGTGGTATAAGAGAGCTTAATCCATATTTTGAGGATACACCCATCATAAGAGCAAATACACCATAAGGTGTTAATTCAAGAACCATAGAAGTTACTCTAAACATAACCTTTGAAAAACCTTTAAAAAAGTCTTTAACTGGTTTTACTACATTAGATGCAAATTCACTTTCATGACTTATTCCTAAAGCTATAAGTACTGAGAATATTATAACAGGAATCATTTTGTTCTTTGCCATATCATCTATAGGGTTTGATGGTATCATATCCAAGAATACTTGTTTTAAAGTAGGAATTTCCCTTGCTTTAAAAGATTCATCCATAACAAAGGTCATACCTTTACCTGGATCTATTATTAAAGTAACAACTAATGAAATTACTGCAGCTATAAGAGTAGTTAGTAGTAACCAGAAGATAGTTTTAAAACCTAAAGATTTAAGTTTATTTTTATCCTCGACGGAAGTCATACTAGATATAATAACACTTATAACTAAAGGCATAACGATCATTTTTATTGATCTAGTGTATACCTGGCCAACAACATCTAGGCTAGGTGCTGTTGATGGAAAGAAAATACCAAAGGCAATACCTAATGCCATGGCGATTAATACTCTTCTACCGAATAGCACTTCTTTTTGTTTAAGTGCAAATAGTAGAACTAAAACTAATATTGATAAAATTAGTCCCATTTGAAATCCTCCTTTGTAAATAACAAATTTATTTTGATAATTAGATTATAAATAAAAAAAATCCACCTCTTAAATAAATTTAAGAGGCGGAGTAATATCCACGGTTCCACTCTTTTTAAACCTCAGTAAGGCTTATCTTTTTTGAGTACAATAAATATACTCTATCTCTATAACGGGAGAACCCGTAAAAGCCTACTGAAATTTCAGCTTAACACTCATAGGGGCACTTCCAATATAACTTCTTATAAGACTCTCTCAGCTTAAGGGTCTCTCTCTGTATAAGGTATATATTGTACTTTTCCTAATCATAGTGTTTAATTCTTATCTGATTACTAGGAATTGATTAAATTATAATACAAATATAAATTTAAATCAATAAGAAATTTTAAGTAATAATAATGAATTTTACACAGTAAACATTTTCAAATACAGTATTGGAGAAATAATAATGATTATTAGGTGAAAATAAAGCTTGATATGCATACCTAAGAGGGGTATAATAAAAACATGTTAATGGTAAGTTTCGTATAAAAAATTATCTTTGGAACAATCTAATGATGAATATATATAAGGAGGAAAACTATGAATAAAGAAGAATTTAAGGTTTTACATAATGATAGGGTGTTTAAAAACCTTTATGATGGAGAATGGATTGAAAGTTCAACAGGAAAGACAATTGAAATAAAGTCTCCTATAGATGCTAGTTATATGGGAAGTATTCAAGCTATGAGCCAAGAAGAGGTAGATAAGGCTATAGATAATGCTGATGAAGCACAAAAGTTTTGGGCAGAGACTCCTATAAATAAGAGAGTAGATATATTAAATAGAGCTGCTGACATATTAGAAGAGCACGTAGAAGAGCTTGCTGATATATTAGTACTTGAAGTAGCTAAGGATAAAAAGAGTGCATTATCAGAAGTTCAAAGAACAGCAGATTTCATAAGATTTACAGCAGATGCTGCAAAACAAATGGGTGGAGAAACTATACCAGCAGATAGCTTCCCAGGTATGAAGAAGAATAAGATATCCGTTGTTACAAGAGTACCTCTTGGAGTAGTTCTTGCAATAGCACCATTTAATTACCCAATAAACCTTTCAGCATCTAAGATAGCACCAGCTTTAGCTGCAGGAAACTCTGTTGTATTAAAGCCACCAACACAAGGAAGTATAGCAACATTATACTTAGCAGAGGTATTTAATAAAGCAGGATTACCTAAAGGTGTTCTAAATACTGTTACAGGTAGAGGTAGCGAAATAGGAGACTACGTAGCAACTCATGAAAAGATAGATTTTATAAACTTTACAGGAAGTACAGAGGTAGGACAGCACTTATCTAAAATAGTAGCTATGAAGCCACTTCTTCTTGAACTTGGTGGAAAAGATGCTGCTATAGTATTAGAAGATGCAGATTTAGATGAAGCTGCAACTAACATAGTATCAGGAGCGTATTCCTACTCAGGTCAAAGATGTACTGCTGTTAAGAGAATATTAGTTATGGATAAGATAGCAGATGAATTGGTAGCTAAGGTTCAAGCTAAAGTTGAAAAGCTAAAGGTAGGAGACCCTAGAGAAGAAGGGGTTATAGTATCTAACCTAATAAGTGAAAAGTCAGCAGAATTTGTAGAATCTCTTATAACTGATGCAAAGGAAAAAGGTGCTAAGGTATTAGTAGGAGGTAATAGAGAAGGAAGTCTTGTATATCCAACATTAGTTGATAATGTAACTTTAGATATGAGACTTGCATGGGATGAACCATTTGGACCAGTACTTCCTATAATAAGAATTAGTAGTATAGAAGAAGCTATAGAGATATCAAATAAATCAGACTATGGACTTCAAGGATGTGTATTTACAAAGAACATAGATAAAGCGTTCTACATAGCTAATAAGCTTGAAGTAGGAACAGTTCAAGTAAATAACAAGCCAGAAAGAGGACCAGACCACTTCCCATTCCTTGGAGTTAAGGCGTCAGGTATGGGAACACAAGGTATAAGATACTCAATAGAGGCAATGTCTAGACCAAAGGCTATAGTTTTAAACTTAAATAATGTAGAATAGTAAGGTAAAGATAAAAGATGTTAAGCAATTTGCTTAACATCTTTTTTATTATTTTAGATTTAATATGAATTTATCTTTATTTTTACATGAAGATTTTTATTCAAAAGTATATCTTACCTAAAAATAAACCTAAAAGTTTATATGGTGAGTTCTAAATACCATATTCAATTTAAGAGTAAAATATCTAGAGCAATGTTATAAATGATTATAAGTCTATCTTCTAGTTATTATTTTATAGTAAGCTTTAACGGTGTAAACATAATAAACATAATATATTAAGGCAAATATTATAACAATATAATATAAGAAGTTAAGGTTTATTTCATATATATATTTTAATATAAGAATGGCACAGGTTGCATGGGCCACCCCAACTACAAATGGAAGAACAAATAGAAGCCGTATTTGTCTCTTTATAGATAATATAATCTCCTTTTTAGATACTCCTAAGCTATTTAAAAGTTTATATTTATCTACTTCATCTTCCGCTTGAGTTAGCTGACTGAAGAATATAATACTTCCAGAACATATTAAAAGTACAAATACTGTAAATACAACTATAAACACATAAATCCCAGTATACTTAGTTTTATCTGCATAGTAGGTATAGGAGTCAGTTATATAGTCACTTTGAGCTTCACTAGAATTTTTGTTTATGTAGTAATAAAGCTCTTTCCCTAACTTATTTGAAGTCTCAAAGTTTTCATAACTTAAACATCTAAGATATCTTAAGTTTTCATGAGGATATAATCTGTTAAAATCTTCATTATTTATTACTATAAATGAGTATAAACTGAACTTATCTAGAAATTTATTTTTTATTGCCTTTTTTACTTTAAACTTTTCACTAAGATTTATAAGTTGAACATCATCTATACTAGGTTTTACATAGTCCTCATTTAATTCTCTTCCGTAAACCATAATAGATTCACCTAATGCTAAATTAAGGTCTGAATAATCATTTATACCTAATGTAGAGTTTAGCTTTTCAAAGCTTTCTTCAGGTATTACATTTACATTAGGGATAACACCTTCATAATCACTTATAAAGAAAAAAGATGTACCTAATGATGGATATATACCTCTAGTTGAAAAGAAAGGTATCTTTAAATCCTTTGTTACACCATGGTCCTTGTATTTAGACAAAATCTCATCTACACCCTTATCCAAGGACTCACTTTCTGATAAATAGGTAAAATCAAAGGGAGAGGTAGTTCTAAAATCAGTAACATCATAGTTATATTGAATAAAAACGAAAGTCACCATAAAAATAAGAGAGGCTATAAGTAGAGATATAGAAGCAAAGGTTTTTGAGTTCTGCTTTAACTTAAATAATAAATCAGATAAGGATATCATATTTAAGTCTTTATAATAAAATCTCTTAAATTTAGATGATATTTTTATAAACAATAATAAAATATTAGAAAATAAACCATAGGTACTAAAAAGTATAATAGCTCCTCCAAGAGTTATTAACTTAGAAGTACTAAAGAGTGCTTTAAAGAATATATAGTATCCTAAGATGAGTAACAGCATGAAAAACAATGATAAAATAATAGAAATCTTAGAATCCCTTTTCTTAAGACTATAGCTATTTATGAGGCTTATTATAGAAGATCTCTTTATCTTTAGGTAACTAATTATAGATATTATAAGAAATATACTAAAAAATACATTAATAGTAGATTTAATAGCCTCAGGAACTATGATTAGAGGATTTAAACTTAGGGATATACCACATAGAGCTAATACCATCATTAAAAATAATCTAAAAAATAACCTACCAAGAACTATACCTACAGATATAGAGAATAACCCCATAAATAAGATTTCAAAAAATAATAGCAATGATATTTGCCTCTTTTTTAATCCTAGGACGGAATATATACCTAGTTCTTTTTTTCTTTTATTTATAAAGAATAAATTGCAATACCATATAAATATTATTAGAAAGAATCTTATAAATACCGATGCAGTTCTGAAGGATAGATTAATTGTGTCAGTATAATCGACTAATATAGCCTCAGAATTAAAGTAACTAAGTGAAGAAAAAGTATAGTAAGATATTACCCCAAATATTAGAGATACGAAATATAAGGTATTTTCATATAAATTATTTTTAACATTTTTAAGAGCTATAGATATTAAAAACATAGTTATCATTCCTTAAGTATTTTTATTGAATATAACAATTATTATAAGATAAAAATGAAGAATTTAGTACATTATAATAGAAAGTTTTAAAAAAGTCCTAGCTGAATTGCTAGGACTTTTTATTATTGGGTAACAGCTTTGTAGTAAGATCTAACTGTTACAAAGTAGTAAACTAAGTATATTATTGAGTAAATTACATAAGTGATTAATATAGGTTTTAAAAGACTCATGTTAAGTAAGGTCTCAAGAACCTTTAATGCAAAGGTTGAATGAGTGATACCTATAACTAAAGGTAGTAAGAATACTACACCTATTTGTTTTGATATAGATTTCTTTAACTCTTTATTACTTACTCCAATCTTCTTTAATATATCATAATTGAATTTATCTGCATTAGATTCTGAAAGTTGTTTAAAGAATATTATACTTCCTGTACAAATTAAGATTACAAGACCAAGGAAACTACCTATAAACACTATTAAACCACTAGATTCAACGGCACCTCTATAATTCGTATAGAAAGCACTTCCTAATAAGAAGGTATCCTCTACATCTTTATAAGTATTCTTAATGAGGTTGTTAAAGTCCTCAGTTAATTCTTTTGCAGTCTTTTCATTTTTAACATTATACAAGTGTAGCTTTGAGTATTCCTGGGCAGAGTTTTTAAGGTTATCAAATGTACTATCACTAATAACTACAACCTCGCCAAAGGTAAGTAAATTACTTGGTAGTATTGCAGCTTTTGATTCACCAGATATTGTTAAAGTATCATTATTTAGAGTGAAAGTTTTTCCTTTAAAGGATTTAGCAAATTTTGAACCGACAAATCTTTCAAAGATAAAAGCTTCATTTTCATTTATATTTAAGTCCACATCTGAGTTAGATTTTTTTATAAGTTCTTTAGCCGTGCTCTCACTTATAAAATCCATTGGCGTTTTTATACTATCAGGACCATTTAGGTTAGCATTAGGAAACGTAAGGGATTCAGTTAAAACTTCAACCTGAGCTTTACTATCAATTTTATTCTTAGGATACTTATTAGTAAGAGCTTCAAAATCTTTAGCTAAGTTATCCTTATTTAAATCTTTAACAGCAAGAGCTTTATTTTCCTCGCCTGTCGAATTTTCACTAGAATTAATAGTTTTTCTTTCAGATACAAATCCGTAGGAATAAGGAGCACTTGCCTTAGCTTCTTTTTCAGCAAAATAGTAAAAACTAAAGGTTGTACCAACAGCTGTTAGAGTTGTTGCAGATAGTATAGCAATGGTAGCCAGTGTCCTAGCATTTCCTTTTATTCTGTAAAGGAGCTGGGAAGTACCGATCATATTTATTCCATTATAATATCTTCTCTTATTCTTCTTTGATTGCTTTATCATAAATACAACAAAGAATGAGAAAAGAACATAGGTACCAGCTATAGTTAATATAATAGTAAGCAATGAATAAACTGGGAAGTTATCAACTAAATGAGATGCAAACCAGTAACCTGCCCCTATCATTATAACTCCAAGTAAGGAAATTATAGCAGAGACTTTTGGCTGAGCTTCTCCACGATCTTCAGCTCTAAATAGTTCTATAAGTTTAAATCTATATATTAGGCTGTAGGAATGTATTGATATTATTAAGAATATAATAGCAAATACCCCTAGGGTTTGGGTAACAGCACTCATTGATATAGTAAAAGATATGGTTTTTATAGCTTGAATATCCATTAGTTTAAATAGTAAGGCTATAAACCCTTTAGATAATAAGGAACCTAAAGCTATGCCAACAATTAATGCCATAATAGCCATTACTACTGTTTCATAGAATAACATTCTACCTATTTGCTTTTTTCTAAGACCAAGCATTGAATATAGTCCGATTTCTTTAGTTCTTTTTTTAGTAAAGAATGAATTAGAATACCATATAAATACTCCAGCAAATACAAGTATAACTACAGCAGAAGCTTTAAATGCCCCTGAAATAGAAGCTTTTGCTCCTAAAGTTTTTGCAATTTGATCATTATATTGTAGGGATGTAAATGTAAAGTATATAAGTATACTAAAAGTTATTGATGCAAAGTATAAAAAGTAGTTTTGAAAGTTTCTCTTAATATTTTTAAAGGCTAATTCAAATAAGGACAATGTAAATCCCTCCTTTCTTTATTACATGTCTGCAACTGTATTTCCTAGTGTAGATAGAACATCAAGTATCTTTTGGAAGAATTCTTTTCTTGACCCACCACGTACAAGTTCTGTATATAAAGTACCGTCTTTTATAAATAATATTCTTTTGCAATAACTAGCGGCAAAAGCATCATGAGTAACCATCATTATTGTTGCGCTATCTTTTTCGTTTAAGTCACTTAAAGTTTGAAGAATTTCAGCAGATGACTTAGAATCTAATGCTCCAGTTGGTTCGTCTGCTAGTAATAATGAAGGTTTTGTTATAACAGCTCTTGCTATAGCAGCTCTTTGTTTTTGTCCCCCAGAAACCTCATAGGGATATTTATTTAAAGTTTCATCTATTCCGAATTTTTTTGATAAGTCATTAACCCTTTTTTCTATTTCCTTATGATGAACTTTAGATAGAGCTAAAGGTAATACTATGTTTTCCTTTATTGTTAAAGTATTTAGTAGGTTGTAATCTTGGAATACAAATCCTAGTTTATTTCTCCTAAAGGAAGAGAGTTTATCCTCGTTCATTTTTGTTATATCATCTCCAGCGATTATAACGCTTCCAGAACTTGGAGTGTCTATAGTTGATATGATGTTAAGTAAAGTGGTTTTACCAGCACCTGAAGGTCCCATTATACCTATAAATTCCCCTTCTTTTATTTCAAGATTTATATCCTGAAGGGCAGTGTAATTAACCCCTTTTGATGCATATACTTTTTTTAAGTTTTTAGCAACTAATACATTATTCATGTTAATATCCTCCTGTATGTAAACTTATTTACTTTTAAATCCGTAATATATTTCGTAATCTACAATATATATTCTATAGTATCTAACAATGGGTAACCATTTATCTATATAACAAAAGCTTAAAGGAAACTTACATTTTTGTAATGTTTAAAGAGTAAAAAAACTGTTTTAATAGTTTAAAACTACTAAAACAGTTTAATATCTAGGATTTCGCTATGGTTAAATGATCACTTAAGGTAGGGAAGTGAAGAGTTACTTTTGTATATTCATTAAATACAGAATCTATGGATATATCGTGTCCTAGCTTATTACACATCTTTTTAGCAAGGTATAGCCCCATACCTGTAGATTTATTAAATAATCTACCATTATATCCTGTGAATCCTTTATTGAACACCCTTGATAAATCCTCTTCCTTAATACCTACCCCATTATCTTTTATTATTAATCTTAGCTCCATATCATCTTTTTCACAGTATATTTCTATTTTTCCACCATTTTTAGTGTATTTTAAAGAGTTCTGTATAACTTGGTTTATAATAAATAGAAGCCATTTTTTATCTGTAAGTACAGAAAATTCGGTATCATGCATATCCATTCCTATTCTTTTACTTATAAATGATTTAACATTTCTTTTTATAATTTCGTTTAGTACCTTGGGAATTTCTGTATCATATAAAAGATAATCCTTTGAAAAATCATCTATTTTTGAATAATATAAAGATTGCTCTACATAATTATCTATTTTATTTAACTCTTCTTCTATACTATCTAAAACCTCATCTAACTCTTTTCCCTCACTGTTTTGTATTATTAATCTAGATACTGCTATAGGAGTTTTAATCTCATGAACCCAAGAGGTCACAAACTCCATATTTTCAATTTTATCAAGGTATAGATTCTCAAATTTTAATTGATTTGACTTTTCTATCTTTCTTAATATATTAGAAAATAGTTGTTGTTCATTTGTCAATGCCTTTGGCATTGCCTCATATATATTTTCTTCATGGGTCTCTAGAACATCATTTAAGTTTTTAAAGTATCTAAGTCTTAATATATAGTCAAAGATTAAAATCATTAAGAGTAGACTATAAGACACTAAATTTATATATAGAATATTAGAAAAAGATACTTGTATTGTTCCATCTAAATATACTACCAAGGAGATAAAAGAAATTATAAATATAAAAAATATCATATAAGGTTTTTTATCCTTAAGAAAAGATATTAAATTCATTATATTATGTAACCCTGACCTTTCTTAGTAACTATGAAGTCGTCAAGACCAACATCCGAAAGTTTTTTTCTAAGTCTATTAATATTTACAGTTAAAGTATTGTCATCAACAAAGCTCTCGTCTTCCCAAAGACTTCTCATGATTTTATCACGGCTAATAACTTTACCATTATTCTTCATAAGTATGTAAAGTATTTTAAATTCATTTTTAGTTAACTCCACTTTATTATCGTTAAATATAAGGTTAGAATCCTTTAAATTAAGAATAGCTCCATTATGTTCTATTACATCGGATTCTACATTAGCATAGGAGTAAGTTCTTCTTACAATAGCTTGTATTTTAGCCATTAAAACATCAAGGGAGAAGGGTTTTTGTATAAAGTCATCCCCGCCCATATTCATTGCCATTATAATATCCATATTTGTGTTTCTGGATGATAAGAATATTATAGGAACCTTGGATATTTCTCTTATTTTATTACACCAATAAAATCCATCAAAGTATGGTAGGTTTATATCAAGTAAAACCAAATGAGGATTATATTCTATAAAAACATTTAAGGTTTCACTAAAGTCTTCTACATATTTTCCTTCATAACCCCATTTTGTTATATTCTCAAGAATTATTTCTCTTATTTTTGGATCATCTTCTACTATTAGAATTTTAAACATGAAGGCACCTCTCTCTAAATAAAATATTCATCTCATGGCTAGGAGCTGTAATACCTCCAATCCTCTTAAAAGGTGAGGGATAACAGTCACTATACCCTAGATTAACTCACATAACCTTAAGATGATGGAAAGAATATCACCTAAAGGAATATTTGATCTATAAATTAATATTAAGGAATAAATTTATAATATTCAACCCTAGTATAGTTTATTATACCTTTTACTTAAGGGTTTTACACTTAGTTAATAATTATGTGAACATAAATAAAGGGGAGAAGTTAAACTTCTTCCCCTGATTATATATAATTTTTCAAGTTATAATGGAAAACTTTATACCAACTTTTAGATTTTAATACATCATTAGAGTATTCTTTTATTTCATCATTAGATTTATCTTTATTTCTAAGTATAAAAGGCTTTAGATATTCTTGAAGATTTGAATTCTTCTCGCTCTTAGATAAAAGATATGCCATCATTTCTATACCAATTTCAGGTTTTGTTATATCCTTAGGTTTAAATTCCTTTAGATTCAACTCTTTAGATAATTTTAAAGCTGTTTCATCTGAAATCTTAATAATACCATTAAGTTTTGAAGAATCATATCCATCGCTTCTATAGTTGGATTCTTTATGAATTAATGAAGCTAATATATATGGATCAACTTTATATTTATCTGAATATTTTACTATATGATTTTCATGTTTTAAGGGATATAATAGTCTGCTACCAATAGCAAAGGTCACTCCAACTACTAATAATATGATGAATAGCGATGTAAATATTTTTTTCATATATAAACCTCCATTAATTATTGAGTTAAATTAAATTTTAAAGTTTAATTACAAAAACATTGGTATTTTCTTAAGATCATCTTTCATATCTCGTTTTATATTATCAGTGAGATATAGATGTACCATATCTAAACTTGATATGTTGTAAATCATAGTAGATTGAAGCAGTACATCTATATTTATTTTAAAGCTATTAATCATGATAAACCATAGTTAAAGCTTACAAAAGAATAGTTAACCTAACAAAATTGTAACATTACATGTAGATTCTAATGGAATATTAATGATAAATATAATTAGCTAAAAGTTATTGAGGCTTAGCTAATGAATAAACTTTAAGAGTTAATTTAATACTAAGTTTGATTAAAAGTATTAAATTAGAGGTGATAATATTGAGTAATGATTTTCCAAAAGCTTTCCCACCACAGCATCAAAATCTACATCCAGGTATGGAAAAGGGAATGAATCCTCCTCCTATATTTCAAAAAGGTGGATACATAGAAGGAGGAAGTAGATTAAAAGATAAGGTAGCTATAATTACAGGAGGAGATAGTGGAATTGGAAGGGCTGTAGCATTAGCTTATGTAAAAGAAGGGGCTAAGGTATTTGTTGTCTACTTTAATGAAGATGAGGATGCGAATGAAACTAAAAGACTCATAGAAGAACTTGGGGGAAGTTGTACCCTATTAAAAGGAGATGTAGGGGATGAAAACTTTTGTAATAAGGTAGTTAATGATACAGTAAATATTTATGGAAAGCTAGATATACTTGTAAATAATGCAGGAGTGCAGTATGAGAGTAATAGTTTAGAAGAAATAACTACTGAGCAGTTACATAAAACTTTTAATACTAATATATTCAGTATGTTTTATTTAACTAAAGCAGCACTTCCACATTTAAGAGAAGGATGTTCTATAATAAACACTTCATCTATAACAGCCTATAAGGGACATGAAACCTTAATAGATTATTCTGCCACTAAGGGAGCCATAACTACATTTACAAGATCTTTATCAATGAACTTAGCTAAAAGAGGAATAAGAGTTAATGCAGTAGCACCAGGACCTATATGGACACCACTTATACCTTCAAGTTTTACACAAGATAAAGTAACTAAGTTTGGAAGTGAAACTCCTCTTCAAAGAGCAGGTCAGCCAGTAGAAGTAGCTGGAACTTATGTATTTTTAGCATCAAAGGAAGCCTCCTATATAACAGGGCAAACCATTCATGTAAATGGAGGAGAAATAGTTAATGGATAACTTCATATAATTTTTTATAATACCTTAAAAGACAAGCAACATATTTGATGCTTGTCTTTTATTATTTTGAGAATTACTTTAGTTTTTCTAGAATTAAAAATGTACAAAAAAATAGAGTGAAAATTAATCCAACTCCAAATGAAAATATAGTAACAAATATTTCATTTCCATTAGAACTTGATAATAGAATACAAATTCCTATTAGAACACATATTGTACAAAAAAGAGATGATAAAATAGTCTTAATAAATTTGTTCATATGTACAAACCACCTTACATAATAAAATAATATAAAACATTTTACCATATATTAGGTGCATATGTGTAAATTTAATAATTTTTGTAATGCGTATAATCAGTGCCTTAAAACATATTTTAGGAATAAAACTAACGGTACAAAAATATATTATATAGAGGAATGAATGTTATTAATAAAAGGGGGAGAGAAAATGGGAAAACAGTACAGAGGAAAATTACTTTGGAATTTACCAGCTAGGGGAAGAGGAACATGTCCTGTGTGCAAAACTACAAGAATTAAGATTTTATATGAACTTATATTAGGAAATGGGGACAAGATAAATGTATGTAAAAGGTGTAAAGGAAAAAAGATTGAAAGCCTAGATTAAATAGTATTTATGAATACTGAAATTAATAAATTTCTATATTAAAATAGAGTTTTATTATAAGAAATATATGATTCAGCTATTAATTTTAAACTAGTATTGGTCATGTTTTAAAATCTGATTAGCAGATCAAGTCAACTTTAAGTAAGAGAATAAAAAAGTGGTTAAGGAAATTTCCTTAACCACTTTTTTATTACCAACATTCTACATCTTCTATATTAGGTATACTGTGCTTTGTAAACACAGGATCTAGACCTTTCTTTTTCTGAGAAGAGTAATCTCTAAGAGCATCTAAGGCTATAGGACATAATTTAGCAATAGCAATTAGGTTTATTATGGCCATGAAGCCCATAAATATATCCGCAAAAGCCCAAACTAAACTAAGATCTAGTAAGGAACCTGCAAATACCATAGCAACAACAAAGAGCCTATATGCTGTAAGCCAAGATTTTTTTCCGTTCATAAACTCTATATTAGTTTCTCCATAGTAGTAGTTTCCAACTATAGAGCTAAAAGCAAATAATAAAATACATATAGCTATAAATATATCCCCGAAGGAACCAATCTGAGAGCTTAAAGAAGCTTGAGTTAATTGGATACCTACTAGATCTGTAGTTAAATAAGCATCAGAAGAAAGTATTAATAAGGCTGTAGCTGTACATATAAGTAATGTATCAGTAAACACTCCAAGGGTTTGGATTAATCCTTGTTTCACAGGATGGGTTACATGGGCAGCGGCTGCTGCATTTGGAGCACTTCCCATACCAGCCTCATTGGAGAATAAGCCTCTTTTTACTCCTTGAAGAACAGCAGTACCTAGAAGACCACCTATTCCTTGCTTAAGTCCAAATGCATCTTCTATTATAAGTAATATAATATCTGGAAGGATAGTTATATTTTTTATTAATACAAATATAACTATTAAAAGATAAAGTATTGCCATTATAGGAACTAAGATTTCAGAAGCCTTAGCAATTCTTTTTACTCCACCAAATATAATAAAGAAAGTAAGTGCGGATAATATTACTCCAACTAAAACTTTATTTACCCCAAAGGCTTCATTAAAAGCTAGGGTTATAGTATTAGCTTGAACAGAGTTAAAAGCAAGACCAAAGCATATAGTAATAATAATAGAAAAAATTATTCCCATGAATCTATTGTTAAGTCCTTTTTCCATATAGTAAGCAGGACCACCTCTAAATTCTTTTCCATCCTTTACTTTATATATTTGAGCAAGAGTACTTTCTATAAAACTAGAAGCACCACCTATAAGAGCTATAAGCCACATCCAAAATACAGCACCAGGACCACCAACAGATATTGCTATAGCAACACCAGCTAGGTTTCCGGTACCAACCCTTGATGCTGTGCTTATACAAAAGGCTTGGAAGGAGGATATACCGTGGGTCTCCTCATTATCCTTTGATTTTAATGCGCCTTCACCAAGGAGTTTAAACATGTGTTTTAAATATCTAATTTGAATAAATTTCGTTTTCAATGAGAAAAATAATCCAAGGCAAATAAGCATTGCTATGAGTATTTTAGTCCATAAAAAATCATTAAATATATACAAAGAATTTAACAATTTAAATAACCTCCACTAAATAAATTTATTATTTAATAAAAATTGTATATTAAAAGTCGTAATGTGTCAATTAACGCAATATTTTGACTAATAAAAGAATCGCTGCCATTATGTATACATCAAAACTTTAACTATGTTATATAAACATTTACAACATGAAAAAATGAATAAATAAACATCAAATTATTTAATTTTTCCAAAATAAAAACATGAATATTCATCTATAACATACAATTAAAATTTCTATCTTGACAGGAAAGATAATATTAATTAAAATCATATGTAATAATTAAATTTAAGTTTTGGAAACAATACGTACTTTAAATTGGTCCCGTGAGACCAGAAAGGGGTATAGGATATGCGTAAGTTTTTTTGTCATATAATAAAATTGAATAATTTTTTAGTGAATTTAGTTAAAGAACTAGGTTCATTTGTTATTACTAAAATAGATTACTATAAGGGTAGTAGAGGAATTGTCTCAAAGAGAATTCCTCTACTACCCTTTTCAGTTTAAGAAAGGGGTATATCAATGATAGGAAGATTAATATTAGAAAATGGAATGGTATTTGAAGGTAAGACCTTTGGTTATACAGAAGAAACTGTAGGAGAGGTAGTATTTAATACAGGGATGACAGGATATCAAGAGGTTTTAACAGATCCTTCTTATTATGGACAAATAGTTACCATGACCTATCCTTTAGTAGGAAACTACGGCATAAACCTTGAAGACTTAGAATCTAGTACCCCAAAGGTTAAAGGGTTCATAGTAAGAGAATTATGTGATATTCCTAGTAATTGGAGATGTGAAATGACCTTAGATTCTTATTTAAAGCAAAATAAGATAATAGGACTTGAAGGAATAGATACAAGATATCTTACAAAGGTTCTTAGAAATCATGGAACCATGAGAGGGATAGTAACTAATAGAGAGTTAAGTAAGGAAACTGCAGCTTCAATAATAAAGGGTTTTTCTAATAAAGAAGCAGTTAAGAATGTGACTACTAAAGAGAAATATGAATTAGATGGAAAAGGACGTCATGTTGCAGTTATGGACTTTGGAATAAAGAAAAATATAATAAGAAATTTTAAAAATAGAGATTGTAAGGTTACAGTTTTTCCAGCGAGTACAGGCTATGAAGAGGTTTTAAGTGTAAATCCAGACTTAGTATTCTTATCAAATGGACCTGGAAATCCGGAGGACTTAGGAAATGTAATAGAAAATGTTAAGAATATAATAGGGAAAAAGCCTATAGCTGGAATATGCCTTGGACATCAAATTTTAGCATTAACCTTAGGAGGAAAAACGGATAGATTAAAATTTGGTCATAGAGGTGCAAACCATCCAGTTAAGGACTTAGAGGAGAATAAAATATTTATAACTTCTCAAAATCATGGATATGTGGTAACAGAAATACCAAAGGACACAGAGGTAACCCATGTTAATGTAAATGATGGTACTGTTGAAGGTATGAGAAATAAGAAGCTAAATATATTTAGTGTTCAGTTCCATCCAGAAGCATGCCCAGGACCAAAAGATAATGATTACCTATTTGATAAATTCTTAGAATTAATATAGAAAGCGGGAGGGAGATATTATGCCATTAAAAAAGGATATAAAAAAGGTTTTAGTTGTAGGATCAGGTCCTATAATAATAGGACAAGCAGCCGAATTTGATTATTCAGGAACTCAAGCATGTGAAGCTTTAAGAGAAGAAGGTATAGAAGTTGTATTAATAAACTCCAACCCAGCTACAATAATGACTGATAAAGAAGTTGCAGATAAAGTTTATATAGAACCTTTAACCATAGAGTTTGTTGAGAAGATAATAGTAAAGGAAAAGCCAGATAGTATACTGGCAGGAATGGGGGGACAAACTGCCCTTAACCTTGCTGTAGAGCTTTATGAAAAGGGGATTCTTGAAAAATATAATGTTAGAGTTATAGGTACATCTATTGAATCCATAAAAAAAGGTGAAGATAGAGAACTTTTTAAAGCAGTAATGGAAGAGATAAATGAACCAATAATAGAGTCTAAGATAGTTACAGATTTAAATCAAGGTATAGAGTTTGCTAAAGTCATCGGATATCCTGTTATAGTAAGACCTGCTTATACCTTAGGAGGAACAGGGGGAGGAATAGCTGATAATGAAGATGAGCTTAAAGTAATCCTTGATTCAGGACTTAAGCTAAGCCCTGTTAGCCAGGTGCTTCTAGAAAAGAGTGTTAAGGGATGGAAAGAAGTAGAATATGAGGTTATGAGAGATAGTTATGGAAACTGCATAACTATATGTAACATGGAAAACATTGATCCTGTTGGGGTTCACACAGGTGATAGTATAGTTGTAGCTCCAAGCCAAACTCTTTCAGATAAGGAATATCAGATGCTAAGAACAGCGTCAATAAATATAATAAATTCCATAGGTATAGAAGGTGGATGTAATGTCCAATTTGCTTTAGATCCAGAAAGTTTTAGCTATGGAGTTATAGAAATAAATCCAAGAGTTAGTAGATCTTCTGCTTTGGCATCTAAGGCAACTGGATATCCTATAGCAAAGCTGGCGGCTAAAATAGCCCTTGGATATGCGTTAGATGAGATAAAGAATGCTGTAACAGGAAAGACTTATGCTTGCTTTGAACCAACCCTTGATTATGTGGTATGTAAGATACCAAAGTGGCCTTTTGATAAGTTTAAAAAGGCAAATAGAGTCCTAGGTACAAAGATGATGGCAACAGGAGAAATAATGGCAATAGGAAGCAATTTTGAGTCTGCTTTCTTAAAGGGAATAAGATCCTTGGAGATAGGACAATATTCCTTAGAACTTAAGAGTGTTAAAAATCTTACCATAGGAGAGTTAAAAAACAGGGTAATAACTCCAGATGATGAAAGAATATTTGCCCTCTCTGAAATGCTTAGAAGAGGATATTCTGTGGAAAAGGTATGTGAAATAACAGGCATTGATAGGTTCTTTGTGGAAAAGATAAGATATATTGTGGATGAAGAAGAGATATTAAAGAATACACCTGTGGATAAGTTAACAAAAGAATGGTTATTTGCCCTTAAGAAAAAGGGATTTTCAGATAAGGCAATAGCTGATTTCTTAGATGTGAGTCCAGAGGTAATATATGAGTTAAGACAAATATGGAATATAAAAGTTTCTTATAATATGGTTGACACTTGTGGGGGAGAATTTGATGCAGTATCTCCATATTACTACTCAACTTATGGCATGGAAGATGAAGCTAAGGTAAGTGATAAAGATAAGGTTATAGTTATAGGTTCAGGTCCAATAAGGATAGGACAAGGAATAGAGTTTGACTATGCTTCTGTTCACTGTATAAAAGCTTTAGAGAAGATGGACATAGAGACTATAATAATAAATAACAACCCAGAGACAGTAAGTACGGACTTTGATATATCAGATAAATTATATTTTGAGCCATTAACAGAAGAAGATACATTAAATATAATAGAAAAAGAAAAGCCTATGGGAGTCATACTTCAGTTCGGTGGACAAACTGCTATAAAGCTTGCCAAATTCTTAGAGAAGAAAAATATACCTGTTCTCGGAACCTTGCCAAAGCATATAGATGAAGCTGAGGATAGAGAAAAGTTCGATGATATACTTGAAAAATTAAATATAAAAAGACCAAAGGGTAAGGCGGTATGGAGTGTAGAGGGAGGAATGATTGAAGCTAAGGCTTTAGGATATCCTGTTCTTGTAAGACCATCCTATGTACTTGGGGGACAGGGAATGGAGATAACCTATGATGAAGATGAACTTAGATCATACCTTGAAAGTGCCTTTTTAAGAGATAGTAAGAATCCAGTACTCATAGATAGATATCTTCTAGGAAAAGAGATAGAAGTAGATGCTATATGCGATGGAGAGGATATATTAATACCAGGAATAATGGAGCACTTAGATAGAGCTGGAATACACTCAGGGGATAGCATAACAATATATCCAAGCCAGAATATATCGGATGATATAAAAGAAGCTGTTTTAGAATGTTCAAGAAAGTTAGCTTTAGCTTTAAAGGTTAAAGGTATGATAAATATACAATTTATAGAGTTTAAGGGTGAACTTTATGTAATAGAGGTTAACCCAAGAGCAAGTAGAACCGTTCCTTATATAAGTAAGGTATCAGGAGTCCCTATAGTAGATATAGCAACAAAGGTAATGATTGGTCATAAGATAAAAAATCTAGGGTATGGAGTAGATATATACAAGGAACCAGAGATCATATCAGTTAAGGTGCCTGTATTTTCAACTCATAAATTATCAAAAGTAGAGGTAAGTCTTGGCCCGGAGATGAAATCTACTGGAGAGGTTCTAGGAGTTGGACATACTTTAGAGGAGGCTTTATACAAAGGATTCCTTGGATCAGGAAGCTACCTAAAGAGGAAAACAAATAGGATTCTTGCAACGGTGAATAATAAAGATAAAGAAGAATTCCTTCCAATGGCTAAGAAGTTAAGTGATCTTGGATATTCCTTCCTTGCTACTAAGGGAACTTGTGAAATGCTAAGAAGTAATGGAATAGAAGGGGAGGAAGTTAAGAAAATAAATGATGGAAGTCCAAACATTCTTGATTTAATAGAACAGGGTGGGATAGATCTTGTAATAAATACTCCAACTAAGGGAAATGACTCTACTAGAGATGGATTTAACATAAGAAGATCCGCAATAGAACATTCAATACCAGTGGTTACATCTATAGACACATTAAATGCAATGATAATTATAGAATCTCTAAATTTAAATGTAGATGCTTTGGATGTAATACCTTTGTAGAGCTTAGGGACATAGAGATTACAAAAATTTAAGGAGTATATAAATCTGTAAATAAAATCTCAATATTATATAAATTAATATGTTGTTATAGCAAGAATACAAAAATAAGGATAGAAGCAATGAGGCTCTATCCTTATTTTATTATGTATTTATAAAGTTTAACTTTATATGAGTGTTAATATATTATTCATAAAGCTTATATATAGGACTTATATAAACATATATAAGGTTGTTTTAAGAGTGTATTTATAAGATTTAAATGGGATTGTAGGTTATAAATACATAATATATTAATAATATATTAATTAAAATTTAATATATTATTCCAGATTATGCTAAAATATAAGTCTTTATATAGTTATTAAATCTTTTGGAATTGTTTCAAATGTACCAAATTAAAAGGGGTTTGGAGCTATTAAATTGATTACAATTTATTTTGAAAATGATATTCAAAAAATATCAAATAAAATAGAAATAATTTATTAAACATTATGTGAATTTAGTTAATAATATGATATAATTCAATGTATATTTTTAGGAGGTTTTATATTTATGGCTAAAATAGGAATAGATTTAGGAACATCAAATAGTTTAGTTGCATATTGGGATGGTAATGAATCTAAAGTAATTCCCAATGTGTTTGGTAAAAATCTTACTCCATCTGTGGTTGGAATAGATGATAATGGAAATATATTGATTGGGGAAATTGCTAAAGAGAGATTGATGACTCACCCCAATCTAACTGCATCTGTATTTAAAAGATTTATGGGCACTGAAAAAGTATATAGTTTAGGAAGATATGATTTTTCACCTGTGGAATTATCATCATTTATCTTAAAATCTCTTAAGGATGATGCTGAAAGTTACCTTGGAGAACCTTGTGAGGAAGTCATAATAAGTGTACCAGCATATTTTAATAATAAACAAAGACAAGCGACCTTAGATGCTGCTACTTTAGCAGGGATGAAGGTTGAAAATCTTATAAGTGAACCAACCGCTGCAGCTATTGCTTACGGACTTCATGAAGCTGAAAATGAGTCTACATTTATGGTTATTGACCTAGGTGGAGGAACCTTTGATGTATCAATATTAGAGTTGTTTGATGGAGTAATGCAAGTTTTGGCTATATCAGGGGATAACTTTTTAGGAGGGGAAGATTTCACAAAAACTATAATTTCAGATTTTATAAGATGTAATAATCTAGATGAAGTAAGCATGAGTGAGAAAGAGTATTTAGCACTTTATAAGAAGGCCGAGAGCTGTAAAAAAGACCTTTCTAAGGAGAATATAGCTAGCTTTAATATAAAAATTAATAAGGAAGAGTTCTCATATACATTGGATAAAAATAAGTTTTCAAAAATATGTGAAGATATTATATCTAGAATGAGGGTTCCTATAGGAAGGGCATTAAGTGATGTGAATATTTCACCTAAAAATATTGATTCTGTAGTATTAATTGGTGGATCAACAAAGATGCCTATAATTAGAAGTTTTATAAGTAAATTTTTAGGGAAGATACCTTTTACCAATATAAACCCTGATGAAGCGGTTGGCATAGGAACTGCCATTAATTCTGCATTGAAAGAGAGACATGAGAATTTAAGTGAAATTATACTCACAGATGTGTGCCCTTACACTCTTGGAACAGAGGTGGTTCAGACTATTGGGGGTATAATGGAAAACGGATATTTTATGCCTATCATAGAGAGGAATACCACAATTCCAGTTAGCAGAGTAGAGACATTATATACTGTTATAGAGAATCAAGAAGAGGTTAGAGTAGATGTATATCAGGGAGAGAGTAGAAAGGTATCAGGAAATTTAAAACTTGGTGAGTTAAGCATTAAAATGCCTCCGGGACCTAAGGGACAAGAGTTAGATGTACGTTATACCTATGATAAGAATGCAATTCTTGAGGTAATTGTAACAATAAAATCTACTGGAGAAGAGAAAAGGTTAGTTATTGAAAATAGTCCTGGTTCTATGAGTGAAGAGGAGATAGAAGAGAAGCTAAGCTTACTAAAGGATATAAAAATGCATCCAAGGGATAGATCGGAATATAGGCTTATATTAGCTAGAGCAGAAAGATTGTATGAGGAATCACTTGGAGATAAACGTAAGTATATAGAGACTCTTATCATGGAATTTGAGGGGGTTCTTAATACACAAATCGAACATAAGATAAAAAAAGCTGCCTTTAACCTTAATAAGATATTAAATGATTTTGAAGGGAGATTAAATTTTTAATGAGTATATGGGGGATTTTAGGCATAGAGCCTACCAATGATATTAGAGCTATAAAAAGAGCTTATGCAAAAAAGCTTAAGGTCACTCATCCAGACGATGATTTAGAGGCATTTCAAGCTTTAAAAGAAGCATTTGATGCTGCATTAAGCTATGCCAATAATAGTTCTTATAAAGAAGATATTTATAGAGAAGACGAATACTTTAAAGTAGATGAAGAACATGAAGAGAAAATATATGAAGAATATGATGAGTCTTATAATAATTTAAATAAAGAAATTGATGAAAATCATAATGATTCCTATGAAGAATATGAGGATAATTATAATATATTAAACGATGAACACAATATAGGTAATGAAGACACTAAAGATTATAATAGAAAAAAGGAAGAGGAATATGAGGATAATAGTGGTTCATTAGAGGCTGAAGATGACTTTAAATTTTCGAAGTATAATGAAGAATCCTCTGAGTTATCTTTTACATATTTTACTGAGGAAGTAAATCGAATATATAATGATTTTAACTTAAGAATTGATATATTAAGGTGGGAATCCTTATTGAACTCTAATCTTACTTGGAATGTTACTGATTTTAATGAATATCAGAAGTTTCTATTAAATTTCATAGTAGAAAGGCATAAATTTATTCCTCACTATGTAATAAGCCTTATATTAAGATATTTTTCCGTAGATGCTTCTTGTCTAGAGGAAAGTGATTTCTTTAATAAATCTATTGATAAAAAATATTTAAGACAGGTATTTAAGCCACCAGCTTTTTCTTTTTCATCTCTAGAAAAGCTTGATGATAAAGAAAGAGAAAGATTTTTAGAAAATATATATGATGCATATATAAATATAATTAATGGTAGATATGTATTTGCAAGAATGAAGATTAGAAACTGTAAAAAAATACTTAAGAATAATGCAGATTTAATACTTTTAGAAACATTTATATTTTTAAAAGGATACAAATATTTTATGTTTAAGCCTAAGTTCTTTGGTAAAAAGAAGTATATGAAAGCCTCAATGGAGATTAACAGGGTAATTGAGTTAGATAAGTATAATCCAACTGCAAGATTATTTAGATTAAGTATTACGCAAGCATTAAGAATGGATATAATAGCAAGTGATATTGATATTGCTGAAAATGGGGATACATATTTACTATCAAAGGAATATGTTTTAGGG
>NZ_JBFNEO010000018.1:0-23577 GCF_040797585.1 Clostridium sp.
ACATACAAGTGAGTAAGCATTGTATAAAGATTTTTTATCATTTCTATACTTATAAAATATTAAACTAAGAATTATTCCTATAAAGGATCCCTCCGTAAGCATAGATAAAATAATAAATAAAGCAAATTTAAGCTTATTCTCTAAAGTTTTATTTTCCTTAATTTTTTCATAATAGGTTAAAAATCCTATAGAAAATGCCATAGATAGAAATATATTATTTATTATATATTCTCCACTATAGAAAAACCTAGTTAATACAGTATTTCCTACTGCCATTATTATCCCTGCATATAATAGTCTATTAAAATATCTCTTCTTATTCCTAGTATAAATAAATCCCTCTACTAAAAGATAGAAAAATATAGGTGCTACTACCCTTCCTATGTAGTGAAACCATATAGGTGTTCCTGGTATAAACTGAGCTATATGATCCATAAGCATAAATATAAGCATAATTACTTTTAGTGTAAATCTATCGAACATATTCTTTCCCCCATTCTTTTTTATATCCACACTGACTATTCTACCACCTTTAAATTGACCTATTGTGATAATTAAATCTTAAAATAGGCCTAATTTATGATTTTAAGAAAAATTAAGTACTCATTTAGGATTCCTATACTTTCAAGCTTTCAATTTAACTATCACAGAAATCTTAATTATGTAATGTAGTACAAAGTATTAGTTAATTAGCAAAACATTTCCCTGTAAATATTTTAACTCTATAAATATATTATAAAAAGTATATATTTATATTATCACATGTTCTATTTTTTACCATTAGTTTTATTAAAAAAACCCTAAGGCTATTTAATTAACCTTAGGGTTTTGTAAATGGATAATATAACTACTAATTAAACTTTCACTGAATCTAAAAATCAATTTATGCTTTGTTTATAGACTCCTTTAGGGTATGCCATGCAAGCACTGCACATTTAACCCTTGCAGGCATGTTAGATATATTCTTAAATGCCATAGCATCCTCAAGAATTTCTAACTCTTCATCATCCTTTATTTCTCTCTTTATCATTCCTATAAAGGTTTCTACAAGACTTAAAGCCTCTTCCTTTGACTTACCCTTGACTAAATCAATCATTATGGAGGTAGATGCTTGTGATATAGCACATCCACTACCTATAAATGAAGCATCTTCTATTAAATCATCTTTAAATTTCATTTCTAATGAAATTTCATCTCCACAACTAGGATTGTGTCCAAGCTCTATGGTATGAGGAGTATCTAGATGTCTTTTATTATGATTACTTTTATTGTGCTCCATTATAAGCTCTGTATATATATCATTAAGATTCATATCCAAGCCACCTCCTTACATTCTTTAATCCTTCTATAAACTGATCAACCTCTTCCATTGTATTATAGAAATAAAAACTTACTCTTGAGGTTGAATTAATTCCTAAATACTTCATTAAAGGCTGAGCACAATGGTGCCCTGCTCTAACCGCTACTCCATAATTATCTAGTATGGTAGATACATCATGAGGGTGAACTCCTTCTACTTCAAAAGATATAACAGCTGCTCTATCTATCATATTCTGCGGTCCCACTATCTTAATATAAGGAATTTCCTTCATTCTCTCAATAGCATAAGTTGCTAATTCTTCCTCTGCTTTTTTAATATTCTCTAATCCTAGGCTCTCTAAGTAATCTATAGCTGCATGAAGACCAACTGCTCCTTCAACGTTTTGAGTACCTGCTTCTAGCTTATATGGTAGTTCAGCAAAAGTTGCCTTCTGCTCCCATACATACTCTATCATATCTCCACCGTATAAAAATGGAGGCATTTTATCTAGAAGATCTTCTTTTCCGTAAAGAACTCCTATTCCCATAGGTGCTAGCATCTTATGACCTGAGAAAACTAAAAAGTCAGCATCTAAAGCCTTAACATCTACCTTCATATGAGGTACACTTTGGCTAGCATCTACAATAACCACTGCTCCCTTTTCGTGGGAATGTCTTATTATATCTTCTATAGGATTTACAGTTCCAATAGCATTAGATACATGGGTTATTGATACTAATTTTGTCTTTTCTGTTATCTTAGTTTTTATTTCTTCCTCTGGTATTCTTCCCTCTTCATCCACATACATGAATTTAAGAATAGCACCCTTTGATCTTGCAACATTTTGCCATGGAATGATGTTACTATGATGTTCTTGTATAGATAAAACTATCTCATCACCTTCATTTATGAAGCTCATTCCATAAGAGTAAGCAAGAAGATTTAAAGATTCTGTAGCATTCTTTGTAAATATAACCTCTAAAGCCTTATCTGCATTTATAAAAGTTTTTACTCTTTCTCTTGCTCCCTCATAAGCCTCTGTTGCCATGATACTTAAATAATGTGCTCCTCTGTGAGGATTAGCATTATGTTTATCATAGTAATTCTTAATAGCTTCAGTTACTATCCTTGGTTTATGAGTAGTAGCTGCATTATCTAAATAAGCTAAGGGTTTATTATTTACTTTTTGGTATAGAATATCAAAATCTTCTCTTATCTTACTCACATTAAGCATTTACAAGTCTCCTTTGTATTTCTTCATCTATAGAAGCCCTTATTTCTTCATCATCTATTAAATCTATAATAGGTCTAAAGGATGCTTCAATTATAAGTTTCTTAGCTTCTTTTTCATCAAAACCTCTACTCATTAAGTAGAATAACTTATCTTCATCTATCTTACCTGCACTAGCAGCATGAACTCCTTCAACATCATCCTCTTCACATAGAAGAAGCGGTATTGCATCGGATTTAACATGTTTATCTAAAAGAGTTACATATTCTTCTTCAATTCCTTTAGATCTTGTGGATCCTCTCTTAAAGTCTATAGTTCCTCTAAAGATCTTCTTAGCTTTATCTTTAAGAGCTCCCTTTGTTTCTATATTACTCTCAGTTCTTCTACCTATATGATTCATAACATAGTTTATATCTATAACTCTTTCCTCATCACCTAGATATACAGAACGTAAGTCTGCATTTGCTTCAGTATCCTCTAAGTTAGAAACATAGTTTGTTACACTATACTTTCCTCCAAGGTCTATATTTATAAAGTTAACCTTAGCTCCATAACCTACAAATGCTACATTTGAATCGAAGTTATAGCTTAGTTTATTCATCATTTGAACCTTTATAACAGTAACTTCTGCTCCATTTTTAGCAAATATTTTAGTAAGCCCATTATGAAAAGCTTCTTCATTTCCTTCACTTAAGTACTGCATTATTACAGTTATATTGCTGTTTTCTTCTGCTACTATAATATTGTGATCTACTAAAGTTTTGTTATCCTCACTAAATATGTGTTTAATCTTTACTGGTTCATAATCTTTTTCATTTCTCTTAGTCTTTATTATCATAGATGAGTTACTATATTCCTCTGATAACTTAACTGAATCCTTAGATACTCCAAACTTTAAATTATCATCTATTTTATAATCCTCATTATATGATAATACTTTATCTCTTAAAATCTCTATATTTCCCTGGAAAACTCCCTCAGCTGTTGTTCCTTTGAAATCTCTTATCTCAGGACAGGAATATCCATATATAGATATATCATTAACCCCCATCCATCTATAAGTTAAAACAGGGGCTGTGTTCATATTGGTAAACTTCATATCCATATTATCCCCTCCTATCCTATTGTTCCTTCAAGTTCTATACTAATTAGGTTATTCATTTCAACTGCATATTCAAGTGGAAGCTCTTTAGCTATTGGCTCTACAAAACCTCTAACTATCATTGCTTTAGCTTCTTCCTCACTTATACCTCTACTCATTAGGTAGAATATAGCCTCATCACTTATTCTTCCTATCTTAGCTTCATGTCCTAAGTCTACTTCATCATTCTCAACTATTATAGTTGGTATTGTGTCTGACTTAGATTTATTATCTAACATTAGAGATTCACAAGAAACTGTTGATTTAGAATGAACAGCATTTTCAGATATATTTACAACACCTCTATAAATAGCAGTTCCTCCATCTTTAGATATAGATTTAGAATTTATTGTTGATGATGTACGTGGAGCTAAGTGCATAACCTGTGCTCCTGTATCTAAGTTCTGTCCATTACCAGCAAAGGAAACTCCGGTAAATTCACACTTTGCTCCTTCACCCTTTAATATACTCATTGGGTAAAGCATAGAAACCTTAGATCCAAAAGATCCTGAAACCCATTCAATAGTTCCATTCTTCTCAACAATTGCTCTCTTTGTGTTTAAGTTAAACATATTCTTAGACCAGTTTTCTATAGTACTATATCTTAATGTAGCGTCTTCTTTTACAAATAGCTCAACACATCCTGCATGCAGGTTTGCAACAGAGTATTTAGGTGCTGAACATCCTTCTATAAAGTGAAGCTTTGCTCCCTTTTCAACTATTATTAATGTATGTTCAAACTGTCCTGCTCCTGGAGCGTTTAATCTAAAGTAAGATTGTAGTGGTATATCTACCTCTACCCCTTCTGGAACATAAACAAAAGATCCACCTGACCAAACTGCACCATGTAATGCTGCAAACTTATGATCTGTTGGTGGCACACACTGCATAAAGTATTCTTTTATAATATCTTCATACTCTATTATTGCTGTTTCCATATCTGTGTATATAACACCTTGTTTAACTAAATCTTCCCTTATGCTGTGATAAACTACCTCTGAGTCATACTGGGCTCCAACTCCTGCAAGGGATGCCTTCTCAGCCTCTGGTATTCCTAGAAGATCAAAAGTCTTTTTAATATCTTCTGGTACTTCTTCCCAGTTACCTTTCATTTCAGTATCTGGTTTTACATAAGTTGCTATATCATTAATATTAAGTTCTGTTATATCTGGACCCCATGTTGGTAGGTCTATAGCATTGTATATTTCAAGACATTCAAGTCTAAAGTTTGTCATCCATTCTGGTTCATTCTTTTCTTTAGATATATCTCTTATTATCTCTTCTGTTAATCCATTTTTACTCTTATAGCTATATCTGACTTCATTCTTTATATCATAGATACCTCTTTCGATATCATCCAATTGCGTCTTTTTTCTTTGTTCCATATTAATTCACCGCCTTTATTAAGGAAAAAACTTATTTCTTGAAGTTTTCATATCCCTTCTCTTCTATTTCCTTAGCTAGTTCCATTCCACCAGTCTTTACTATCTTTCCATTTACTAAAACATGAACATAATCTGGTTTTAAGTACTCTAATATTTTATTATGATGAGTTATTATTAAAATAGCTCTCTCTTCATTTGCTAATACTCTAACTCCCTCTGAAACTACTTTTATAGCATCAACATCTAAACCTGAGTCAGTTTCGTCTAGTATTGCAAGCTTTGGCTCAAGAATTGCCATTTGTAATATCTCATTCTTTTTCTTTTCTCCACCAGAGAAGCCAACATTTAAGTATCTCTTAGCATAAGTTTCATCCATCTTTAATAATTCCATTTTCTCCTTTAAAGATCTCTTGAAACTCATCATTCCTGCTGGCTTTCCTGAAACTGCTCCTTTTGAACTTCTTATGAAGTTATCAACAGTAATTCCAGGTATCTCTTCTGGGTATTGGAAGGATAGGAATATACCCTTTTTAGCTCTTTCATCAGCCTTTAATTCATTTATAACTTCACCCTCAAACTCAATTGTTCCTTCAGTAATTGAATACTTTGGATGACTCATAAGTGTATTAGCTAATGTTGATTTTCCTGCACCATTAGGTCCCATTATTACATGGATTTCTCCCTTATTTATCTTTAAATCTAATCCTTTAAGGATCTCTTTATCTTCAACTTTTGTATGCAAATTCTCTATATTTAAAAGTCCTTGTGACATATTATTCACTCCTTAATACAATATATATCCGATTAAAATACTCTACTTTACTATTTATATCTTACTATTTTACTCGGCTTTAATCAAGTTCAAATTCTACCATTTTAGTGGATTTTTCATAAAAAATTCTTCTTATTTTATATTAATCTCTATATTTTATATAAAATTTACTTTTAATTAATTTCTTGCAATTATTATTCCCTATAAAATTAACTAAACTATATTTAATATTTACCTACTACTTTAAGTACTATTCTCTTAAAAATATTTTAAAAGATTTTTAATTTTATTATTGACTTTTATATTTTACTGCTCTATAATCAATTTAAATTAATATTGATTCTTATCATGAGTGGTGGAGGGACTGGCCCTATGAAACCCGGCAACCGGTATACTTAAGATACGTCGGTGCTAAATCCTGCAGGTTTATCCTGGAAGATGAGAGAATAGCAATGGAATTATCACCAGAGTTTATTCTCTGGTGTTTTTATTTTATATAAAAATACTATAATGAATTTAAGTTTAAAATATTTTGATTTATTTTATCATTTGGTATTGACTTTCAATTGATATTTAAATATAATTTACTTAAAATTCAATAAATTGATTATCTTATCACGAGTGGTGGAGGGACTGGCCCTATGAAACCCGGCAACCGATAATTTTAAAAATAAATCGGTGCTAAATCCTGCAGGTTTATCCTGGAAGATAAGAGAGTAGGCATGGTATATCACCAGAGTTTATTCTCTGGTGATTTTTTATTTGCCCTTAAAATAATTGGAGGAGATGGTTTAATGATTACTATTGAAGGTTTACATAAAAGCTATAAGGAAACAGAAATTTTAAAAGATATAAATATATCCATAGAAAACAAAGATATCTTTGGAATAATAGGCCACAGTGGTGCGGGTAAGTCCACCCTTTTAAGATGTATAAATGGTCTTGAGTCCTTTCATAAGGGTAAGATTTTCATTGAAGATAAAGATATAACCACACTAAGTAGTAGTAATATCCGCTCCCTTAGAAAAGACCTTGGAATGATATTTCAAAACTTTAACTTAGTTTCAAGAGATACTGTTTATAACAATGTGGCATTACCTCTTAAGGTATGGGGATATGATAAAGCTTATATAGACAATAGAGTTAAGGAACTCTTAAAAATCGTTGGACTTGAAGATAAAGCTAAGGTTAAACCTAAAAGCTTAAGTGGAGGACAAAAACAAAGAGTAGCCATAGCAAGAGCTCTTGCTTTAAAGCCTAAAATATTATTATGTGACGAGGCAACCTCAGCACTAGATCCAAAGACTACTAAAGATATTTTACATCTTCTAAAAGATATTAATAGCTCCTTAGGAATAACAGTGATCATAGTAACTCACCAAATGGAGGTTGTAAAAGAGATTTGTAATAAAGTTGCACTAATAGAGTATGGTGAAATTTTATATAGTGGATATTCTAAAGATCTTTTCCTAAAACCAAATAAAGATCTTAAAGAATTCCTTGGAGACGATTCAGATGTAACCTTAGATGGAGTAAACATTAAAATATTCTTCCCAAGCTCTATAAGTAAATCTACCGTAATAACTTCTATGGCTAGGGATCTTGATATAGATTTCTCTATTATAGGTGGAAAACTTGAAAAGTTCAGAGATGAAATTTTAGGTACTCTAATAATTAACTTTGATACTAGTTATAAAGAATCAATAGAGAATTATTTAAACAATAAAAATATAGATTGGGAGGTAGTTATATAATGATTAATAATTTTTTTAGTGCCTTTAATGAACTTATATATCCAGAACTATTAAATACTCTTAATATGGTTCTACAAGCTACATTATATTCTCTTATACTTGGTCTTATTCCAGCAATAATATTAGTTATAACTTCTCCAAATGGACTAAAACCAAACAAAGTTATATATGGGATTCTAGATTTTACAGTTAATATATTAAGATCTTTCCCATTCATAATATTACTTGTGGCTATACTACCTTTTACAAGGTTTATAGTAGGTACAACCATAGGACCAATAGCTGCTATTGTACCCCTAAGCATTGGTGCTGCTCCTTTCACTGCCAGGGTTATTGAAAATGCACTACTTGAAGTTGATCCTGGTGTAATTGAAGCTGCCAAGTCCTTTGGTTGTAGTACATTTCAAATAATTGTTAGGGTTATGCTTAAAGAGGCGTTACCTTCCATAGTCCTTGGTATAACCTTAACAGTTATAAGCATCGTTGGATATTCTGCTATGGCTGGAGCTGTTGGTGGTAAAGGCCTTGGAGATTTAGCTCTCCAATATGGATACTACAGATATGATACAGAAATACTTATATACACAGTAATTGTTTTAATAATTGTTGTGCAAGCATTCCAGTCCATTGGAAATATAATTTATAAAGCATTAACAAAGTAAAATTAATAAAATTAAATTTCAGGAGGTTTTATTTATGAAAAAAGTTTTAACATTAGTTTTATCAGCTACCCTAGCTCTATCTTTAGCAGCTTGTGGAGCAAAAAATACAGATGGTGCTAAGGATTCGAAGAAGGACAGTAAAGTTATAACTGTAGGTGCTAGTCCAGCTCCTCATGCAGATATATTAGAAGTTGTAAAAGAAGATTTATCCGAAAAAGGTTATGAACTTAAAATTGAAAAATTTACTGATTATAAAACACCAAATATAGCTTTAGATAACAAAGACCTAGATGCAAATTTCTTTCAACACGTACCTTACTTAGAAAAGGAAATTCAAGAGAAGGGCTATAACTTAGATTACACTGTTAAGGTTCACCTTGAGCCAATAGCTCTCTACTCAAAGAAAATAAAGGATATTAAAGAACTCCAAGATGGGGCTAAAATAGCTGTTCCTAACGATCCAACTAATGAGGCTAGAGCATTAAGATTACTTGAAAAGGCTGGATTAATTAAACTTAAAGATGGAGAATTAGTTACTGTTCGTGACATAGTAGAAAATCCAAAGAACTTAAAAATATCTGAACTTGAAGGAGCACAAATCCCTAGAGCATTAGATGATGTAGATGGAGCTATTATAAATACTAACTTTGCTCTTGAAGCAGGATTAACCCCTACAAAAGATGGACTTTTAGTAGAGGATAAGGACTCCCCTTATGCAAATATCCTTGCTGTTAGAAAAGATAATAAAGATTCCGATGCAATAAAAGCATTATCAGAAGCTTTAACTTCTGACAAAGTTAAAGAGTTTATTAATGAAAAATATAAAGGAAGTATAATTCCTTCATTCTAATTAACTATTCATTCTACAATTTTGACTTTCAATTATCATAATAGGTCAAGTTACTAAAAATAAAATTTCATCCCTAGGTCTTATAATATGGGTTAATTTAAGGCGTAGCAACTGTTAGCCCCCACCTTTTAATAGGATTTTTGGGGTACAGCTCCTAGCCATCAAATAAATATAAGGTATACCGCTAAATCAGCAGTATACCTTATATTTATATTATCTTCTTAAATCCATACCCTAATGCTTCATATACTTCAGTTACACTAAGAAATGCATTAGGATCTACCTCTTTTATGTAATTCTTCAATCTAATAAACTCTTTTCTATCAACTATCACACTTAGAACCTCAACCTGAGACTTACTATAAGAACCTGTAGCATGATATACAGTTGCACCTCTTTCAAGCTCTTCTAATATAAATTTCTCTATATAAGATCTCTTGCTACTTATTATCCTTATCTCTTTAACTGAATTAAGTCCATCTATAGCTCTATCTATAACCATCCCATTTAATACAACTGCAAATAATGCATATAGTCCAGATTTTAATCCAAAGGCTCCCATTGCAAATATAACAACTACTAAATCAGTAAATAAAACACCTTTTCCCATGTTAAGATGAAAATATTTATTTAGAATTTTAGCTATAATATCAGTTCCACCCGTAGATGCATCAGAGTTGAATATAACTGCCATTCCTATTGCAGTTAACATTATTCCAAATACCATTTCAAGAAATATATCCCCTGTTAAACTTCCCTTTAGTGGTACTATTTTTTCTAATATGAATATTGTGCTAGATAATAGCAAGCTTGAAAAAATAGTTTTAGCACCAAAACTTGGCCCTATAATTACAAAAGCTACAATAAATAATATTCCATCAATTATAAACATTGCTCCCCCAACTGGTATTATTGGAATATAATGATTTAGAACCATAGCTATTCCACTTATTCCTCCTCCAGCTATATTATTAGGAATCATAAAGAAGTATAACCCTGATGCAACACATAGTACACCTATAACTATAAATAAGTAATCCCTAAGATTTCTTGACATTCTATCACCTCTCTTAAATATTTTCATATTAATCATATTTTATTATTCGAATATTTAAAAAGTCAATAATATTCGTTATTCAAAGGCTTTAAATCCGTCACCTAAGGTTTCACATACATCGGTGACACTTAAAAATGCATACTTATCTATTTCTTTCACATAATTTTTTATTCTTATAAACTCCTTACTATCTACTATAGTCCAAAGAACTTTAACTTCTCCATCACTGAATGCTCCCTTTGCATAATATATAGTAGCTCCTCTTCCTAAGTCTTCTAATATAAAGGCTCTTATTTTATCTAAATCCTTACTTATAATCCTTACTTCCTTACATATATTGAAACCTTCAATAAATCTATCTATTACTACTCCATTTAGTATAACCACGAATAAAGCATATAACCCACCTGTAAACCCAAAAGCTATAGCAGCAAGTATAGTTACAATTAAATCTGATAGTAATACACCTTTTCCTAAGTTTATATTAAAATATTTATTTAATATCTTAGCTATTATATCTGTACCACCTGTAGATGCATTTTGATTAAATATAGTTGCAAGTCCTAAAGCTAAAAGCATTATGGCGAACATTAGTTCTAATAATATATCGTCAGTTAAAGGCTTACTTATGGGATATAATTTCTCTAATCCCCATATGGTTCCTGATAGTAAAAAGCTAGCATAAACTGTTCTAGCTCCAAAATGAGGCCCTATAAGTATAAATGCTACTATAAATAAGATTACATTCATAATAGTCATTAGTGCTCCTACAGGCATTTGTGGTATATAGTGATTTATAACAAGACTTAATCCATTTATCCCTCCACCGGCCACATTATTTCCCATAATGAAAAAATAAGTTGCTATGGCTACTAAAAACACCCCAAAAGTTATTGTAAAATAAGCTTTAATTTGCTTTTTCATAAACATCCCCCTTATATAATGTATATATACTACCCCTATATATATTATACATCAGTAAAGGGCTTAACAAATAGCGTTAAGCCCTTTAAATTAGACGGTTTATCAAATTGGATTTCACTTTACTAATTCTTTTAAATTAATGCTCATCTTTGGCTAATATCCAAAGTTTTCTTTTAGAAATATAACCGTTATTCTTCCCTTTTCTCTTTGTCTTTTTATTAATGTATATTCATTACATATTCTATCCTTGCTATTACAATCTAAACAGTATCCTACCTTTGAACAAGGTGTACTTCTATTTAATCTTAAACAGTTAGCCGGGGCACTTATCTCTTTATTTCTCTCTATCGCTTTATCTAAATCTTTAACAATCTTATTTACTCCTACAATAACTATAACCTTATCTGGTCCATATAACATGGCTGCTACCCTATTTCCATTGCCATCCACATTATAAAGCCATCCATTTTCGGTTATAGCATTAGAGCTTGTAAAATAGCTATCTGCAAAAAAGCTTTTCCTAAATACATCTTTTATCTCTTCTGGAGTTAATCCTTCTTTATATCTATCAAGGAACTCATATTTTCCACTTCTTAAAAAATCAATAACTCCTGTTTCAAATAAGGTCATAGATCCGCCTACTGAAACAACCTCCCCCTCCTTGCATATATCTTTAATCTTATCTATAAGCTCCACCTTGTTATTTACTAGGTGCGCTTCCATATTATTCTTTTCTAGAGCCTCCATGGTTCTTTTTACCCTTTGGCTAGTTACAAACTCTAAATTTTTATCCATAAAACTTCCCCCTTATTATGAATTTCTCCTTATAAATAAAATTATACTTCAACTAATATTAATAGAACAATAATCTTTAGAATAAAAATATAAGGTATACCGCTAAATCACCAGTATACCTTATTTCTTAAATCCATATCTCAATGCCTCATATACATCTGTTACGCTAACAAATGTATTTAGGTACTTAAAACTTATAGTATTGTGTTCAGCTTTTTGTGTCCACAATATTATACTAACGCCATAGGTTAATTTTCATATTATAAATATAAGACAATAAAATTACCATCATTATTACATAACTAACTATTAAAAATATTTTTTTCTTAATGTTCATATTAGTTCCATTAGATATTATTTTATTATTCAATATACCAACAAAAGACGTGATAGGAATGAAATATGAATAATTGTATTCTATGTTTATTCCTATTAGTACTGTTCACATAATTTGAAACCATCTTATTAATCTTCGATTTTTCAACCTTTAAAAATATATACTCTTATTATCTTAGTATTATAAATATATATAATTCTATTATTGGTGTATTGTATCCAAATTTCCGAACTTACTGTACTGTCCAAGCCAAGCTAGCTTAACTGTTCCAACAGGACCGTTTCTTTGCTTAGCTATTATGCACTCACCAATATTTTTATCCTCTGTTTCCTTATTATAGTACTCATCTCTATATAAAAACATAACAAGGTCAGCATCCTGCTCAATAGATCCAGATTCTCTAAGGTCAGAGAGCATGGGCCTATGATCTGCTCTTTGCTCTGGCGCACGAGAAAGCTGTGATAATGCTATTACTGGACATCCCATCTCCTTAGCAAGTGCCTTTATACCTCTTGATATCTCTGATACTTCCTGCTGTCTACTCTCTTCACCGCTACCACTCATAAGCTGAAGATAGTCTATCATTATCATGTCTACACCATATTCTATCTTAAGTCTTCTACACTTAGATCTCATTTCCATTATAGATACTCCTGCAGTATCATCTATGTATATTTTAGATGCTGCAAGAGGTCCTGATGCTCTGGCTATATTTTCCCAATCCTGCTCATCTAAATTACCTGTTCTAAGTTTTAACATATCAACATTAGCCTCTGCACAAAGCAACTTGTATGCTAGCTGCTCCTTAGACATTTCCAGGGAAAATACCACAACACTCTTACCTGCTCTTAATGCCGCATGTTGGCATAGGTTTAGAGCAAATGTTGTCTTTCCCATGGATGGTCTTGCAGCTACAAGGACCATATCTCCACTTTGGAACCCTGAAGTCATATCATCTAAATCATTAAATCCTGAGGCTACCCCAGTTATATCTCCCTTATTATTATAGAGTCTTTCTATTTCAAGAAATCCTCTTTCAAGAACTGTACTTATAGGTTCAAAATCACTAGTAGATCTCTTTTCTGAAATATCAAAAACTTGTTTTTGAGCAAAATCTACTACTCCTTCAACTTCCGCCTGACCATTGTAGCTCTTCTCTATTATTTCGTTAGATGCTTTTATAAGTCTTCTAAGCATAGCTTTTTCTGCTACAATTTTTATATATGATTTTAAATTTGCAGTGGAGGGAACAGAATTACTGATTTCTGTGATATAGCTTATTCCACCAGCACTATCTAGTTTTTCTGTTGCCCTTAAATGTTCTATTAGGGTTATCATATCTACTGGCTCATCTTTTTGGAATAGCTCCATTATTACACTAAAGATTATCTTATGAGCTTCTCTATAAAAATCTTCTGCTTTTAAACCTTCTGCTGATTGAGCAATAGAGTTCTTATCTATAAGCATAGATCCAAGGACTGACTGTTCAGCTTCTAAGTTATGTGGAAGACTTCTCATAATAGATGTATCCATATTACCTCCCCTTTCTTCTTAAATTATTGCACAATATCTCTATTATAAACTATAGTAAATAAATTTGTAATTATCAAGATGTTGATTTTACGAATTAAAATTTTATGTACTACTCTAAAAATAACAAGGTTGATCTAAAAAATCTATGATTTTAGATCAACCTTATTTACTCTAAAATATTATCTTAATAAGCTCATCTATAGTGCTTATTGCTTTAACCTCTATATCTTTAAGTTCTAGTGGTACCTCTTTTTCGTTATCCTTTGGAACAACTACAAGATTTATTCCTTTTCTTATAGCGCCATATACCTTTTCAAATATACCACCAACAGGCTTTATGTTACCTCTTAAAGATATTTCACCTGTTACTGCCACATCCTGTCTTATAGGCTTATTTAATAAAGCACTTATTATACATACAGTTATAGCAGCTCCTGCTGATGGACCATCTATCTTTCCTCCACCAACTACATTTACGTGAATATCATAATCTCTAATATCTTTATCAGTTATTCTTCTTATAACTGATGCAGCATTGAAAACTGAATCCTTAGCCATAGACCCAGCAGTATCATTAAATCTAACCTTACCTGATCCTTTTTCACTAGCTTCAAAAGCTACTGCTTCTATTTCTAAAGTTGATCCAATAAAACCACTAACACCTAATCCATATATATGTCCAACTTCTTTTTCATCACTACTATCTAAAATTTCATAAGGAGAAAATCTTCCTATAGATAGAACCTCTTCTATATGATGTTTTTCTATAACTAAGTTATCTATATTCCCATCCTTAGAGGTGTAAAGGGCATATCCATAAGCATCTGATAATATATTTATGGCCTTTCTTCCCTCAATTGTGTATCTACTTATAAGCTTAGATACTCCCTCTTCTAATGTAACATTAAGTTTTTTACTAGCATTATCTACAATGCTCTCTATGTCTTTAGATGATAAAGGTTCAAAATAGACTTCTACACATCTAGATCTTAATGCTGGATTTATTTCAGAAGGATCCTTTGTGGTTGCCCCTATTAGAACAAAATCTGCTGGAGCACCATTTTCAAATAAGTATTTTATATACTTAGGTGTATTTTCATCATCTGGGTCATAGTAAGAAGATGAAAATTCAACTCTCTTATCTTCTAATACTTTTAATAACTTATTCTGTAATATAGAATCTAATTCTCCTATTTCATCTATAAATAAAACTCCACCATGAGCATCAGTAACTAAACCTGGCTTTGGCTCTGGAACTCCTATCTCAGCTAGGTCTCTTTTACTACCTTGATATATAGGGTCATGTACTGATCCAAGAAGTGGATTTGTTATCTCTCTAGGATCCCATCTTAAGGTTGTCCCATCTACCTCTATGAATTTTGCATCATCATCAAAAGGAGTAACCTTAATCTTCTTAGCTTCTTCTAAAGCAAGTCTTGCTGCAGTAGTTTTACCTACTCCTGGTGGTCCATAAAGAATTATATGTTGTGGATATGGAGATGTTAGCTTTGAAATTAAAGATTTTATCGCTCTTTCTTGTCCAACAATTTCCTCAAAACTTTCTGGTCTTAATAATCCTTGTAAGCTCTTTGTAAGCTTTTTAGAATCAAGCTTCTCAAAGGTAGCATATTTCTTAAGGGTTTTAGCATTTTCTGGACCCTTTTGCTTTCTTATTATGCCAAGTCTCATTTCATCAACATATTTTTCTTGCTTCTCTATTAAAGCTTGCTCAACTTGTTGTTCTATTTTATTTTGAATATATCTTCTTGCTATATTCTCAGATAGCCATTTATTAGCTTCCTCTATAATTTCATTGATGTTATCAGGAGTAGCTACTCTATCTACTCCCTTATCATCACTTAAAATCTTATTTATAGCATATACTCTCTTATATATATCATCACTTTTTACATGCTTTTGAAGTTTGTATTTTATAGTTCTTGCTCTTATAGCTCCCTCATCTAGCACATTATTAGCTACTTCATATAATATATTAACTTGAGATTCTAAAGTTGTTCCCTTGTCTAATAACTCTTCAACACTTAGCTCCTCTATTGTATTGTCAATTTGTGATTTCAAATTTAAATCCTCCTTATTATTCGGAAACAATAACAACCTTCATCTTAGTAGATATTTCTGGGTAAACCTTAACCTCTATCTCAAATACTCCAGGTTGCTTTATAGTATCCATAACAACCTTTTTCTTATCAACTGAAACACTGTATTGCTTCTTTATAAGTTCGGCTACATCCTTACTTGTTATAGCTCCAAATAGTCTTCCATTCTCTCCTGCCTTAGCTTTAATATTTATTTCTTTACCTTTTAACTTATCTGCTAAAGCTTGAGCCTCTTCTACTTCTGCTAACTTCTTTCTTCTATCATTTTCTTTCTTTGTATTTAATATGTGTAGATTTCCATCATTAGCTTCTTGAGCTAACTTTCTTGGGAATAAAAAGTTTCTTGCATATCCATCAGAAACATTAACAACCTCCCCCTTTTTTCCTACACTCTTTATATCTCCTAATAAAATTACCTTCATTTTATTTCACCTTCCCTTGAATATTTGTTTATAGCATCCTTTAACATCTTAACCACTTCTTCTGGGGTTGAATTGTTAACTTTTGCTCCTGCTATAGTCATATGACCTCCACCTCCAAGGGCTTCTAATACAAGTTGAACATTTATATCTCCTAGAGAACGTCCACTTATATTAATATCATTATCTATTGTAACAAGAACAAAGGATGCTTGAATACCTGTAATATTTAGTAGTTCATCCGCCGCCTTAGCAGCTACTACAATATCTTCTATATAAGGTGGAGCAATAGCAACGGCAATATTATTTTCCACCTTAGCATTTTTGATTATTTCAGATCTCTGTATATATGTTGATAAGTCATTGCCAAACATTTTTTTAACGTCAACGGTATCTGCCCCTAACTTTCTTAAAAATGATGCAGCTTCAAATGTTCTTACTCCAGTTTTTAAATAAAAGTTTTTAGTATCAACACATATTCCAGCTAAAAGTGCTTCTGCCTCTAATTGACTCAGCTTTGGTTTTTCTAGCATATATTGAATCATTTCTGTAACAAGTTCCGAAGTAGATGATGCATATATTTCTATATAAGTAAGGATTGCTCCTTCTATAAAATCTACTGTTCTTCTATGGTGGTCTATTATAACTATATTCTTCACAGATTTTACGATATCTGAATCTTGAACATATCCCATACTATGAACATCTGCCAATATTAATAAGCTATTTTCATCAAGCATTTCTTTGCATTGTTCTGGGGTTATTAATAAACCATCATACTTAGGGTCTTCTTTTATCTTATCCAGTATATACCTTATGCCATTTCCAGTTTCTTTTAATACTATATGACATTCTTTATTTAATTTTTTAACAGCACTACTAAGTCCTACTGATGCCCCAAAGCAATCCATATCTGGGTTTTTATGTCCCATTATGTACACTTTAGAACTTTCTCTTATTAAGTCATTTAGGGCGTGAGCTACAACTCTTGCTCTTACTTTTGTTCTTTTTTCAACTTCCTTAGTTTTTCCACCAAAAAAGTCCATCTTCTCTCCAGATTTAACTACAGCCTGGTCTCCCCCTCTTCCTAGAGCTAATTCCTTTGCACTATTTGCAAAGTTATTATTTCTTAGAGGATTTTGTCCATTTTTCCCAACACCTATGCTAAGAGTTACTGCTAATTTATTTCCAAGATTTATCTCTCTTATTATATCAAGAATTTCAAATTTTTTCTTTATCTCTTCTTGTATATATTTCTCTTGTACGCTTAGTACATATTTATTTGAAGAGTATTTTCTTATCATAGCATTAATTCCCTGAGCATAGCTATTTATATTTCTTTCTATCTCTGCGGCTAAAAGTGGCCTATAATCTTCCTCTGTACTTTTAATAACCTCATCAAGGTTATCAACTTCTATAAGCATTATGGTCTCTACTTCATCTTTATACTGTTTTATTGTAGTAACATCATAAAAATAAAGTATTATTATACTCTTTTCCTCATAGGTTTCATCACTGGTTTTAACAAGATTAGTATATATATCGAAATATTTATCCTCTATTTTTACATACCTATAACAGCTTACTATACCTTCTTTTATAGATTTATAGTCAAACTCGTTAACTATGTTGTTAACATTCTTTCCCAAGAGCTCTTCTCTTTTTATTATAGAGGTTAATTTATTGTTATACCAGGTAATATTTCCATCTTCTGTTACTATCATCATAGGAAATGGAAGATTAACTAATGTATTTCTAGTAGCACTATCTAAGTTGTTAGAGAATTCTTCTATATACTCTTTAAGCTCATTATGCTTTTTTCTTATTGTATTTATATTATATATTATTAATAATGTAAATATAAAAAAGAAAAGAAAACCTAAAGCTATATGACCAACAATAAATAGAGATGATATTAATACGGCTATAAAAATCATATAGATTTTTGTATTAGGTATAAGATCTTTAAATCTATCCATTTTGAAGTCACCTTCCTACTTTTTCAATTTCTTTTTTACGTACTTCTCTAAAGCATTTGATAAGCTATTTTCATCTAATTTTCTAAAATCAAATATTAAATCTCCAATTCCAATTAAAAATATAATTTGGCTAAGAGAAGGATTCATAAAAGCAAAGACTAGTATTAATATAACTACTCCTTTACTTAATTTGAATTTATTTCTAAGATAGTATGTTATAACTGCCATCCCTATTAAAATCATTGAAATATTAAGTACCATTACAGAAGAGTTAAATATGTAATGTCCTATTGTCATATTATAATTTGCTATCATCATACCTAAAATTACAATTGTAATAAGTAATGCTCCTATTCTATTATCTATATACCAAAGAGAAAAAGGTCTAATACTATTTACTTCTATTCTTAATCTCTTCAATACATTTTTAGTGACAATATAATTAAAGTATGAAACTAATAGTGCTGCTATTATAATGGCTCCTGGTAAAATAGTTAGAATTAACTCTGGAGTTATTTGAGTCATCATATTAAACATGGGGTTTGAATCTACTGGCACTCCTGCTGATTCATAAATACCCTTAACCATATCAAATGAACTTTTAAAGGCATTTATTTGTGTTTCAATAATTGAATATAAACTTGTTCCCATAATTACATATATAGTTAAGGAATAGTTTAATATAATACCAATTAGAGATACAATTCCTTGAACTCCAATAGTAAATATAGATGACTTATTATTTTTTATACAATATCCTATGGTAAGTCCTGTACTTCCATATAATATGGCACTTCCTATTGCTTGAATAGGATTATTTAAAATTGCTATAAGTATTGAACTAACTATTATAGCAGCTAAGGAAACTTTATAGTTATGTTTTATAAAAAGAACTGTTATTGGTAATGGAATCACAAATAAAAATAATCCCCCAATAACAGGAACATAGGTAACTATCATAAACATAACTATTATAAGTGCACTCATTATTCCAACTTCTACTGTAGATTGAGTGTTATGTTTTTTATTGTACATATTTTCCTCCAAATCTTAATTTTAGTTTCTTTCTTTTAAATGAGTATACAATCTGCTTAAATTCTTTCCGTCCTTTTCTACTAAATCCTCCTCAATTATACCTACCTTTAATTTCTTTTTCATATTATCATCTACTGCAGTAAAAGAGTACCCTAACCTCTCCGCTAGTATATATAATATTATTATTGCCCCGGAAATACACTCTAATATAGCCTCTTGTGCTACATTACTTCCCTTGGTAAGTAATCTAAAAAATTCTCCAATAATACACAGTAATTGAGCCTTTAATTCCTCTATTATCTTTATATCAGACATTATATTGAAACTATCTCTTTTCACCTTGTATACCCCCATTACCATAGTTATATATTTATTGTAGTTTTTTTTCAATATTTATGCAACTAAAGTTTATTTAGCCATAGGAGGGCATAAGGCTTAAACTTATGTTATAATTTACCCAATTTATATATTGTTTATTATTATTGTTTTTATCCTTGTAAAAACATGTATTAATAGGTCTATAAATCGTATTAGAATACATTTTTCTTTCTGTATTATACTGTATTACATGAAAATATTAGTATTACTTGATGGTTAAAGTAATTTTATAAAAACTTATGAAAATTTATAGACAAATTTCTATAAATTAATTTAATAAAAAACAGGAAGCATCTTATTAAGGGTATATCATGTCATAACATGATAATATAATATATGCTGTATAAAGTTTATTAATTTAAATCTATATTTCTTACCTATATAAATACTCTTAGATAAAGCGATTCAGAACTCAACCTTGAATATATCTTAAATAATAATATTATCTTATGCACTACTCAAAATCCAATATCTTAAAGGGTTTAAGTGCATATATAAGTTAAGATTCAAGCTAAAAACCCTATAAATAATATTAAAGTTATTACTGAAAATATAAAAAGCTACTGATTAAAATCAGTAGCTTTTTATATCATAAACATTATATTACTCAGTTGTAAATGGTAATAATGCTATGTTTCTTGCTCTCTTTATAGAGTCAGTAAGCTGTCTTTGGTGCTTAGCACATGTTCCAGAAATTCTTCTTGGTAATATCTTACCTCTTTCTGTAACATATTTTCTAAGCTTGCTTACATCTTTGTAATCTATGCTATCAGCTTTATCTACGCAAAATGCACAAACTTTTTTCTTTCTCTTCATTCTAGAGTTCTTCTTCATATCTCTGCTCATTCTCTTACCTCCTTACCTTAAAGTGTTAGATTTTAGAAAGGAATATCTCCATCATCAACTGGAGTTATATCCTCATCGTATGGCTGTCCTCCAAAAGGATTTGAATCTGGCATTCCATTATCAGCACTTTGTGCGAAAGGATTACCGGCCATACCATAATCACTGCCGCCACCGAAACCTGTTGACTCTTGTTTAGAAGATTTGCCTCCTAAGAAGCTAACTTCTTGAGCAACAATTTCAGTAACGTATCTTTTTGTACCATCTTTGGCATCATATGATCTCGTTTGGATTCTTCCACTAGCAGCCATCAAACTACCTTTAGTCATGTAGTTTGCAGTAGCCTCAGCTTGCTTTCCCCATATAACAACAGGGATAAAGTCAGCTTCTCTTTGCTTAGTGGATGCGTTGTATCTGTCAACTGCCAAAGTAATTGTGGTTACAGCCATGCCAGTTCCAGGAGTATATTTTAACTCCGGATCTTTTGTTAGTCTTCCAATAAGAACGACTTTATTCAATTATGACACCACCTTACTTTTCTTCCTTTACGATTATATGTCTCATGACACCATCAGTGATTCCGTAAACTCTCTCTAACTCCTTTGGTAATTCAGGATTAGCAGTGAAGTTTATTAGAGTGTAGTATCCTTCGCTAATCTTTGAAATTTCGTAAGCAAGCTTTCTCTTACCCCAGAAATCTACGTTGTCAACTACTCCTCCACCATTTTCTATTACACCTTTGAACTTATCTTGAGCAGCCTTTACAGCCTCCTCGTCTAAAGATGGGTGTAATATGAATATAGTTTCATATTTTCTCATCTAATTCACCTCCTCCCCTTGGCCTAAGGCTGTGTTTTACACAGCAGGGATTATACCAAACTATTTTATCACTAAGTAAAAACTTTTGCAATGTTTTTTTCTTCAAAATTTTACAACTTTATTTATATTCATTTAAGTTCTTTCTAAGTATATTAAAAACAAAGAATTTATTTTTATATTCTGATCTTATCTACTAGGATATAATTTCATTAAAAGTAAAAATTTTACTGTTTATATTCTAATCATATTACTAACTATATATTCCTATTAAAAATAAACTTTTTACTTTTTGTCCTTTAATATTATTACTAGTTATATATTTCATAAAATAGAACGAATCTTCCTTCAGATGGTGTTCTTTCCACCATTTGAAGGTTAGATGAGTTAATCTAGTGTCGTAGCAACTGTTATCCCCCGCCTTTTAAGAGGATGGGTGTGTTACAATTCCTAGCCATCAGATAAAGCATTAGTAGAGGTTTTGGCTCTACTAATGCTTTATTATTCCTGTGGAATATTTTGTTTTATTATTTTCTTTATATCTTTTTCAAACTTACTTCTAGGTAACATAACTATTCTACTACATCCTACACACTTTATTTTTATATCTGCGCCAAGTCTAATTATCTCCCATTGATAACTTCCGCAAGGATGTTGCTTTTTCATTTCAACAACATCTCCTAAGTAGAATACCTTAGCCATAATACAACCCCTTTCCTTATTTAATTATCTTTATTTGATACAACATTATAAATCGCTCTCTTAGGATATGGTATTTCTATTCCATTTTTATCTAAAGCTTGTTTTATATCTTTTCTAAGATTAGCTTCACACTCCCATTGAGTCATTGATAGAGCTTTAGCACAAACTCTAATTGTAACTGCTGAATCTTTTAATGCAGTTACCCCTATAACAGTAGGACCTTCTACTATATTCTCATTTTTCTTACCAAATTCTTCACATACCTCATTTAAAGTCTTTATAACATTGTCTATATCCTCTTCATAAGCTACATCTATATCTACTAAAACCCTCATATTATTCCTTGAGTGATTAGTTATAATAGTAATATTTCCATTAGGTATAATATGACAGTCCCCGTTGAAATCCTTAAGCTTTGTAAGTCTTAAGCCTATACTCTCAACTATTCCGCCTTTATCTCCTATATTTACATAATCTCCAACTGCAAATTGATCTTCAAATATAATAAAGAATCCATTTATTACATCTTTAACAAGGTTTTGAGCTCCAAAACCTATGGCAACTCCTCCTATGCTTGCAAATGCAATATTTATAGGACCAAATAGTACTGTAAGAATAGCAGTTATTCCAAAGAAGTATACTGTATACTTAACTATACTCTTTAATATTTCTCCAATGGTATTAGCTTTTCTATCATCTAGAGATATTTTCATTTTACTTTGTCTATCAACAAAGTTATTTATAGCTTTAAGTGATATTTTTATAATAATCATCATTATAGCAATTATAATTGCTATTGCTAATGTTTTATGAATTACAGTGTTTAATATAGTATCCCAATCTATATTCTGAGTTACTAACCTCTTTATAGCTTCCATAAAACCCCTCCTCTTAAGTGAACCTAAGGTCTATATAATAACCTGAAATTTATCTTCTGTTTTATGATACATGTTCTTTATTATTAATTTTTCATTTTGAACTAAGGATTTTACCATCTCCATATCCTTAATATCAAACTTTACGCTTATACCACAACTCTTAGTTATATATGTTGGTGTTGGCATTATGGTTACATTTAACCCTTCAGATTTTAACACCTTTTCTCCTTGAATTGCATTATGGGTATTATTAAAAACAAGTAAACAATATTCTTTCATGACTCCTCCTTAAATTTATGCTTAAACAATTTATATTATAATGATAGTATAAAGCATTTAGTTATAAAATTTAAACACCTACATTAAATTTATTTTTTATTTTACTAATTTAAAAGTTTATATATATTTTTACTCATAAATTATAATATTAAAATCCATTATTTTATAATTTATCTTAAACATTTATGAAAATAATATTATAATAGAATATGTTTCCAATTTATGTTTTAAACGTAACATCTTTTATTTTATAACAACTATTACGTTTAATTTCTAACTATGCAATTTACTATAGATTTCCGAAGCTATTTCTTAACTTATACTTATGATTTATTAATGAATAAATCATAAGTATAAGTTAATTTTTAAGATAGGAACTCTATATAATGG
>NZ_JBFNEO010000019.1:0-22298 GCF_040797585.1 Clostridium sp.
CATTTAAACCCTTGAATTTTAAGTAGTGCATAAGATAATTCTCAATCAAAAACCTATAATTAGGTTTATCTTAAAATTTAATTAGGTCAATATGTTAATTAATCAATAGGTATATTAAGAAGTAGAATTATTATATAAATATGAAGACATAATGATAATAACCAATCTTTTTATAAAAAATAAGAACATTAATAATTCATAAGTGGCTGAAAAAAAGATAGTAATTTTATGATACCATTGATAAAATATATAAGTGGAATATGATATAACAATATTGATAACTAAACTTAGGATTAAATTATAGAAGAACTTTAGAAAGGAGAGATAGCTATGCAAGTGATGTCAGACTACGAGCTTCTCAAGTTTTTAATGAATAGCTCATTGGAAGAAATAAAAGAAAATATAGATGATATACATCCAGCTGATATATTGGATTCCATAAGAAAATTAGATGGAGATCAAGTATTTAGAATTCTATCGAAACTTCCTCACTGGATAGTGGCAGAGGTTATAGGAGAAGCTGATGAAGAAGAACAAATGAAGCTTTTATCTCTTTTTTCTGAACTTAATCAAGGTAAGATAGTAAATGAAATGAGTTCAGATGACTTAGCAGACCTTTTAGGAACAATAGCTCCTAGTGAAGCTAATAAGCTTATTGAAAAGCTATCATCTAAAGAAGATAGAGATGAAGTTAAGGAACTCCTAACCTATCACCCAGAAACAGCTGGGGGACTTATGGCAACAGAATTCCTTAGTATTATAGATAATATGACAGTGGAGGAGACCTTTACCTTTCTTCAAAAGGAAGCTCCTAATGCGGAAAGTGCATATTATTTATATGTATTAGATAATAAAGAAGTTTTAAAAGGGGTTGTATCCCTTAGGGAACTTGTAACTTCTACCTTTAATACTAAAATCCAAGATATAATGAATGAAAATGTGATAAGCATACCTGTAGATATGGATCAGGAAGAGGTAGCTAATAAGTTTGAAAAGTATGGTTTCTTAAATATGCCTGTAGTAGATGATAATGGAATTATCCTTGGCGTTATTACTGTGGATGATATTATAGACGTATTAAGAGAGGAAGATACGGAGGATATACACCGTCTTGCAGGAATAGATGAAGAGGAAAATGTTGACGGTGGAACCATAGATTCTATTAAGAGTAGACTTCCATGGCTCTTTGTAAACTTATTTACAGCTCTTTTAGCATCAACCATTGTAAGCTTATTTGAAAATACCATAAGTCAAGTTGTTATGCTAGCAGCATTTATGCCTATAGTTGCAGGAATGGGAGGAAATGCAGGGACTCAGACTTTAACCCTAGTGGTTAGAGGTATAGCTCTTGGGGAGCTTACATATGAAAATTATAAAAAGGTATTATTAAAGGAGTTTTCCGTTGGGATTATTAATGGATGTTCCATAGGAATGTCTGTAGCAATACTTGCGAGTATTTGGGCTCAAAATCCTATATTTGGACTTGTTATTGGTCTTGCTATGATATTAAATATGACAGCTGCAACCTTAGCAGGGTTCTTAGTACCTGTAACATTAAAGAAGTTAAATGTGGACCCAGCCCTAGCATCAGCAGTATTTGTAACCACTGTAACTGATATATGCGGATTCTTCTTTTTCTTAGGCCTTGCTACAGTGTTTATAAGATTCTTAGTTTAAGGTGAAATTATACATATTTGTAAAGGTATGAATATAAATTTTACTTAGGCTTTTTAACAGTGTTTATAAGATTATTAATATAAGAAGGAATTATACAGATTCATAGATAAACTTTTTTAAAATTAAATCCTTGAATAGGATTTATACACAGAAAACTAAGGACTATATTCATTTTATACTATGATTGTAAGCATATCTTTTCCTAAAGGAAGCTAATAATACATCATAGAAGGGAGAATATAGTCCTTATTAAATTCTAGGATTTTTTCATATCCTTGTGTATTCAAGGTTATAATTTATAATCTATAGGATATTCAAATATTGAGTTTGGAAACATTATATTTATAAGATTAAAATTAATCTATTGTTATTGTGTAAGAAGCAGTAAAGGTTTTATTTTCTTCTAAGACAATAAGTCCATCCTTCTCTTTGAATTCTCCATTAAAATCCTCAAAATCTGCATGACCGAACCAAGGTTCAAGACAAACAAAAGGTGCACTATTATTCTTAGACCATATTCCAAACCAAGGGAACCCTTCAAAGTCCATGGTAACCTTCTTAGAATTTTTATTATTAAGTATTGATATAGTTTTAGATTCTAAGTTATTAAAGATTAAGGCATCATTTATAAACAAGTCAGAACTTAAAGGTATTATATCAGAATCCTTTAAGAATTCCGTAGTATCCTTACATATAAATCCATCCTTAGTTATTGGATATAAATCAGCATTTTCTTTCTTTTCTAATTTAATATAGTAATCCTCCATTTTTTCATTAGGAAGTAAAGGTACATTAAAAGCAGGATGAGCTCCTATGGAGAAATAAATAGTTTTATTATCTAAGTTTTCCACATTATAAGTAACCTTTATAGAATTATCTATAAGTTCATAGCTTATTACAAGAGAAAATTTATAAGGATAAACTTTAAGGGTATCCTCATTATAATTAAGTTTAAAGGATAGGAAATCATTTCTTTCTTCAACTATAGAAAATTCACTTCTTCTTCCAAATCCGTGTTGAGGCATAACACCACTCTTTAACTTACCCACAATAGGGAAAAGAATAGGAGCCTGACCAGTCCAGTAGTTTTCATTTCCTTGCCAAAGATATTCAGTCTCATCTTTTAAAATCTTTGAAAGCTCTGCACCATAGGATTTAACTTCTACATTTAGTACGTTATTACAAATATTAAAAAACATATTAACACTCCTTTGCACTATCATTAAAAATATAATATCATATAATTACCTTTAAAACTAAAATTATTAATATTAGGAGTAATTTAAATGGAGGAAACCTATGTAAGACCTGTAAAGAATAAATGTATAGTAATAGCACTTATAATAACTCAGATTATAATAACAACAGTAATTTTCAGGGTTTATACCTCTTATAGACAGGTGGATTATAAGTGTTTAGCCATTGCAGTAGGGAAAGCTATGGAGGGAGAGATACAGGATTTAATCCTTGACATACAGTATATATTTCTTAGTAAAAATAATGATAGACTTATAGATGATTCTGAAAAGGAAACATTAAAAAAATGGATGAGTAGTGAACATAATGAGATTAATAAGGTATATATAGTAAGTAAAGATATGGTACCAGAGGTTGTAACTAAAGGTGAAGAATCTAGTTCATTTATAGACTATGAATATTTAGAAAAAAGCTATAATGAATCATCTAGTGAAGTAAAGATTGATGGAAGAACCTTAAATATATTAAAGGGAGAGAATGATAATACATTAAATATTTACTTTACTAATAAGATTAATGGAGACTTAAAGTTTATAGTTATAAATGTAGACTTTGAAACTATATTTAAAAAGGTAACTAACAGAGATATTTATGACAAATATGATTTTAGAGTTGTATGGGATGATAATGAAGTAGTATGGGGAAATGCTGATTTTAAGAAAAAGCCTTATTCTCAAACTATACATGTAAATCATAGGGATATAAATGTGGATATAAAGGTTAAGGATGAGGTTTATAATAAAGTGAGAATATCTAGAGCTTTATTAGTTGGTGTAATAATATTATTTTTTATACTATTTAACTCCACTTTATTTGTAGTTTTGAAGAAAGATAAAAGTATAATAGAGCTTAAAGCTCTTAAGAAGAAGCTAGAAGAAGAGGTTAAAGCTAGAAAAGAAGCAGAGGACGAGTATAAGTTAGCTATAGATGGGGCTAATGATATTATATGGCAGTATGATGGGATAAAAAAATCTTTGATCTTATCGGAAAAGTGGCTTGATATTACAAAAGCTAACACTATGGAGTATAAAAAGGAAGATATAAAAATATATATAGCTGAAATTGTATATAAACAGGATGCTAAGGGACTCTTAGAGATAGTAGATAAGTGTGCTGAAAGAGGACTTGAAGAGTTTAAATGCGATTTTAGAGTAAATAGAAAAGATGGGATAACCCTTTGGTTATATTTAAGAGGAAAGTGCAAGTATGATGAAAAGCGTAATCTTATGAAGGTTGCAGGATCTATAACAGATATAACAGATAACAAAATAAAGGAAAAGCGTATAGAGTACCTAGCTTATCATGATCATTTAACAGGACTTAAGAACAGTAAAGGATTTGTTGAGTATATAGAGGATACTCTAGAAAGATGCAAGGAAGAAAATAAAAAGGCAGCAGTATTATTTTTAGACTTAGATAACTTTAAAGGATTTAATGATACCTTAGGACATGGGTTTGGAGATAAGATTCTAAAAAAAGTAGCTAGTAGTATATACTATGTAGTTAAAAACCATGGTAGTGTAAGTAGAATAGCTGGAGATGAATTTGTTATAGTTTTAGATAGATTTGAAAGCTTTAATGATCTTAAAGATATATGCGATGAAATAATAGATTTATTTAAAGAAGATTTTACTGTAGATGAAAAGAAGTTTAGTGTAACAGTGAGTATGGGGGTATCCATATATCCTTGCCATGGAAAACACAGAGATCAGCTTTTAAGTAATTCAGATATTGCAATGTATAAGGCAAAATCTGAGGGGAAAAATAGGTATTGCCTATTTAAGCCAAAGTTCTTAGAAATAACTCATAAAAAGCATAATATGGAGATGGGAATAGTTAGAGCTCTTAAAGAAGAGGAGTTTCAAATATATTACCAGCCTAAGATAGATATAAAAAGCAATAAAATAGATGGATATGAGGCTTTAATAAGGTGGTATTCTAAGGAGGAAGGATTTATATCCCCTATGGAGTTTATCCCTATTGCTGAGGAGTTTGGCCTTATAGATGAGATTGGCTACTGGATAATAGAAGAGGTAGCAAAACAGATCAAATATTGGAAGAGTATAAATATGAGTTTTAATAGAATAGCCATAAATATATCTCCTATCCAGATTATTAATCAAAACTTTATGTACAAGACCCTAGATATATTAAAAAATTATGGAGTATCTCCAGAAGAAATAGAACTTGAAATAACAGAAACCACTTATATGAAGGATATTAATAAAAATAGGACACTTCTTCAGGAATTAAGAGAATTAGGCTTTAGGGTGGCCCTTGATGATTTTGGAACAGGATATTCATCCTTAAGTTATCTTATAAATATACCTATAGATACTCTTAAGATTGATAAGTCCTTTATAGATGATATGACAAAGAATGAGTTAAAGAAGGATATAGTACAGGCTATTACTGCTCTTTCTCATAATATTGGGCTTACAGTAGTGGCAGAAGGGGTTGAAAGTCATGAAGAGGTTAAGTTATTAAATGAACTAAACTGTGATATAGTTCAGGGATATTATTTTAGTAGACCTATTCCTCCGGAGGAGGTAGAAGATTTTTATAGGAAATATGAAGGGGAAATAGAGTAATCATTAAAATATTAATAAAAAAGCTATGGTAATGACTTGTTTTAAGTAATTGCCATAGCTTTTTATGTTAGTAAAATAGAAGGAATATTCCATTAGATAGTGATCTTTTCACCATATGAAGGTTAGATGAATATAAGATTTTACTTGAGAATTCTATAATTATATTTTAAATTGATTAACCCCACTCTTAAATACATCTTAACTTTTGCTTAAATAATTAGATACAATAGAAACAAAAAGGTTATATATGGTATAATTAGTTAACAATGCATAGGAAAGGAAGAAGGGTATAACATGGGTAAGAATGTGAAAAAACTGATAAGCATAGCTATTGCATTATCTATTATAACAGGATCATCTACAGGAGTAGTTGCACATGCAGAGAATGCTCCAAAGTCTAAAGAAGCAGTAAAGGAAGAAATGATAAAAAACTTCAAAGCTTCAGATGAAAAAAATAAAGAAAAAATTAATAAGAGCATAGAGAAAGATCCTGAGAAGGTTGTAAGAGGAATAGTGGAATTAGAGGATAATGGGGACGAAGAAAAGGTAAAGGAAGCTTTAGAAAAGCTAGAAGGATATAGTTTTAGAAGATCCTTTGGTACCTTAGTAAAGGGAATGAGCTTTGAAATTAAGCGTGGAGAGATAGAAAAGATTAAAGATATAGAGGGTGTAAAGTCTGTAAAGGAATCAGATTTATACCAAAAGACCATGTCCTCAGCTAAGGCTATAACTAAGGCTGTGGAAGGGTGGAAGGAGTATGGATATAAGGGAGAAGGAATGGTTATATCCATAATAGACTCAGGAATAGATACAAGCCATAAGGATCTTAAGCTTACAGACCCTTCAAAGGCTAAGATTAAAGAAGTAAAAGAATCACAAGGAACAAAATATAACATGAAGGTTCCTTATGGAAAAAACTTTGCAGATAATAATGAATTCACCATAGATGAAGCGGCAGCAGGAGAACATGGAATGCACGTAGGTGGAATAGTTGCAGGAAATGGAGAGGACTTTAAAGGAGTAGCTCCAGAAGCTCAGCTTTTATCTATGAAGGTTCTAGGGGACAAGATAAAAATGGCTTCAGAGGACGATATAATAGCTGCCATAGAGGATTCAGTAGAGCAAGGGGCAGATGTCATAAATATGAGTTTAACTACCGCTGCAAATTTTGATGACTCAGACTCTATGTTCCAAAAGGCAGTACAAGCTGCTACAGAAAAAGGGGTAGTAGTTGTAGTTGCAGCAGGAAATGATGGAGTTTATTCTGATACTAATCCTAGCGATTATCCTGTGAATAATCAATTAGGACTTACGGATACATCTATTTTAGGAAATCCTGCTAATACCCTAGGAGCTATAACTGTAGCTTCCTATGAAAACTCAGAGAGGCCTTACAATACTCTTGAGATAAAGGGAGATGGATTTAAGGAAACTGTAACTTATGAAGCTATAGATCCATTTGGAAGTGGGATACCATCCTTTAAGGATGATGAACATAAGGTAGTGACTGTGGATATAAATAACTTAGAGGAAGAAATTAAAAACTTAGGAGGAGAAAATGGACTAAATGATAGTTTTGCTTTTATCAAATATGATAAATCCATAGAAAAGTTCAATGAAAAGCTATCACAGATTTCTAACATATTAAATCCTAAGGGATTAGTAATCTATGGAGACTTAGACTTTAAAAATGCAATTTATTACTATAGCGGTGGATTACAGCCAAGTATATTATTAACTAAAGAAGACGGAGAAAAATTAAACTCTGTAGTTAATAAAAACGGAACTATAAAATTTAAGGAAGAGAAAAAGTTTAAGGATAATGCTCAAAAGGGCAGTATGTCTTCTTTTACATCTTGGGGACCAACCACAGAGCTTGAGTTTAAACCAGATGTAACAGCTCCAGGAGGAAATATATATTCCACTATGAATAAGGATAAATATGCAGCTATGAGTGGTACATCTATGGCAGCGCCTCATGTTGCAGGAGCAGTAGCTTTAGTTCTTCAAGGATTAAAGGAGAATAATATAGAGGTTAAGGACAAGGTTACCTTTGCAAAGAATACTCTTTTAAACACAGCTGATACATTAGAAGATATAGATGTATCTAAGGGACTTCCATATTCCCCAAGAAGACAGGGATCTGGAATTATACAGATAGATAAGGCAATAGGAAATAAGGTAATAGCAACAGGAGATAAGGGCGTAGCAAATATTGCACTAAAAGAAATAGGAAACAACACAGAGTTTACTTTTAAGATAAAGAACTATTCTAATGAAGAGTTAAGCTTCTCTTTAAATAAAACTCCAGTATTATCTGAAAAGATAGTAGATAATGAAGGTAGATTTGGAGCGGTAACCATACCAGACAGTGTATTAACTTTAGATAAAAATGAAGTAACCCTTAAAGGTGGAGAAGAGATAGAGGTAAAAGGAAAGTTAGATCTACCAGCTACATTAACTAAGGGAAGATTTATAGAAGGGTATATAAATATAGATTCAAAGGATAATAAGAACCCATCACTTACAATACCTTATATGGGATTCTTTGGAGACTTTGATGCAGAACCTATATTTGATAAACCTAAATATGAAGAGGAATCAAAGGTTAAGACTACAGGCTTAATGACAGAAGATGGAATGATCTTTGATAAGGAAGGATATATATCCCCTAATGAAGATGGAATTCAAGATAGTTTATTACCATCAGTATTCGCATTCAGACATTGCAAAGACTTACTTGTGGATGTAGTGGACAAGAATAATGGAGAGGAAAATGTAATAAGAAGTCTTTCAAACATAAAGAATTTTAGAAGATTACCTTTAACTGAATTGACTTCATACCTACCTTTAATAGAGTCTTTATGGGATGGAACAGTATTCCATGAGGAAAGTGGAGAATATAGAACCATAGAGGAAGGTTCATATTTTATAAGAGTAAAGGGAAGAGTTAAAGAGGATACTGAATATCAGACCTTATATCTTCCATTTAATGTGGATGTAAATGCACCTAAGGTAAATATCATGGACACAAAGATAAAATCTGATAAAGATCAAAATGTTGCTGAGATAATATTTAAGGCAGAAGACTTAGGGGACAAGGCTAGTGGTATGGAGTTTAATGAAGGTACTCTTCAAGGCTATATAGGAGGACAGCCAGGAACCCTTGTGGGAGAAGTAGAAAACCTTGAAGAAAATGTATATAAGGCAACCTTTGCAACAGAAGGAAAAGATATAAGAAATGTATATTTAGGAATAAGGGACAAGGCAGGAAACGTTACTGTAGAGGTAAGCCAGGTTTATATAGAAGGTATATATGATGGAGCAGTTATAAACTCTAATTACCTAAATGAAAATGGTAAAGTAGAGTTAAGAGGGGTAGCTAGAAGAGGAATTACTTCTGTAGAGATCAATGGAAATAAAGTTAACACAGATAATAGAGGAAACTTTAATGTGGAGATAGACCTTAAGCAAGGAATTGAAACCCTAAAAATTAAGGGGTATGAGGGAGAAGAGGCAGCCTACGAGGATATAATAACTCCTATTGTAGACACTATAGTTCCAGAGTTTGAAAGCCTGAAATTTGAAGAAATAAGGGAAAAGGAAGATGGAAGTAAAGACTTTAAGGTATGGGGTAGAGTTAAGAATACAGAGTATACCTATAGCTCTATAGCCTTAAGAATTATGAGCGAGATAGCCCCAATAAATAATCAAGGATATTTTGATATAGAAGTTAATATACCTAAGGGTATGCCATTTATCAACGTTGGAATAGATGACGTTAAGGACAACATGAGATATTTACAAATACCATTAGAAGTTAAGGAAAGTAGCATAACTTTTAATAATTTAGAAAATGCAATGCTCTTCTTATTTAAGTCAAGTGGAGTTAAAGAAGACGGAACCTTTAATCTAGATGGAAAAGTATCTGAAGATGTTAAGGTATTAAAGATAAATGGAGAAAAGGTAACTCTAAATGAGGATAAGACCTTCAATACTCCTATGAAGCTAAAGGATGGATTAAATAAATTTAGAGTTACTATGGTAATGGAAGATAAGAAGGAAGAGGAACTATATGGTGTTATAATTAATGATGAAAAAGCACCAGTGGTAACTAGTAACCTAGATAAGTTAGCAGATAAAGACAATATAATAAGAGTTTCTGGGGATGAATTTACTATAGAGGGAAGTATAGTAGATAATACCTTTGGATATAAGCTAAGGATAAATGGAGATGAAGTGGTAAACACCATATCAAGGCTTGGAATAATGGTGAGCATGGAAGATAAAGTCTTTGAAAAGAAAGATTTTACCTATAAGGTAAAGTTAGATAATGAAGAGACAAGTTTAGAAGTCTTAACAGAAGATTGCTTCAAAAACCAAATAATTAAGACTTACAAAATAGTTAAGGAGAAAAAATAATATTAACTATAGGGTTTTTAGCTTGAATTTTAACTTATACATGTACTTAAATCCTTTAAAACCTTGGATTTTAGGTAGCGCATAAGATAAGTTTTGAATAAAAAAACCTATATTAGAAAAAGAAGATAAATTCTATTTTAAGAAGCTGGTATCAATATTGGTACCAGCTTTTTAATTTAATAAATCCATTAATTAATAGTAAATACAATCCCTTTCCTCATAACTAAGTAATAAGAGAAGAAATTTAACTTGAAATAGAACGTATGTTCTGTTAAAATTTGTATAATAGTATTAAGGGGGAGAGGGAATGGAATTAATGGATCTTATTATAGAGGCAAAGGGTGGAGACTTGGATGCTGTGAATGAGATAGTTAAAAGATTTCAGGGGCTTATAATAAAGATTTCTAGGACAATATATATAAGGGGCTTTGAACAAGAAGATCTTATAAGTATGGGGAATCAATCCCTTATAATAGCTATAAAAACTTATGACCTAGAAAGCAGTATTAGGTTTGAAGGTTATGCTTATAAGGTAATTAAAAATAATTACTACAATGAGATAAGAAAGGTTGCCAGGTACAATCACGTTATGAGTCTTAATAATATTATAGATGAGGAAGACCATGAAGCTATGGAAACACTAGAGGATCCTTATACCTTAGAGGAATATGTAGATAAAAGAGAAATATTTAGAATAATAAGTGAGTTTTTAAATAATTTAAGTTTTAATGATAGAGAATTGTTAATATACTATTTAAGGAAGAGCAAGGGAAGCTTAAAGGAATACTCTATAAAACATGAGAGAGAATACTTTAGTTGTATACGAAGAAAAAATAAGTTAATAGGGGAACTTAAAGAATATCTTAAGGATTATAGAAAATAATATAATAAGTAAGTATAATATCCTTATAACTTAAAATTATAGAGAAATTACATGGTACCTTAAATTAAATCTTAATCTACCATGATTACAGTATATTCAAAGGTTAAATTTAGATAAGGTACATCTATAAAAAGGACGTGAATTAATGAGTATAGGTTTTAAGGAGATAATAGGATTTTGGAAGAAGCTATCTAATGATGATATATTTCCCCTTGCATCTCAGCTTGCTTACAGCTTAATAGTAGCTTTTTTTCCATTTTTAATATTTTTAATGACTTTAATTGGATACTTGAACCTTGATCCTAAGGCGGTTTTAGATACATTAAACAGGTTACTTCCAACCATTGCATATGATCTTATAGAGGAAACTGTAAAGGGTATACTTATAAACCAACATGGAAGCATATTATCCATAAGTTTAATCTTAACTATATGGACGGCATCATCAGGATTTAGGGCAATAATACGTGGACTTAATAAAGCTTATGACACAGAAGAAAGTAGAGGACTTATTAATAGATATATACTATCTATAATATTTACTTTTGCTATAAGTTTTATAGTAGTATCAGCTCTTGTTCTATTGGTTTTTGGAAGGATTTTAGAAAAGCATTTATTTAGAATTACTGGTTATAATTTATTATTCCTTCAGATATGGCAGTTCTTAAGATATGGAGTAGTAGTTTTTATAATGGTATTTGTATTTATCCTTCTTTATGTGTTTACCCCTTGTAAACGTCAGAAGTGGATAAATGTACTTCCAGGAGCGGTGTTTACAACAATAGGGTGGATTATAACCTCTCTTGGATTTTCCTTCTATGTTAATAATTTTGCTAATTACTCTCGGGTATATGGAGGTATAGGGGCAGTGGTTGTTCTTATGACATGGCTTTACTTAAGCTCTCTTATAATACTCCTTGGAGGAGAGGTAAATGCCTTCCTAGAGGATAAATAGGTAATTTTAAATTAACCTATTTCATTAGTTAAATCTTAAAATAGGAATAATTGATGATTTGAAATTATAGGGTATAAAAATTAACTTATAAAGGTTAGGAATCTTGATAGAATAAAAGAAGTTTAATAATTTAAAACATAGGTATTATGGTATAAGAGTTAAAACATAAAAAATAGGACTTCACAGCAGAGAATAGCTATGAAGTCCTATTTTTATCTTATGGCTATAAGCTTTAACACCCCTAGATTAACTTATCTAACCTTAAAGTGGTGGAAAGAACACCACTTTAAGGAAGATTCGTTCTATAATTACTTACCCTTCTTAGGCTTTATGTCATTAAAGAGGTAGTCATGAAGCTTTTGCTTAGTAACTTTTTCATCAAAAGGTAGATACCAAATCCCGTTAATCTTATCTCCCTTGTCTGGAAAATCTCCATCTATAGGAAAACGCTCTTGCTCTAAATTTGTGACTCCATTAAATATTATATCTGTACCTAATGAAATCATCTCCGATGGAGACAAGGAAGTTTTAATCATTGGAAGAAGCTCTTTTACAAGATCAGGATACTCTGAAATACCAGCTGCCTTTATTTTATCAAATAGACATTGAAGAACAATTCTCTGTCTTTCAGTTCTCTCAAAATCTCCGCCGGCAGTAACTCTTAGTCTAGTATAGGCAAGGGCTTGCATACCATTAACCTTTTGTTTACCGGTTTTAGTTAAAGGTGTTGCCTTCTTTTTACCTATTTTTGCTAGTTCATTTATATACCAGTTAGCTTTTTCTATTTCATCTTTTCTTATAGTTAGCTCTATTCCGCCTAAGGCATCTACAATCTTTTGCATGTCAGCAAAATTTACAGATACGAAGTCTTCTATATTTAAATTAAAGTTTTGATTTATTGTCTTTATTGTAAGTTCAGGACCACCAAAGGCGTGGGCATGATTAAGCTTGTCCCTACCATGGCCATCTATTTTTACATAAGAATCTCTCATAAGAGAGGTGATTTTTATCTTACCTCTATCCTTGTCTATTGTAAGTACCATAGTGGCATCAGAACGAGTAGGTTCATTACCCTCAGGTTCATCTATGCCAAATAGAGCTATATTTATAATATTATCTTTTCCGTCCTGCTTAAGTTTTTCCTCAAGAGAACTATCTATGCCTACATTTTCTCTATCAATTTTCTCTGTTTTGACACTTCCAAATAGGTTTGCAACGTAATAAATACCATAGCCTAGACCTAAAAGACTTAATAATAAAAGGCATAAAAGAAATATTCTAAGACGAGGATTTTTTTTCTTCTTTTTCTTTCGTTTTTTACCTTTACCTTGTCTTGCTACTGGTCTTCTTTTGTTACTATGATTTCTTTCCATTCTACTACTCATAAGTTATATCATCCCCCTTTTAACTTTGTAGCAGTTACTATTTGTCAGTAATCAAGTTAGTATTTAATTATTTACCCTTCTTAGGCTTTATATCATTAAAGATATAGTCATGAAGTTTTTGCTGAGTAACTTTTTCATCAAAAGGTAGATACCAGACACCCTTAATCATCTTTCCTCCATCTGGGAAATCTCCATCTACAGGGAAACGCTCCTGTTCTAGATTTGTGGTTCCACTAAATATTATATCTGTACCTAATGAAATTATTTCTGATGGAGACAATGAAGTCTTAATCATTGGAAGAAGTTCTTCTACAATTTTAGGATACTCTGAAATACCAGCTGCCTTTATCTTATCAAATAGGCATTGAAGAACGATTCTCTGTCTTTCAGTTCTTTCAAAATCCCCTCCAGCAGTATCTCTTATTCTAGTATAGGCAAGGGCTTGCATACCATTAACCTTTTGCTTACCAGTTTTAGTTAATGGGGTTGCCTTCTTTTTACCTATCTTTGCTAATTCATTTATATACCAATTAGCCTTTTGTATTTCATCTTTTCTTATGGTGATTTCTATTCCACCTAAGGCATCTATAATCTTTTGCATATCAGCAAAATTTACAGATACGAAGTCTTCTATATTTAAATTAAAGTTTTGATTTATTGTCTTTATTGTAAGTTCAGGACCACCAAAGGCGTGGGCATGATTAAGCTTGTCCCTACCATGGCCATCTATTTTTACATAAGAATCTCTCATAAGAGAGGTGATTTTTATCTTACCTCTATCCTTGTCTATTGTAAGTACCATAGTGGCATCAGAACGAGTAGGTTCAGTAGTTTCAGGTTCATCTATACCAAGCAAAGCTATATTTATAATATCATCTTTTCCATCCTGCTTAAGTCTTTCCTCAAGAGAACTATCTATTCCTACATTTTCTCTATCTATTTTCTCTGTTTTAACACTTCCAAAAAGGTTCGCAACGTAATAAGTGCCATAGCCTAGACCTAAAAGGCTTAATAATAAAAGGCATAAAAGAAATATTCTAAGACGGGGATTCTTTTTCTTCTTCTTCTTTCTTTTTTTACCTTGACCTTGTCTTGCTACTGGTCTTCTTTTACTATTATGATTTCTATCCATTCTACTACCCATAAGTTATGTCATCTCCCTTTTAACTATGTAGCAGTTACCATTTGTCAGTAGTCAATTTAGTATTTAATTGTTTACAGTAGTAGTGTAAGATTTATTTGATGACTACTAACTGGTAACATCCCATGAAGGAAGATTCCTTCTAGATTGACCACTGAAAATTATTAACTGATAACAGGTTTAATCTAAAACTCAAATTAAACTCATAATAAATATAATACTACAATTGATTTAACATGAATAGTTAAATTATACTATAATATAGGAAACTATGTAATAATAACTGTAAATATTGAAGATTTTCTTTAGAATGTAAAAGAAGATAGTAAGAAGTATTTAAAGTAAATATAGGATTGAATATTAAGAAAAGAGGGATAACACATGAAGGGGATATTTAAGAGGATTATAGCCCTAGGGGTTATAGGAAGTCTTGCTTTAGGAATTAGTGGATGTAGTGTAAATAAAACTAAGGGAGAAGAAGAACCAAAGAAAACTATAATAAGGTTAGCTACAGATATAGATGGAGATTATTTAAAGGAGCTTATAGACTGGTTTAATGTTTATTATCCGCATACTATTGTGGAGGCTAGGGTAAAACCTTTAGAAAATATTACAGATAAGGAATTTATAAAGAATGAAGATATAGACGTAATATATGGATTAGATAAGGAAACCTTTCAGGAGTTAAAGGAAAAAAATCTACTTAAGCCATATAAAAGCTCTGAACTAGATAACATAAAGGATGAGTTTAAGGAGGAAGAGGGGTACTACACAGGGGTTAGTAAATTCACCCCAGTTATAGCATATAATAAGGAGTTATTAAAGAAAGAGGGACTACCAGAACCTAAGGAGTTCAAGGATTTATTAAAGGAAGAATATAAGGGATATATAATAAGTCCAGACTTAGAGGAAACCTATGTGGGAAGGGAAACGGTTAGAGCTTTAGGTCTCAATGATGAAAAACTTCTTAGAGATAATTTAAATCATGAGAAACAGGTATACCATGGAGCAGCAGAAGAATTAACTAAGGAAAGATATCCTATGGTGATTGTACCAGATTATGAAGGGTTATTTTTAGCCTGGGATGATGAGGATGTAAATCTTATATATAATAAGGAAGGGAATTTTAATATGGAGGGGGTCGCCCTTATAAACAAGAAGGAAGTTAAGAAGGAAGCACAGGAATTTATAGACTTTGTTCTTTCGTTAAAGGGTATGGAAGTTATGAGTAAAAATAGAGCTATTCTCTCCCGTGAAGGTGTAGAGTCAATAATGCTAGGAAGTAATAGGGAAGAGTATTCTAAGGAGAAATAGGAAATATACTAGGAGGATTACATGAGATATTCTATAAAAGAGTTATTGTTTTGGAAGATAAGAGGGGAAAGACCTATAAAGGCATATTTAAAGGCAGGGCTTACCTTAGGGGGAAACTTTTCCATGGAGATGGGATGTACCTTAGACTATGACCATTGTTTTTTAATAACCATAGGGGATGATGTTACCTTAGCACCAGGGGTTAAGATACTAGCCCATGATGCCTCCACTAAAAGATCCCTTGGATATACCAAAATAGCTAAGGTAAACATAGGAAGCAGGGTGTTTATAGGAGCTAACTCTATAATACTTCCAGGGGTCACCATAGGAGACGATGTAATAATAGGGGCAGGATCAGTTATTACAAAGGATGTAAGTAGTGGAAGTATAGTGGGAGGAAATCCAGTCAGGGTTATAGGATATACAGAGGCGTATATTAAAAAGAATAAGGATAAGATGAAGGAAGGGAATACCTTTGATAGTAGCTATACACTAAGGGAAGGTGTAAGTGATATAAAAAAAGAGGAACTTAAGGATAAAATAGGTGATGATATAGGATTTGTAGAGTAAGACTTTTGATAAGTTTTGCTCTTTTCCTTATATTAAAGTAATTCTTCTAGTAATTAAGTTATTCTATTAAGTGGTAGAGGAGACATTAACTAAATGGGACTGTTTTTGAGATATGATTCTATATAGATTGTAAAAAAATATTCTAAGGATAAAATTAGAAAAGTGTTTCAAATGTCGAAAAAGAGAGAATGGACACAAAAGAAACAAAAAACGACAAAATAATGGTAAGTTTACATGGGTAAAATAATAAAAATCAAAGAAAAAATTTATTATAATTAAAATAAAAAAATAACGACAAATGAAATATTTAAAAGAGGAATATTCATAAATGTATAGAATATAATATAGATAAGCCTTTTATACATATAATTATGCAATATTGAGGTTCTGAACTTTAAATATTATGCAAAAATATGGTTGCAATAGGACATGCACCATAGTATAATAGGAGGTGCTTAGAATATTTAGCACAAAATAACTAAGCATGGCCTTATTGGGCTTATTTCTAATATATAGAAATACGTTATGTAATCTGCTAGAGGAAGCACAACTCTAATAGATTTTATATAAACAAAATATATTTTTAAAAATATATGTTTTTTAATAGGAGGGAATTATTTTGAAGGATGCACAGAAAAAAATATTAGGCGCTATATTAGCTGCAAGCTCAGTTGCTGGGGTTGTTGCTCCAAGCGTAACAGCATTTGCTGCTGATAATCAAGAAGAAATAAAGACTATAATAGAGGACAACCTTAAGAAGCTTGAAAAAGATCCTAAGTTTGCTTACTACCACATAGTTGAAAGAATGTCTTACAGACTAACTGACAAGAATGAGGCTGAAATAGTAAGAGGTAAGGTTGCTAAGTATGCTTCCGTTTACACTAAGGAAGTTAAAGATGTTCTTGATCAAATGGGAAAATTAACTGAAACTAAGGACATGACAATGTTCAACCAGTTAAGAGATACAGTAATCCCTGCAATCAAGGATGATATCGATAGAGATTACTTAATGGGACAATTAGCTGAGTGGGAAACTACTTTCGTTAATGAGAATGAGCCAAACTACTATAAGGTAGTAGCTGCTCTAGAGAAGGTATACAACCTAAAGGGTGAAAAGAAATATGATGAAGCTTTAAAAGAAGCTGAAGCTGCTAAGGAATTAGTTGCTGGCTTAAAGTATGAGCCAAACAAGAAGTACTTAGATGGTGAAGTTAAGGCTGCAGTAGAGGCAGTTAACAAAGAGCACAAGCTTATGATAACTGAAGCTAAGGCTACTAATGCTAAGGCTATAACAGTTAAGTTCAGTAAGGCTGTTGATGACACTAGCAAGGTTACATTTAACGTTAAGAGAGATGGAGCACCTGTTACATTCTCAGAAGTTAAGTGGAACGAAGCTAAGACAGAAGCAACTTTAGCAGTTAGCTACAAGCTATTAACTGGAAACTACACTTTAGAAGCTAAAGTAGGAGAAGAAGTAGTTAAGGCAGCTGACTTTAAGGTTGAAGAGTCTAAGATTGATAAAATAGAGTTCTTAAGTGATAAATTAAGTTTAGTAGATATGTCAACTACAGATGGACAAAAGCAAGTAGTAACTTTTGCTAAGGTATTAAACCAATATGGAGAAGATATAACTGCAGAAACAGCTGATACTTTAAAAGTTGTTGCATCAAAAGGTGACGCAGAGATAGGTAAAGATGGTAAAATAACAATTTCATCAGACCAGACATATATGGTTAGTGAGAAGGTAAGTATATCTATAATAGATACTAAAACAGGTGTTAATAATAATAAAACATTAGAAGTAATACCTATGTTAAATATATCATCCGTAGAAATAGGAGATATAATAACAGATGAAAAAGATAAAGAAATATATGCTGAAACTGATTTAAAGGAAAAGGAGTATTATCTTCCTATCATAGTTAAAGATGAAGCTGGAAATGTTATAAATGATAAGGCTATAATTGAAAATAACTTAAGTATAAATTATTCATCTAATTTACTTACTGGTAAGTTAGAAATGAAGGATAATAAGCCTGTAATAAGATTAGAAAAAGAAGCAAGTGATAAGTGGGGAACTGCTTATATAACAGTAGTATCATTTAATGGAAAGAATACACAAAAAGAAATAAAAATTAAGGAAAATTCAAAAGTTGATTCTATAAAATTATATGCAAATGATGCTATAATTAAGCCTGGTGCAGAATTCGTAGTAAGCATTGATGCAGTAGATCAATATGGAAATAGATTAGAAGCTGCTAAAGGAGCATTAACTCCAGATAAAATATTTACACCAGCAACTGAAATAAAATTAGGTAAGGATAAAGTTAATGCTCAATCAACAATAAAAGCTGAGAATGCAACAATAACAGCGATGGTTGATTATAATAAGAATGATAAACTTTATTTTAAGGTAAAAGTTGATGGTGATGTTGTAGATACAGATCAAGTTGCAATAACAGCAACTACAGCAACAGGTAAGTTTGAAAGATTAACATTTAATGTTAAAAAAGCTTCTGAAACAAAGAAAATAGTTGGAATAAATAAAGATTATGCATCAAAACTTAATCTTTATCAAGTAGGATATTCTGGAGATGAAATCACAGGTTCTGATTTCATATATGAAGATCAATATGGAATACAGACAAAAGAAATCAAAAATGCAGTAGCTAAAGTGGAAGAAATATCTGATCCTAATAATGTTGTTACAAATGAGAATGGAAATATTACAGCTGATGCAGAAGGAAAGGCTCAATATAGAACAGTTCTATATGCAGCTGAGTTTGATGAAGATGGTGTATTTACTAATTACTTAGATAAAGATGGTAAAAATGTTGGTAATGAAATAACTAAAGCTAAAGTAATTGATGAGTATAAGTTTGAAATATCTGTTGTTAACTCTGATAAAGTTGTAAACTTCAAGCTTGGAGATTTATACAATAAGCAAAACAGATCATTAAAGAAACTTTATACTGGAGACGACAATAAAGATAATACTGCTAATACTATTAATTATTCTAGTAATTATGTAGGAAAGTTAGACTTAATAGGTATGACTGAGGCTGGAAAGTCAGTTAATATAACTGCAGACACATTCACTGGAGCAAAGGCAGCTGGAACAGGAGCAACGCCAACACCAGAAGTGAAAGCAGATTTAGTAGCTACTCAAGGACTTGAAGCTAAGATTGATAAGTCAACTATATATATAACTAATGGAGATAAGATAGATACAGAAAATAAGGATAAAACTGCAACAGTATCCTTAACTTTAACAGCTGGTGATAAAACTGTAAAAGTTGTAAGCAAGGACTTAACTTTTAATAGTGAGGATGCTAAAGTTGAGAAGATATCAGTTTTCAATGCGAATACTTCAGCTTATGTAGAAGATCCAACTATAGTTGCTAAGATAAAAGATGGCAAGATAAACTATAGATTTAGAGCTATAGATCAGTATGGCGTTAACCAAGACGTTAAAATTGATGCTTATAAGGAAGATGGAACTAAGCTTGATGATGAGTCAATAAAGGCTGATGGAACAGTTAATACTACTAATGTAGTTGGTGGAAATAAATATCAATTAGTTATGAAGCATGCTGGTAGTGGATTAGTTAAGAGAGTAAATTTAGCTTTAGAAAAATAATTATTATTAGATTTAGAAAACTGCTGAATATTTTCAGCAGTTTTCTTTTATGCCTTTAGATAAGTAATCATTTGGTATAAAATATATATATTAAATTACCTGATTATAATTAAATAAGATTAAGGTAGAAAACATAATATTAAAAACAAAAAGAAAAAAATAATAAGGTTGAAAATAAAGGTTTATTATCAAGCCTTATTATTTTTATGTTTAATTATTTTGATACTATGGTCAGTTCTACATTATCTTCTTTTTGTGTAGAAACAATAATTGCCTTATGATCTTCCTTTTCAAATGTTAAGCTTATAGGCTTATCATCTTGGGTGACTTCCCATCCATCCTTTTTAAAATTCTTTTCATATTCATTAAGGACATCTTCAGCCTTAGCATTTTCTATAGTGTACTTAGCAGTACCCATTTTGTCCTCAGTGGCATCTTCCTTTTCCTCTAATTTCATTCCCTTATATTCTGGAACATATTCAAATTCCTTAGTGTATTCTACTTTTTTACAAGCTACCATAGACAAAGCTATAGAAGCTGTAATTACTAGTGCAATAATTTTTTTCATCTCTTCCACCTCCATAATATTAGTATAAATTTTTCTTGACTTTTTTTCAATGTTTTTACATAAAAGAAACTGTTAACAATTTAGAGGCGTATTTATCTGATGGCTATAAGCTTTAACACCCCATCCTCTTAAAAGGTGGGGGATAACAGTTGCTATGCCCCTAGATTAACTCATCTAACCTTCAGATGGTGGAAAGAACACCACCTGAAGGAAGATTCGTTCTATATATAATAGTATTTATTTACCTTAAATACGATATTTTATGATATAATATTTTGGGAGTAAGTTATTGTGTGGAGGATGAAATAATTTATGGAGAATATTAAATTTAATATCAATTTATTGGACAAGTCTAATTCAAAAAACAGCAAGCTTCAAGGGCTTATAATGAAGGAAGAGATAAGAAAACTTCCACCTATGGAAAAGGGAGAGATAAGGATAGATACCCTGTACATATATGACATAGGAGAAAAACTTGAGTGTAAGCTTGTGGTTAGAAGTGCTATGAATCAAAAGCTTAACTTAAAGGACATAGAGTTCCTAATGATGGATGGGGAAGAGGAGGTAGGAAAATGTATAGCTAATCTAGACTCCTTAGGTGAATTACCTATATATTCAGCTACACCTTTTTCTATTATTATTGGAAAAGAGAGTTTTAATCTAGAAGGAAGAGAAGTTAAGAATTGTAGCCTAGTATTCTCAAGTAGGTTAACTTCCTATGAGTCTAAAAAGTTAACCCTAGGTTATGTGGATGAGGAAATAGATGTATTAACTCTAAGAGCTATAGAGAGAGAAGTGGAGTCTATGCCTCCTATGAAGCTTAATACCTATGAAGTAATTCCTCATAAGGTATATAATGAAGAGGAAGATACCATCAGTGCAGTGTTTTTATTAGCAAACAGTTTAGATAAGCCTCTTTCCTTAGGAGGACTAAGTTTTAGGCTTATAAATACATTGAATATGACCTTAGCAGAGAAAACTGTAGAGAGCTTTGATGCTTCTGTAGAGGAGCATACCATAGGAGCTTTTAAGGTTAAGTTTAATAGAGAAGAAATAAATCTATATAATTTAGATGAATTACTTACTTGTAGATTAGTTATAGGTCAATAGTTTTAAAATATAATATGATACTTATTTCATAGAAGGAAACACTTTATATATGTTGCTAACAGCATGTATAGGGTGTTTTTTCTTAGAATAAAAAATTCAATAAAGATACAGAATATTAACAAAAGAAACAAAATGTATTGATTTGTAAAAAATTCAAATATATAATATAGATGGTATAACTTAAGGGAGGGAATTACATGATAAAGAGAAGTAAAAAGTTTATAGCTATGTTAATAGCTTTATCCATAATCAGCTCTAGCGCCATTATACCACCTATGACAGCTAAAGCTAGTAAAGAAGAGGTGGTTAAATTATTAGAAAAGGTAGATGAAACTAATTCATTATTAGATTATAATAATGCACTAATGGAAATAGAGAAGTTAAATAATCTAGAAGAGAAGGAGCTTTATAAAGGAAAGTTAGCTGCTTATTGGACAAAGGTTGTAACAGAGGATGTAAATTTAGCTTTAGTTGAATTGCACAAGTATGTGGATACTAAAGATGTAGCAAGATATTATAGAGTATTAGAGGAATATATACCTAATATTAAAAATTCAATAACTAAGGAATATTTAAAGGGTGAATTATATAGATGGGGCAAGAATGTATTAACTAAAGAGTACATATTAGCTCAAGATTCAGTTATAAAAGCAGGTGAAGTATATACTAAAAAGTCTGTTGAGAATTCTAAGGAGTTAATTAAAAAGGTTAACCATGAAAAAAATGAAAAGTGGCTTTTAGATAACTTATCTCATGTAGAAAATGGACTAGAGGAAAGACTACCT
>NZ_JBFNEO010000020.1:0-21695 GCF_040797585.1 Clostridium sp.
GATAATTAGAATAAATGGGATTATAGATATACCATATCAAAACTCAATCTTTCAATAAACTATAAACTCATAGTAGCTTAAAGCTTAGTTTCAATTATCATAGGGCACGTCCATAATAAATCAATATCGTTCTTTAATATAATCTTTAAGAAATCTTTTTATATAGGCTTTAATAACACAGGGTTTAATATGTTATTAAAACTTACAACTATATAGGTTTTTAGATTGAATATTAACTCATAGATGTAATAAACTACTTGAAATTTATAGATTCTAAGTAGTTTATAAAATAAGTTTTCAGTTAAAACTCTATAATCTCTTATATTCTAAAATTTTTAAAATATAAGAATAATTATTTATGACAAAATAAAAAGAGAGGCAATGCCTCTCTTGAAATATTATCTCTTTGAGAATTGAGGAGCTCTTCTTGCCTTCTTAAGACCGTATTTCTTTCTTTCCTTCATTCTTGGGTCTCTTGTTAAGAATCCAGCCTTCTTTAATTCTGGCTTTAAGCTCTCGTCAGCCTTTACTAAAGCTCTAGTTATTCCATGTCTTATAGCTCCAGCTTGACCTGTAGATCCACCACCATGTACATTAACTAAAACATCGAATTTCTCCTTAGTTCCTGTTAAGTTTAATGGTTGATTTACTATTAATCTTAAAGTCTCTAAACCGAAATATGTTTCTATATCTCTCTTATTAATTACAACTCTTCCTTCGCCTGGTACTAATCTTACTCTAGCTACGGATTTCTTTCTTCTTCCTGTTGCCATATATTGAACCTTAGCCATTTTTATTCCTCCTCCCAGTAACTATTAGTACTTTAACTCAAGTACTTCTGGATTTTGCGCTTGCTGATCATGCTCTTGGCCTCTGTAAACCTTAAGCTTCTTTAACATTTTTCTTCCAAGAACACCTGTTGGAAGCATTCTTCTTACCGCTTCTTCAAAAGCGAATTCTGGCTTCTTTGCAAGCACTTCTCTATATGGAATCTCTTTTAATCCACCTGGATATAAAGAGTGCTTTCTCATGAACTTTTGATCTAATTTCTTACCAGTTAATACTACCTTCTCAGCATTAATAACTATTACGAAATCTCCTGTATCAACATTCGGTGTGAATGTTGGCTTATTTTTTCCTCTTAATATTGAAGCAACTTGGCTAGCTACTCTTCCTAGTGGCTTTCCAGCAGCATCAACTACATACCATTTTCTTTCAACTTCTTGTTGCTTTGCGATGTATGATTTCATCCTATTTCCCTCCCTGAACTGATCATTAGGTTTTGATTAAGTCCGCATATATGTCAAGATCCGGGGCATGTGGACCTTATACACTATGATACACTTTAAAAACAAACTAATTATAATACATTTAGCCAGGTGTGTCAATGTATTTCTTTAAAATTAATAAAAGACTTCTAAAAGCTCTAGTCCCATTGGAGGAACTACTATTCCAGCCAATATTCTATCCTTCTTTTCTATTATATTTTTTATATCATTAGGTTTTATTTTCTTTCTTCCAACCTCTATTAATGTTCCAACCATAATTCTAACCATATTATATAAAAACCCATCACCAGTTACATAAATTTTTATGATGTCCTTCTCTTTTTCTATACTGACCTTGTGAATAGTTCTTACTGTAGTTTTTACAGAACTTCCCAAAGTTCTAAAAGCCTCAAAGTCATGAGTACCTTCAAAGTATTTAGATCCTTCTATAATTAAATCTAAATCTAGATCTTCTTTTACTAAATAAACATAGTTTCTATGTATTGCTGACGGTACTCTTCTATTTAATATAGTATAACAATATGTTTTTCCTTTACTATCATATCTAGAATGAAAGTCTTCTTCTACCTCTTCTGAGAAGATAACTACTATATCTTTTGGCAATTTATTATTTATTGCATATAAAAACTTTTCTCCTGGTATACTGCTGTTAGTTTTAAAATTAGCGGTATATGCCCTTGAGTGAACTCCTGAGTCTGTTCTACTGCATCCTATTACTTCTATATCATCCTCTTTTGTAACCTCTCTTATGGCCTTTTCAACCTGTCCTTGAACGGTTCTACCATCCTTCTGCTTTTGCCATCCTCTATAATTTGTACCATCATATTCTAAAATAAGTTTTATATTTCTCATTAAAGTCTCACCTTAAAATTCACATTTTATTTTATGTATATAACTTAAAATACTCCATTATTAAATATCATATTGTCCTAAGACTCATAGATTAAGCTTTTCTCAGCTTAATCTATGAGTCTTATTATCTATTTTTAATAGAACGAAGCTTCTATTTTCCCCTCTAAAGGCTAGATGAGTTAATCTAGCTGCGTAGTAGCTATTATGCCTCACCCTTTAAGAGGTATTTGGCCTTACAATTGGTAGCCATCAGACAAACTATAGTTTAATCTTATAATTACTTTATAAATACAGATGCAGCTGCAAATCCAAAGAATGTAACAAAAGCTATGGCATCTATGGACTCCATTTTAAGCTGCTTCATTCTAGTTCTACCTTCTCCCCCTCTATAGCATCTAGCTTCCATTGCCATAGCAAGCTCTTCTGCTCTTCTAAAGGAAGATATAAATAATGGTACTAAAAGAGGTATTAAACTCTTTGCTTTTTGGATAAGCTTTCCACTTTCAAAGTCAGCTCCTCTTGCCATTTGAGCCTTCATTATCTTATCTGTTTCATCCATTAAAGTTGGTATAAATCTTAATGCTATAGTCATCATCATAGCAAGTTCATGAGCAGGCACTCCTATCTTCTTAAATGGATTCAGAAGCCTCTCTATACCATCTGTAAGTTCTATAGGTGATGTTGTAAGTGTAAGTAATGATGATCCCATTATAAGAAATATAAGTCTTAATACCATAAACAGGGCAGTACTAACACCTTCTTTATATATTTTTAAGAACTTCCATTGAAATAACAATTCTTCCCCTTGTATCATAAATACATTTAATAGAGCAGTTATTATTATTAACATAAAAACTGGTTTTAATCCCTTATATAAGTACCTAGGGGATAATTTAGCTATCCATACAATAAGTCCTAAAAAAGCCACTACAAATATATATCCAAGAAAGCTTATAATTGAATTATAAAAAGTATAGCTGTAAGTATCTTAGTTCTTGGATCAAGCCTATGTATAAATGAATCTCCTGGAACATATTGACCTATAGTTATATCCTTAATCATTTAGTTTTCGCCCCCTTAAAATATTTTAAGAGCTCTTCTTTTGCTTTAGAAACAGTAAAAATATCATCTGTTATGTTAATTCCTCTATCTCTAAGAGCCTTTATTAAATAAGTTACTTGAGGCGCTGCAAGACCAACCTCTTCTAAGACTTCTATATTTTTAAATACTTCATTTGGCTTTCCATCTAATATGCATTTTCCTTTATTCATAACTACTACTCTATCAGCTACCTTAGCTACATCTTCCATGCTATGAGATACAAGGATTATTGTCATATTATATTCTTTATGAAGTTTCTTTATTTGATATAATATATCGTCCCTACCTTTAGGATCCAATCCTGCTGTAGGTTCGTCTAATATTAGAATTTTAGGCTCCATTGCAACTACTCCTGCAATAGCTACCCTTCTTTTTTGCCCTCCACTTAGTTCAAAAGGCGATTTATCTTTATAAGTCTCATAATCAAGCCCTACCATCTTCATAGCTCTTTTTACTCTAATATCAATCTCTTCTTCTGATAATCCTAAATTTCTAGGACCAAACTGTATATCTTTTTCAATAGTCTCCTCAAAAAGTTGGTATTCAGGATACTGAAAAACTAGTCCAACCTTTTTTCTTATATCACTTAATTTTACCCCTTTATCAAGTATATTAGTTCCATCTATTATTATTTTTCCTGAAGTAGGCTTTAGTAATCCATTTAAGTGCTGTATAAGAGTAGATTTTCCTGATCCAGTATGACCTATAAGTGCTATAAATTCTCCATCATTTAATTCAATAGATATATCATCTAAAGCTATTTTTTCAAATGGAGACTTAGCCATATAAATATGTGTTAGATTTTCTACTTTAATTGACATAACGCATCCACCATTTCATTTATAGTTAATATCTCTTCATTTATATTTATACCATTTTGATTTAATTCATAAGCAAGCTCTGTAACCTGAGGTACATCAAGTCCTATGTTTTTCATTAAAGGTACCTTACTGAAAACCTCTTTTGGAGTTCCTTCAACTACTATTTTACCATTATCCATTACAACAATTCTGTCTGCCTCTACCGCCTCTTCCATATAATGAGTTATAAGAACTATAGTTATTCCAAACTCCTTATTCAATTCCTTTATTGTTCTAACTACTTCTTTTCTACCAGATGGGTCAAGCATTGCTGTTGGCTCATCTAGTATTATGCACTTAGGTCTCATTGCAAGAATTCCAGCTATTGCTACTCTTTGTTTCTGTCCTCCTGATAATAGGTGTGGTGCATGCCTTCTATAATCATACATTCCAACTCTTTCAAGACTTTCATCTACTCGCTTTCTTATTTCCTCCGATGGAACTCCTAAATTTTCTGGTCCAAAAGCTACGTCTTCCTCCACAATAGTTGCAACTAACTGATTATCTGGATTTTGAAATACCATTCCTGCAGTACTTCTTATCTTCCATGTATTATTTTCATCATTAGTATCCATACCATCTATGTAAATCTTTCCTCCACTTGGAAGAAGTAAAGCATTCATATGCTTAGCTATGGTAGATTTACCTGAGCCATTATGACCTAAAACTACAAGAAATTCTCCTTCAGTTACTTCTAGATTAACTCCATTTATAGCATATTTTTCTTCACTATCCTCATATGTAGTATACTTATAGGTCAGATCCTTACATAAAATCATCTTATCTCTCATAAATCATAACCTCCACAAAGTAAAACCCTTAAACTTAAGTTTTACTTACCTTTCTCTTAACTAGGTATCCTATTAAAGTTTTAAACCTTAATTCTAAAGAATAAGTACTAGAAATAATCTAATAAAGAGTTATGACTAGATATTTTCTACTACTTACCCTATTATAAAAAACTTTTCATAGTTATACAATAATATAAGAAATATTTATTTTTATATAATAAAATGGGGACTAAGTTTAACTTAATCCCCTTAAAGAACACTATACTATACTAATTCTAGTATAACTGTTTCAGCTGCATCTCCTCTTCTAGGACCAACTTTATACATTCTAGTGTATCCACCATTTCTCTCTGTATACTTTGGAGCTACGTTATCAAATAAATTTGTAACTACATCTTCCTCTGTTACAAAAGAAAGTACTTGTCTTCTTGAATGAAGATCTCCTGCCTTTGCAAGAGTTATCATTTTTTCTGCTATTCTTCTAGTTTCCTTAGCTCTTGCTTCAGTTGTTTCTATCTTACCATGTTTTAAGAAACTAGTAACAAGATTTCTTAGCATAGCTCTTCTTTGGTCAGTAGGACGACCTAATTTACGTTGAACTGCCATGACTTTACCTCCTTACTCGTCGTTTAATCTTAAGCTTAATCCTAGGTCTTTAAGCTTTCTCTCTACTTCTTCAAGAGATTTCTTTCCTAGATTCCTAACCTTCATCATATCATCCATAGATCTTTGAGCAAGTTCTTGAACACTATTGATACCAGCTCTCTTTAAACAGTTATATGATCTAACTGATAAATCAAGCTCTTCTATGGTCATTTCTAGTACTTTCTCTTTTTTATCTTCTTCTTTTTCTATCATTATTTCAACATCATCAGCATTATCTGTTAGAGTTAAGAATAACTTAAAGTGCTCTATTAAGATTTTTGCTGATAAACTTATAGCTTCTTCTATTTTTATAGTTCCATTAGTCCATACTTCTAAAGTTAACTTGTCGTAGTCTGTTATTTGGCCTACTCTTGTGTTGTTCACAGTAAAGTTAACTCTTTTAACTGGAGTATATATAGAATCTACTGGAATTGAAGAAAGTGGTAGGTTATCACTTTTGTTTTTAGTTTGAGAGACATATCCTCTTCCCCTATTAACTGTGATTTCCATATATAACTTAGCATTATCATCTAAAGTTGCTATATGAAGATCTTTACTAACAACCTCAACATCTCCATCTGTTTTTATATCAGCTCCAGTAATAACTCCTGGTCCTTTAGCATCTATATATATAGTCTTTGGACCTTCTCCTGTCATCTTTAATGCAAGAGCCTTTATGTTTAATACAAGTTCTGTAACATCTTCCTTAACTCCAGGAACTGTTGAGAACTCATGTAATACACCATCTATCTTAACAGAAGTAGCAGCTACTCCCGGTAAGGAAGATAATAGAATTCTTCTTAGTGAATTTCCAAGAGTTATTCCATAGCCTCTTTCAAGCGGTTCTACTATAAATTTTCCGTAGGTTCCGTCTTCACTAACTTCAATACATTCTATTCTTGGCTTTTCTATTTCTAACATTTACAAACCCTCCTTAACTTTAAAAAATGGCAACCTTTTATGAGGGCAACTGATTCTATAAATTTGCTTAGGTAGAAATTAAGTTCTACCCAAGTACAAATTTTAAAAGCTATTACTTGCTGTATAACTCGACGATTAATGTTTCATTTACTGGTACATCAATGTCTTCTCTAGCAGGTTCAGCTATAACCTTACCTTCAAAGTTTTCTGGATTTGCTTGTAACCACTTTGGTAAAGTCTTTGGATTTTCAGCAAATACCTTAAACTTCTCTTTAGCCTTACTATTTTCACAAACAGTTATAACATCATTAACTGATACCTTGTATGAAGGGATATCAACTTTCTTTCCATTTACTAAGAAATGTCCATGAGTAACTAACTGTCTAGCTTCTGTTCTAGAATTTCCGTAACCTAGTCTATAAACTACGTTATCTAATCTTAATTCTAAAAGCATTAATAGGTTCTCACCTGTTATTCCTCTTAGTTTATCAGCCTTTTCATAATATGTTCTGAATTGGCTTTCTAGAACTCCGTATATTCTTCTTGCTTTTTGCTTCTCTCTTAATTGTGTTCCGTAGTTAGATATTTTCTTCTTGCTTTGACCATGCTGACCAGGTGCATAGCTTCTTCTTGCGAATGCACACTTATCTGTAAAGCATCTATCACCTTTTAAGAATAGCTTCATACCTTCTCTTCTGCAAAGTCTGCAAGTAGCGCCAGTATATCTTGCCATTAATTACACCTCCTGTTATGTTAATAAATAATTACACTCTTCTTCTCTTTGGTGGTCTACATCCGTTATGTGGTATTGGAGTAACGTCTTTTATTAGACTTACTTCTAAACCAGCAGCTTGTAATGATCTTATAGCTGCTTCTCTACCTGAACCAGGTCCCTTAACGTATACTTCAACACTCTTTAGTCCGTGTTCCATAGCTGCTTTAGCTGCTGTTTCAGCTGCCATTTGCGCTGCAAATGGAGTACTCTTTCTTGAACCCTTAAAGCCTAGTCCGCCAGCACTAGCCCAAGATAATGCATTTCCTGCTGTATCAGTTAAAGTAACTATACTATTATTAAAAGTTGACTTAATATGAGCTGCTCCGTGCTCTATATTTTTTCTATCTTTTTTTCTTCTGGTCTTTTTAACCTTCTGAGCTGCCATTAGATTACCTCCTTACTTATTACTTCTTCTTGTTAGCGATAGTCTTCTTAGGACCTTTTCTTGTTCTAGCATTAGTCTTAGTCTTTTGACCTCTTACTGGAAGTCCTCTTCTATGTCTAATACCTCTATAGCATCCTATTTCAACTAATCTCTTTATGTTAAGAGCAACATCTCTTCTAAGATCTCCCTCAACTTTTAAGTTTTTATTTATATAATCTCTTATAGCATTAACTTCTTCTTCAGTTAAATCCTTAACTCTAGTATCAAGATTTACTCCTGTAGCTTCAAGAATCTTATGAGAAGTTGGTAGTCCTACTCCAAATATATACGTTAAACCTATTTCAACTCTTTTTTCCTTTGGTAGGTCAACACCTGATATTCTTGCCATTACAACTTACACCTCCTGGTAATTGAAATACACTAATACTTTTGTACATCAATAAATTTTATAACCTTTTATTTATATATGAAATTTTAAGTCCTAAAGAAGTGAGCAATCCCTTCTTTATCAGCCGCACCTAAAACTTAATATCTTTGATAATCTTAGCCTTGTTTTTGCTTGTGCTTAGGATTTTCACAGATAACCATTACTCTTCCTTTTCTCTTTATAACTTTGCACTTTTCGCAAATAGGCTTAACTGATGGTCTTACTTTCATAGTTAACCCTCCTTATTACTTTGCTCTCCAAGTAATTCTTCCACGAGTTAGGTCATATGGAGATAATTCCACAGTTACCTTATCTCCCGGAATTATTCTTATGAAGTTCATTCTTAACTTTCCTGATAGGTGAGCTAATATTTTATGCCCACTTTCTAATTCTACTTCAAATGTTGCATTTGGTAAAGATTCTAATACTCTACCTTCCATTTCTATAACATCATCTTTTGACATAAGGTAATCAAACCTCCTTAAACAATGCCTTTAGCTTTTAAAAACTTTTTTATAATGACATCTACTTCTTTTTTATTAGATATCAAAGTCTTTTTTATATCCTCAGCTAAATCATTCGTAATATTTAAATGTCTTAGCTTCTTCTTCTTAGGCCTCTCTAGTGTTTTTCTATTTCCATCAGCAAGTAACACGTAATTCTCATCTATTTGCTCTATGACAATGTAGTAATTACCTTTGTCTCTTCCTGATTTAGAAATTACAACTGTGCCTATTAAGCCATTGTCCTGCAAATCATTCACCTCTATGATTACCTTAGCCATAAATTCTTATGCTAAAATTGCAATATGAATTTATAACTAAGCAGCATTCCCTCTATTTTATTAGAGTTAAAATTTCTGGACCTTCTGGTAGAATTACTACTGTATTTTCATATTGAGCTGAAAGACTTTTATCAGCAGTTACAACTGTCCAACCATCAGCCTTTGTCACAACATGAAACTTACCTGTATTAACCATAGGTTCTATAGCTAACACCATTCCTTCAACCAGTTTTGGGCCTCTGCCCGGTCTTCCGAAATTCGGTACCTCAGGATCTTCATGTAGGCTCTTGCCTATGCCGTGACCTACAAAATCTCTAACTACTGAGAATCCGTTTGCTTCAACATGAGTTTGTATAGCATGAGATATATCTGTAAGTCTCTTGCCTATAACTGCATTTTCTATGCCTTTAAAGAAGCTTTCTTCAGTAACTCTTATAAGTTTTGAAGCCTCATCGGAAATGCTTCCTACAGGATATGTTCTTGCAGCATCTCCATGAAAGCCATTTACATAAGCTCCACAATCTAAAGTAACAATGTCACCATCTTTAAGAACTCTGTTTCCTGGTATTCCATGTACAACCTCATCATTTACACTTACACATAGTGTAGCAGGAAAGCCACCATAACCTTTAAAAGAAGGCTTAGCTCCTTGCTTAGTTATAAATTCTTCTGCAATCTTGTCTATTTCAGCAGTAGTCATTCCTGGCTTTATAACTTCTTTAAACATTAGAAGAGTTTCACCAACAACCCTTCCTGCCTCTCTCATATAATCAATTTCTTGACTATTTTTGATATGAATCATTACTTATCTCTCCCTAGTATATTACATATACTCTCAAAAACTTCATTTATGGCTTTAGTTCCATCAACTACTTTAAGTAATTTTTCTTCATTATAGTAATTAATTAATGGTTGAGTTTGATTGTCATATACTTGTAGTCTCTCTTTAACTGTAGCTTCATTATCATCTTTACGCTGAATTATATCGCTACCACATACATCACATTTACCTTCAACCTTTGATGGGTTAAACTTTATGTGATAACTTGCTCCACAAGAAAGACAAACTCTTCTTCCAGTCATTCTCTCTAATATGAAGTCTTTTGGAACATCTATTAATAAAGCACAATCAATGCTTTCGCCGTTATTCTGAAGGAATATTCCTAGAGCTTCAGCTTGAGCAACTGTTCTTGGAAATCCATCAAGTAGAAAACCTTTCTTACAATCCTCTTGAGATAATCTATCTTTAACTATATCTATAGTTAAAGAATCTGGAACTAACTGTCCATTGTCAATATATCTCTTAGCCTCTATTCCTAAGGGAGTCTGCTCTGATATATTCTTTCTAAATATATCTCCAGTTGATATATGAGGTATATCATATCTGTTACTTATTGATTTAGCCTGAGTACCTTTTCCTGCACCTGGAGGACCTAATAATATAATCTTCACCGGCATCATCTCCAACTTTTACTATTTAAGAAATCCTTGATAATGACGCATTACTAACTGTGACTCTATTTGTCTCATTGTATCAAGTGATACACCAACTAAAATTAATAGCATTGTTCCACCGAACTGTATGCCTTCAAATGGTGTATATGCATCTATAACTAGTGGGAATATTGCAATTAAAGCTGCAAAAGTTCCTCCTAAAACAGAAATTCTATCTAAAACTCTCTCTATAAACTTGGCAGTTGGTTCACCTGGTCTAATTCCAGGGATAAATCCTGCTGACTTATGCATATTCTCCGCCATCTCATCTGGCTTAAATGTTACTTGAGAATAGAACCAAGTAAAGAATATAACAAAAATCGCATAAACTATCATATAATATCCACTGTCAGGTTTAAATATACTATATTTATTTATAAAAGTAGCAAAACCAGAATTAGGGAAGAATTGTGCAATAGTTGGTGGAAATTGTAATACAGATAAAGCAAATATTATTGCTATAACTGCTGATCCACTTATACCTATTGGAATATGAGTTGATTGACCCTTATAGGTCTTATTTCCAATAGCCTTACCAGCGTATTGTACAGGTATTCTTCTTTCAGCAAGAGTCATTATTACTACTGATATAATTAATGCTATCGCTACTACTATGAATAAAGAAATTCCTATTATATCAATTTCTTCTGTCTTCTTAAGTGAAATAACTTGATATACCATCATCGGAAATCTGGATATCATATTTACAAAAATTATAATTGACATTCCATTTCCTATTCCCTTAACTGTGATCTGGTCTCCAAGCCACATTAAGAAAGTAGCTCCTGCTATTAAAGGAACCATTAATAAAAGGATTCCTAATGGTGATGTATCTTTTACAGCTCCGCTGTTCATTGCTAATACAACAACACCATAAGCCATGAAAATTGAAAGAGGAATAGCTAAATATCTAGTAGCATTTTGTATCTTCTTTCTGCCATCTTCACCTTCCTTTGACAATTGCTCTAATTGAGGAATTGCCATGGTTAAGAGCTGCATTATAATAGAAGCATTTATGTATGGTGAAACAGCCAATGCAAATATACTAAATCTACTAAACGCCCCTCCTGCAATTAAGTCATAGAAATTAATTAGACTTCCTTCTTTATTCATACCTTGTAACTGAGCTGTATCAATTCCAGGAACAGGAATAAAGTTTCCTATCCTGAAAATTGTTACTAACAATATGGTGTATAAAATTCTTTTTCTTAAGTCTGGAACTTTCCATGCATTACGTAGGGTTGATAGCATTTTATACCACCTCGACTTTTCCTCCAGCTGCTTCTATTTTCTCAGCTGCAGATTTAGAGAACTTTGTAGCCTTTACTGTTAACTTCTTCTCTAAGTTTCCGTTTCCTAATATCTTTACTCCATCTAGTAACTTACTTACTACTCTTCTTTCAAGTAATAATTCTAAAGTAACTTCTGTTCCATCTTCAAAGATATTTAATCTGTCAACATTTATTGTAACATATTCTTTTGCAAATATATTTGTGAATCCTCTCTTAGGAAGTCTTCTATATAAAGGCATTTGGCCTCCTTCGAAACCTGGTCTTACTCCGCCACCTGATCTAGAGTTTTGACCCTTTTCACCTTTTCCAGCATTTCTTCCTAATCCTGATCCAGTACCTCTACCAACTCTTTTTGGAGCTTTTCTGCTTCCAGCTGCTGGTGTTAAATCATGAAGTCTCATGGTACCTACACCTCCTCTTACTTATTAAATTTCTTCTACTTTTAATAAGTAGTCAACTTTTTTGATCATACCTAATATTTGAGGTGTTCCCTCATGCTCTCTGCAAGTTCCTATTTTCTTTAGACCTAACGCATTTACAGTAGCTATATGATCTTTTTTTCTACCTATTAAGCTTTTTACTAAAGTAACCTTTATTTTAGCCAAGGCAAATCCCTCCTTAACCTAAAATCTCTTCAACAGATTTACCTCTTAGCTTAGCAATTTGCTCAGCTGTTCTAAGGTTTGCTAATCCATTGATAGTAGCATTAACCATATTTTTTGGATTGTTAGATCCTAAAGATTTAGCTCTAACGTCCTTTAATCCAGCAAGTTCAAGTACTGCTCTTGCAGGACCTCCTGCTATAACTCCAGTACCTTCAGACGCTGGCATTATTAATACATTACCAGTTCCAAACTTACCGTATATTTGGTGAGGAACAGTTGTTCCAACTAACTCAACCTTAACTAGGTTCTTCTTGGCATCTTCTATTCCTTTTCTGATCGCCTCAGGTATCTCGATAGACTTACCTATACCAACGCCAACGTGTCCGTTCTCGTCTCCAACAACAACTAAAGCGCTGAATCTGAAGTTTCTACCACCCTTAACAACCTTAGTAACTCTATTTATGTGTACAACTTTTTCTTTAAGATCTAGAGTGCTAGGATCGATTCTCATGTATTTCCCTCCTTAAATTAGAATTGTAGGCCGGCTTCTCTTGCTCCGTCCGCAAGTTCTTTTATTCTTCCATGGTATATGTATCCACCTCTGTCGAATACAACATCCTTTATACCATTTTCTATAGCTCTCTTAGCAACCATTTCTCCTACTAACTTAGCAGCATCTTTGTTACTACCTACTTTATTAGTGAACTCTTTATCTAAGCTAGAAGCAGCAACTAAAGTCTTTCCAGCTACATCATCTATTATTTGAGCATATATGTTCTTTTCACTTCTATAGACACTTAATCTTGGTCTTGCGGAAGTTCCTGAAACTTTTTTACGGACTCTTAGATGACGTCTAACTCTTTGTTCTTGTCTATCTTGCTTCTTTATCATTTAGCTTCACTCCTTTCTATTATTTCTTACCAGTCTTACCTTCCTTACGTCTGATAACTTCGTTAGAGTACTTAATTCCCTTACCCTTATATGGTTCTGGCTTTCTCCAACTTCTTATATCAGCTGCGGCATCCCCAACTTTTTCTTTATCTATTCCCTTAACTAAAACTTGAGTAGTAGCTGGAACTTCAAAAGTAACGCCTTCCTCTGGCTCTATTTCTACTGGATGAGAGAATCCAAGATTCATAACAAGCTTCTTACCTTGTAACTGTGCTCTATAACCAACACCAACAAGATCTAAAGTCTTCTGATATCCTTCTGTTACTCCCTTAACCATATTATTTATTAATGCTCTTGTTAAGCCGTGAAGAGATCTATGAGTTTTATGATCACTTGGTCTTGTAACAACAACTTCATTATTTTCAATTGCTATGTTTATCTCTGTAGACATAGCCTTTGTTAACTCTCCCTTTGGTCCTTTTACTGTAACAACGTTCTCTGGTGTTACAGTAACTGTTACACCATTAGGAATGGCTACTGGTAATCTACCAACTCTTGACATAATAGCACCTCCTGCATTCCTTGTTTGTGTGCGGATATCTATATCTCGCTAATCTATATTAAACTATAATCTATTTTTCAAGTTTCTTTTATACTAAATTATATATTACCATACGTAACAGATAACTTCTCCACCAACTCCAAGCTTTCTAGCTTCTCTGTCAGTAACTATTCCATTAGAAGTAGATACTACTGCTACTCCTAATCCGTTTAATACCTTAGGAATATCTTCCTTTTGGCAGTAAACTCTTAATCCTGGCTTAGATATTCTCTTTAAACCAGTTATAACTCTTTCCTTGTTAGCACCGTACTTAAGAGTCATTCTTAACATTGGAACTACTCCATCTGAGTATTCCTCTATATTCTTTATATATCCTTCTTGCAATAATATATTTGCTAAAGCCTTCTTAACGTTTGAAGAAGGAACTTCTACTACTTCGTGTCTTACAGCATTTGCATTTCTTATACGTGTAAGCAAATCTGCGATAGGATCTGTTAAAACCATGTTATGTGCCTCCTTTCTTTATCCGATAACAATATATTACCAGCTTGCCTTTCTACATCCAGGGATTTCACCTTTATAAGCTAATTCTCTGAAGCATATACGACAAACTCCGAATTTCTTTAACACAGAGTGTGGTCTTCCACATAATCTACATCTTGTGTATGCTCTGCTTGCATATTTAGGTGTCTTGTTCCACTTTTCTATTAAAGCTTTACGTGCCACAATCTTCCCTCCTTAATTATTGAGCAAATGGCATTCCAAGGAATCTTAATAGCTCTCTAGCTTCCTCGTCAGTCTCTGCAGTTGTTACAAAGATTATATCCATTCCTCTAACTTTATCTATCTTATCATACTCAACTTCTGGGAATATTAATTGTTCTTTTATTCCTAGTGCATAGTTTCCTCTTCCATCAAAAGACTTAGAAGATACTCCTCTGAAATCTCTTACTCTTGGTAGAGCTATGCTTACGAATTTATCAGCAAACTCATACATTTTATTCTTTCTTAGAGTTACCTTACATCCTATAGCCATCTTCTCTCTTATCTTGAAGTTTGCAACAGACTTCTTAGATCTTGTTAATATTGGTTTTTGACCACATATTAACTGAAGATCAGCAACTGCTGCTTCTAGAGTCTTAGGATTATCCTTAGCCTCTCCAACTCCCATGTTTATCACTATTTTCTCAAGTCTTGGAACTTGCATTATATTCTTATATCCGAACTTTTCCATCATTGCTGGAATTACTTCGTTATTATACTTCTCTTGTAGTCTTGCGATCATTGGGGCTACCTCCTTTCAAATATTAGAATGTTTCTCCACACTTCTTGCAAACTCTTACTTTTGCTCCGTCTTCTAATAACTTATGGCTTATTCTTGTAACATTACTACACTTTTTACAGTATAACATTACCTTTGAGCTGTATATTGCAGCTTCTTCTTTAACTATTCCACCTTGCATATTTTCTCTGCTTGGCTTCTTATGTTTAGTTACTACATTTACATCTTTTACAAGAACCTTACCTGTCTTAGGCATAACTGCTAAAACCTCTCCAGTTTTGCCCTTATCCTTACCAGATATAACCATAACCGTGTCGTTCTTTCTTACATGAACTTTCATTACTTAGACACCTCCCTATCTTATAGAACTTCAGGTGCTAATGATAATATTTTTGTAAACTCTTTATCTCTTAGCTCCCTTGCAACTGGTCCGAAGATACGAGTTCCTCTTGGTTGCTTATCGTCCTTTATTATAACTGCTGCATTTTCATCAAATCTTATGTAAGAACCATCGCCTCTTCTTAATCCTTTAACGGATCTAACTACAACGGCCTTAACAACATCTCCCTTTTTAACAACTCCGCCTGGTGTTGCACTTTTAACACTAGCAACTATTATATCACCGATGTTTCCATACTTTCTTTTAGAACCACCCAAAACTCTTATGCACATAATTTCTTTTGCACCTGAATTATCTGCAACCTTTAGCCTGGTTTGTTGTTGAATCATGCAAATACCCTCCTTTCAGTCTAAAAGACCTATTTCGCCTTTTCAACTATTTCTACTAATCTCCATCTTTTATCTTTAGATAATGGTCTAGTCTCCATTATTTCAACTCTATCATTTAACTTAGCTTCATTATTTTCATCATGAGCTTTGAATTTTGTAGTTTTGTTCATAGTCTTTCCGTATAGCGGATGACGAACCTTAGTTTCAACAGCAACTACTATTGTCTTATCCATTTTATCTGAAACAACCTTACCGATTCTGCTCTTTCTATTTCCTCTTTCCACAGGTTATACCTCCTTTCAGATTACTGCTCAAAAGCCTTTATTTCTTCTTCTCTTATTATAGTCTTTATTTGGGCAATAGACTTTTTCACTTCTTTAATTCTCATTGGATTCTCTAATTGGCCAGTAGCTAATTGGAATCTTAAGTTGAATAACTCAGCCTTAAGATCACCTAGCTTCGCTTTTAAATCTTGAGGGCTGCTTGTTTTTAGTTCTTTTAACTCTCTAGCCTTCATTCTTCTCACCACCCATTTCTTCGAAGTCTCTTCTTGTAACGAACTTAGTCTTCACAGGAAGTTTATGTGATGCAAGTCTCATAGCTTCTCTAGCTACTTCTTCATTAACTCCAGATAATTCGAATAACACTCTACCTGGCTTAATTACTGCTACCCAGTACTCTGGTGAACCCTTACCTGATCCCATACGAGTTTCAGCAGGTTTTTGAGTTACTGGCTTATCTGGGAAAACCTTTATCCAAAGCTTTCCTCCTCTTTTTATATATCTATTTATAGCTATTCTCGCTGATTCTATTTGGTTGCTTGTTATCCAACCACATTCTGTAGCTTGTATAGCATAATCTCCGTATGCAATAAAGTTACCTCTTGTAGCTTTACCCTTCATTCTACCACGTTGTACCTTACGATGCTTTACTCTTTTAGGCATTAACATAACCGATTCCTCCTTTCTTACGCGTTAGCCTCTTCCTTCTTTTCAACTTTCTTTGTTGGAAGAACTTCGCCATTATAAACCCAAACCTTAACTCCGATTTTTCCGTAAGTAGTATCTGCTTCTGCAAATCCATAGTCTATATCAGCTCTTAGAGTTTGTAGTGGAATAGTTCCTTCATGATATTGCTCAGTTCTAGCTATTTCAGCTCCACCAAGTCTTCCTGAACATGCAGTCTTAACACCCTTAACACTATTTTTCATAGCTCTTTGGATTGTTTGCTTCATAGCTCTTCTGAAAGATATTCTCTTCTCTAATTGTGCTGCTATATTTTCTGCCATTAATTGTGCATTAGCTTCTACATTCTTAACTTCAACTATGTTGATTAGAATGTTCTTGTTTGGTACTATATCATTTAACTCTTTTTTAAGAGCTTCTATTCCTGATCCACCTCTGCCGATTACAACACCTGGCTTAGCAGTATATATGTTTAACTTTATTCTCTTTGCAGCTCTTTCTATTTCAATCTTAGATATTCCTGCTGAGAATAGTCTCTTCTTTACAAAAGTTCTAATCTTATTATCTTCTACTAGGTAATCTGAAAAATTATTTTTATCAGCATACCATTTAGCGCTCCAATCTTTGATAACGCCAACTCTTAGTCCATGAGGATTAACTTTTTGACCCACTCTATGTCCCTCCTTCTACTTAAGCTATTTCTTTTACAACTAGTGTTATATGACTAGTCTTTTTATTTATTCTATATGCTCTACCTTGAGCACGTGGTCTAAATCTCTTTAATGTTGGTCCTTGACCTACGTGTGCTTCCGCAACAACTAATCTAGCTGGATCTAAATTGTTATTGTTCTCCGCATTTGCAACAGCTGACTTTAATACTTTGTATATTACATCAGCAGCATCCTTTGGAGTGTATTTAAGTATAGCAAAAGCCTCATTAACACTTTTTCCTCTTATTAGGTCTAATACAACTCCAACCTTCATTGGAGACATTCTTATATATTTAGCTATAGCTTTAGCTTCCATTAATGTTTCCTCCTTTCCAAGGTTATCTTCTCTTTGAAGTTTTTTCGTTGTTAACGTGTCCTCTATAAGTTCTTGTTAATACGAATTCACCAAGCTTATGTCCAACCATATCCTCAACAACATATACTGGAACATGCTTTCTTCCATCATGAACAGCTATTGTGTGTCCTATCATTTGAGGGAAGATTGTTGAACTTCTTGACCAAGTCTTTATAACCTTCTTCTCACTATTTTTATTCATTTCATTTATTTTCTTTAAAAGACCCTCATGCACGAAAGGTCCCTTTTTTAATGATCTACTCATGTATTGGCCTCCCTTCATAGAACTTTATTAAGGTAGCTTTAGAAGAGAACTTAAATTCTCTTCTAAGACTATCTTCCGTTTCTTCCCTTTATTATTAATCTATCAGAATACTTCTTATTCTTTCTAGTCTTATATCCAAGAGCTGGTTTACCCCATGGAGTTACTGGACTTGGTCTTCCTATTGGAGATCTACCTTCTCCTCCTCCGTGTGGGTGATCACATGGGTTCATTACAGATCCTCTTACAGTTGGTCTTACTCCCATATGTCTCTTTCTACCTGCTTTACCGATATTAACTATATCGTTAGTTAGGTTAGAAACAGTTCCTATTGTTGCTCTACACTCAACTCTTACATATCTCACTTCACCTGATGGTAATCTTAAAGTTGCATAGTTTCCTTCTTTAGCCATTAATTGTGCTGAAGAACCTGCTGCTCTTACAAGCTGACCACCTTTTCCTGGTGAAAGTTCTACGTTATGAACTACAGAACCTACTGGTATATTTCTTAATTGTAATGTGTTACCAGGTTTTATATCTGAGTCTGGTCCTGATACTACTGTATCCCCAACCTTTAATCCAACTGGAGCGATTATGTATCTCTTATCTCCATCAGCATATACAACTAATGCTATGTATGCTGTTCTATTTGGATCATACTCTACAGAAACAACTTTTGCTGGTATACCATCCTTGTTTCTCTTGAAATCTATTATTCTGTACTTTCTCTTAGCACCACCACCATGGTGTCTAACAGTTATCTTACCTTGTGCGTTTCTACCACCGCTCTTCTTTAGAGACACTAAAAGAGATTTTTCTGGTGAGCTTGTTGTGATCTCTTCAAATGTTGACATAGTCATTTCTCTTCTTGATGGGGTAGTAGGTCTAAAAGTTTTAACTGCCATATAAATTCCCTCCTTTTTCAGCTTATCTGGCGAAACCGCCAATACTTGCTTTATTTATTATTCCTATTGCATTCCTTCAAAGAATTCTATAGCCTTGCTGTCTGCCGCTAACTTAACGATAGCTTTCTTGAAGTCTGCTCTTTTACCAACATGTACGCCAACTCTTTTAGTTTTGCCTAACATGTTTATAGTCTTAACATCTTCAACTTTAACACCAAATACTTCTTCAACAGCTTTCTTTATTTGAACCTTATTAGCGCTGCTGTGTACGATGAAAGTGTATTTCTTTTCTGCCATTGCAGTCATTGACTTCTCAGTTATAACTGGCTTTCTTATTATATCATGGCTAGTTAACTTCATTATGCGTACACCTCCTCAATCTTAGATACAGCGTCCTTAGTTATTAATACCTTCTCAAACTTTAATAAGTCATAAACATTTATGTTGTTTACAGGTATTACTGAAACTCCCTCTATGTTTCTTGCTGACTTATATATGTTTTCATTTGATTCTGCTGTAACTATTAAAGTCTTCTTAGCTTCAAAAGCGTTTAATATCTTAACCATTTCCTTAGTCTTTGGAGCTGATAATTCTAAGCTTTCAAGAACTAAAAGTTGGTTGTCTTGAACTCTACTTGTTAAAGCTGACTTCATAGCAACTTTTCTCATACTCTTAGGAGTTGAAACTCTATAGTCTCTTGGCTTTGGTGCGAAGACAATTCCTCCGTGTATCCACTGTGGAGATCTTATAGATCCTTGTCTTGCTCTACCTGTTCCTTTTTGTCTCCAAGGTTTTATTCCACCTCCAGAAACCTCTGCTCTAGTCTTAGCTGATTGAGTTCCTTGTCTCTTGTTTGCTAAAAGAGCAACTACTACTTGATGCATTACGTGTGGTTTCACTTCAGCACCAAATACAACTTCTGATAATTCGATTTCTCCAACTTGCTTTGCTTCTATGTTAAATAATCCTACCTTTGGCATTCTGCATCCTCCTTTCTAACAGAAATTAAGCTTTAACGCTATTTCTTATTATTACTAGACCTTTGTTTGGTCCTGGTATTCCACCCTTTATTAAAATAACATTCTTTTCAGTCATTACCTTAACAACTTCAAGGTTAAGAACTGTTGTCTTAACATTTCCCATATGTCCTGGCATCTTCTTGTTCTTGAATGTTCTTGATGGATCAGAAGAAGCTCCCATAGAACCTACTCCTCTGTGATACTTAGAACCGTGTGACATTGGTCCTCTGCTGAAGTTCCATCTCTTAATAACTCCTGCAAATCCCTTTCCTTTAGAAGTTCCAGTTATATCAACCTTTTCTCCTGCTTGGAACATGTCAACAGTTAACTCTTGACCAACTTGGTATTCGCTAGAATTTTCAAGCTTGAACTCTCTTATATATCTCTTGAAAGCTACTCCGGCCTTATTGAAGTGTCCCTTCTTTGGCTTGTTAACTAGCTTCTCTCTTATTTCTCCAAATCCAACTTGGATCGCTTCGTATCCATCCTTCTCTGTTGTCTTCTTTTGAAGAACTACGCATGGACCTGCTTCTACAACTGTTACAGGAACAACCTTTCCGTTCTCGTTAAAGATTTGAGTCATTCCAACTTTTCTTCCTAATATTGCTTTTTTCATGCTTTACACCTCCTAAACATATTAGCGGATCACCCTATCTACAGCAATCATAATAGTTCGTAATAGTTATCTATTACGCGTACAATTATTTTATGTACGTTTATAACTTTATTTCTATGTCTACTCCTGATGGTAGATCTAATCTCATTAATGCATCAACTGTCTTTGGTGATGGATTAACTATGTCGATTAATCTCTTGTGAGTTCTTATTTCGAACTGCTCTCTTGAATCCTTATACTTGTGTGGAGCTCTTAGGATTGTTATAACATCCTTCTCAGTTGGTAGTGGCACTGGACCAGATACCTTTGCTCCTGTAGACTTTGCAGTCTCAACTATTTTCTCTGCTGATTGATCTAATATTGTATGATCAAACGCCTTTAATCTTATTCTTATTTTTTGTTTTGACATTTTGTTCCCTCCTTTTCATGTACGCTTTACTTATTTACGCACAACAGCGGACGTTCTATAAACTGCTCCGGGTGTTTCATAAAATGAATCAACCTAACCTTGAAAATAGAATTCCCGTCGTCGGGTTCTAAGACCCAAACATGCTCAACAAGAATTCCCCGTAAGCGCGGCAACCTCTTGTTTCATCACTGTTATAGCTTCACAACTATTACATTATAATATATTTCAAAACTTTTTACAATAGTTTTTTTATAATAAGTTATTTATATATAAACTTCTATACAGAACACTTTTTAAATTATATATACTTTCCTTATTAATTTCAAGAAATATTTTTTGTAAATTTCATCTATAATTTTAAAAGTATAAATTTTTATAATCACTTATGATAATTTTCTATATATGTCTAGATTATTTATCATATATAAATAAAAGCACAGAAGGATGTCATGTCATCCCCCTATGCTTTTTAAAAGGCCTTTTACTGAACTACTTATAATATTCATCGCGCTTAAATATTATAAGGCTTTTAGTATATACTAAAACTTTTTCCTCATATATAAACCTTATACTCATTGCGCTATAAGCTAAGGTTTATATATGAGGCATAAACTCCCTCAAGTTCATTGGTACTACAATATTTTAACAAATTCTTACTTTTAAAATTTAATAGCAAAAATTTCATTGTTGAATTTCTATTAAATAATTAATAACTTAATTATTTAGTTATAGTAGTAACAACTCCTGATCCTACTGTTCTTCCACCTTC
>NZ_JBFNEO010000021.1:0-21140 GCF_040797585.1 Clostridium sp.
GAGTAGGGGTTACCTTACTCCTTTTAATAAATCCTATTTAATATGTATTTAAATATTACAAAATATTTAAAGCTTATTTTCTAGGTAGCCTGAGAGGTAATATCTGAATTTAATTCTTCCTCTTCAGTGGATTTTACCATAATAGCAGATATTATCATAAAACAAACACCTAAAAATTTAATTATAGAAAAATTTTCTCCTGCAATAGTCCAACCTAAAATTGCAGATATTACTAATTCTACAGAACTTATAATTCCAACCTTTGATAGATCCATTCCAGTGGCTATACCAGATAAATAGAAGATATAAGCAAGAGCTGCCGGTATAAGTCCAAGACCCATCATAAGTATTAAGGTAGAAGTATCTCCTAGATAGTGAAACATATTCCAAGGTTTAGCCAAAGGAGTCATAAATATAGCTCCAAATAAAAACCCATAGATTATAAGAGTTAAACTATTGCAATGATTTAAAGCTTTTTTACTTATTATAGGCATTAATGCATAGGTTATACTAGAGCCTATTCCAAGGATAACACCTATAAGATTTAGAGAAGAAAAATTAAAAGTTCCTCCTGTAACGGCTATAAATGCACCTATAAAGCATATACCTAAGGAAATTTTCTTTGTTTTATCTATTTTTTCTTTATATACAATATTTGAAAATAAAGCTACAAATAAAGGTGATGTATATAGAAGTACTGCAGATAAAGATATACCAATTTTATTTATTGAGTTGAAATAACAAAAATTAAAGGTGGCCTGGCATATAAATCCTATAATTATAGAGTATATAAGAGTAGGTTTGTTTATTTTTAAATTCTCTGGCGTTGTAAAAAAAGAATATAAAGATAATATTATAAATCCTAAAAACAATCTAGTAAAAGCAACTTGCTCTGGGCTTAACCCATTCTGTATAAGGCTATCAACAAAGATTCCAATGGTTCCCCAGAGGATACCAGCTATAGCCACTAAAAAATATCCCTTGTTTTTCATTATGATCCCCCTTCAGTAAAAAAATAAAGTCTTATTGTAATATAAGAAGCTTTTAATCACAATTAATAGATTACATAAATATGTGCATTTATGTCAATAAGTTAAGGGAAAAAATAATTACTATGGTGTTCTTATATTAAATTTTAATGGGGTAAATTCAGGTATAAGTTAAAAATCTTATATTCATGTAAGAATAAAAAATCAATATGAAATAAAAAAATTTGAGCAAGAAAAAAGTACTAGTGAGTTTTAATATATTCAATAGTACTTTTACATAATATACAGTTATATTCATTATATAGATTTATGTAATTTTATAAATCTATTGATTATTTTCTGTTTTGTTTCCCTCTAAGTTATCACTTGTATTAGTTTCTTTATTATCCTCTTTGGTAGTATTAGAATCAGAAGAGGAATTATTATCTTTAGAGGTAGTCTCTTCTTTAAACTTTGAGTCAGAGTTATTTTCTTCAGTATCACTAGAGAAAACATCACTAAAGAAACCTGTTATTGAGTCCCAAACATTAGAGAAGAAATCTCCTACCTTAGAGAAAAATCCTTTAGCTTCCTCACTGGTTAACTTGTCTTTTAAATCATTAGTAACTTGATTTAATTGATCCTTAAGATCTTTAAAGTTTAAGTCTAAGTTATTGATTTGATCCATTAACCCAGTTATAGTTTGTACATCCTCATCACTTAATTGTGAATGGCTTTTAGTTTCTTTTTCTACTATCTTTTCAATCTCTTTTTCATTTTTAGGCTTTTCTTTAATTACATCCTTTTTTATATCATTTATTAAGTTAGCTGCATCAGCTTGTCCTATTTTTTCTCCTATATCACCTGTAACTACTATTTCTTCATTAGCAGCTTTCTTTTTATCCTCATCTATTTTTTCACCCTTTGCACTGTTTTCAAATCCTTTTAATATTCCAGTAAGGGCTGCAGTACCAGAAACATTAAAGGGAGCAGCAGCTACAACATTTGCATTTTTTATACCAGCAGTAATTAAGGCGTTTCTTATCATACCATCAGTAACCCAGTAAATATTATGAGTAGATATATTCAAACCACCTTTATCTGTTGGCTCAACTAAGGAGCTAGATATGGCTTTTGTACCTAGTTGTTTTGAAGAAGCTACACCACTTAAGTATTTTTTTTCTTCCTCATTTGTAACTTCAAGAACATTAGCTTCTTCTCTGGTTACTCCAAAATATTTAAGCATTTCTTCCTTCTGCTCTTTAGTTAAATCCGCACCTAGAGTTACGACTTTGTATGCATCAGCCTTGGCTTCCTTAGAAGGTACGGCGCCTATTAAAGTTATAGTAAATAAAATAAGTAAGATTTTACTTAAAGTTTTTTTAAATTTCATTTTTAAATCTCCTTTATGTTTTATTATTAAAAAATCAAGTGACTTTAACTTTAGATTTTCCTACTACGTTGTATATTATAGCACATGAGGAAATAGAAAGAAGTTTAAATAATATTACAAACTTTGTAATATGTCAAATTACAGCTTCTAGGAATATTATATATTAAGTACTATAAGTGAGGAGAACTATGTTTATTAAAGGGGATTTTCATATACATTCTACTGCTTCTGATGGAGAACTTACCCCAAAAGAAATAATTCAACTTGCAAAAGAAAAGGGTGTAGATATACTTTCCATTACAGATCATAATAATGTAAATGGCGTTGATGAAGCTATTAAGGAAGGAGAAAGGTTAAATATTAAGGTGATTCCAGGAGTTGAAGTTTCAACAGTATATAATGGAAGGCGTGTTCATATATTAGCATATTTTAAAGATGATAGGTATAAGTGGAGCATATTTAAAGAACTATTATATTATATAAAGTTTGGAAAAATTCATGATATAAAAGCTTTACTTGGACGCAAAGTTGATTATTATAGGTGTAGTAAAAGACTATGTACTTCATCAGCTATAGATATATTAAAGTTATTTGGAGCATCTATAGTGTTGGCTCATCCAGGAAAGCTTAATAGAGAAATCTATAAAGAGGTTGCTAATTTGAAAATTCATGGAATAGAAGCAAAGCATACTGTACATTCAAAGGAAGACATGGAGTTTTTTATTAAAGAAGCAGAACTTAAGGGGTTATTTTATACAGGAGGAACTGATTTTCATGGATATAAAAAGGCAAGTAAAAAACATGGGATTGTAGGAGATACTTATCTAAACGATATAGAAATTCAGAGGTTTCTTAAGGAATTAGGTATATAGATTTTTTATCCTAGGGGCGTAGCAACTGTTGGAAGTTACAAATATTTCATAGCATTAAATCCTCTCATTAGCAGAAAATAAGATTGTAGTTAAGAGGAGAGGAGGAATAAAAAATGACGAAGAATAAAAAGAGTGAGAGTAATAACCAATGGGCATCTTCTGTGGAAAATACAGGAGAAGTAAAGGAAAGAAAGAATAAGACTGAAACGGATAATCAATGGACATCAACGGCTAAAACTAAAAAGTGAGGTAAAAAATAACTGAATATATGATTATATTCATAATATAACTTATTGGCCCCTAAATAATTAATTTTAAGTATTGATTATTTGGGGGCCAATATTGTTTTTTATTTATAAAGCCTTGTAAAATTTCGATCTTAAGACTCTTTTATAAAAATTTATATGATATAATTAGAAAAATTAACTATATTGGGAGGGGTATTATGAAATATGAGGTTATAATATTTGATGCAGATGAGACTTTATTTGATTTTAAAAAGTCTGAAGGACATGCTTTTAAAAATACTATGGTTGAGTTTAAAATAGAATATGATGAAAATCATCATTTAAAGGTATATAAGGATATAAATACTGCCATATGGAAAGAGCTCGAAGAAGGACTTATTACTCAGAAAGATTTAAATGTTGAAAGGTTTAAAAGATTATCAGATAGTTTGAGCCTTAAATTTAATGAGGAAGAATTTGCAAAATCATATATGAAGCATTTAGCCATTGCATCCTTTTTATATGATGATAGCGTAACAATTGTAGAAGAGCTACATAAAAAATATAGACTTATGATAATTACTAATGGTCTTAAGGATGTTCAAGATAATAGAATAAAAAAGTCTATTATATCAAAGTACTTTGAACATATAGTAGTATCTGAGGAAGTTCAGGTATCAAAGCCAGATTCTAGAATATTTCAGCTAGCTTTAAACAATATAAAGTACACTGACAAAAGCAAGGTATTGATGGTGGGAGACAGCTTAACTTCTGATATACAAGGTGGTATAAACTTTGGTATAGATACATGTTGGTTTAATCCAAATAAAATTGTAAATAAAACTAAAATAGAACCAACCTATGAGATTTCTAATTTCTCTGAGCTTAAAAGTATACTTGAAAAATAGAAAAAAATTAAGAGAATATTAAAAAGGATAGGATAACGAAGAGAAATAAAGGGGAGGATTTGATGAAACATAAAGGTACTATTTTAATAGAAACCGATAGACTTATCTTGAGAAAATTTAAAGATACCGATTCAAATGATATGTTTAAGAATTGGGGAAGCGATGCCAATGTAACGAAATATTTATCCTGGCAAACTCATAAAGAGATTAAGAATTCTGAGGAGATTATTAATCTATGGATATCTGAATATGAGGATAATAGTGTTTACAATTGGGCAATAGAACTAAAAGATATTAATGAGGTAATTGGCAGTATATCCATTGTTAATTTAGAAGATATCTATGAGGCTTGTGAAATTGGCTATTGCATTTCTAGTAGTTATTGGAATAAAGGTATTACAACAGAGGCTTTTAAAGCAATAATAAAATACCTATTTGAAGAGGTTGAAGTAAATAGAATTTGTGCAAGGCATGATATTAATAATGTGACCTCTGGAAAAATGATGCAAAAGTGTGGAATGGTTTATGAGGGAACATTAAGGGAAGTTCAAATTAGAAATAATAGGTTTGGCAGTTTAGCAGTTTACTCAATTCTAAAAAAAGAGTGGATTAGTGATTTATAAACATAACCCAAAATAAACACTATGTTTCTATTTTAGAGAAGCATAGTGTTTATTTTTATATAAAAGTAATAAGACATTTTTAGTAGTTAAGATATATATATGGAGGAGCTTTTCGGAACATTATCCCATATCCATTTTGCATTTTCTATGGCAAGTCTTACGCACCCATCAGATATTCTCATTCCAAGGCGACCATCTCTTACAGAACCATCAAGATTATATATTATTGAGTGAAATAGATAGTTTCCTTTTATTTGAGTGTAATACCAGCATTTATAACCATGTTCAACACCAAAATAAAGTCCCTTAATTCCCACATTAAAATGACCCTTTGGTGTTGGGGTAGAGGGTTTACCAATAGAGCATAAGTAGCTTTTGATAATCTTCCAGTTATTTTTAGAGCCTTGAAAAACATTTGTTTTGAAATTTTTAGTATCTACCCATATAAAGTAATTTGTAGGGCTTGAAAAGTTATTTTTATTTACAAAATCTGAGGCTGAGGACATATAAGACTTATCCTGCCTAAAATCTTTAGATATTAAATATACTCTATGCTTTAATAAGGAATAAGGTTTATATATGGATTTTTTAAAAGAATTATTCATTATAATTGCTCCTAGAAATATTATATTCCTTTATAGTATATTAATAGAAAGTATATAAATATGTTTTAAAATCATGATAATATAAAGACTATCTTAGCTTTTAGAGATATTTTTAAAGTAATACATATTAAAAAATAACCAAACCTATAAAGATTTATAAAAGAGATAAGGGCTTTATCTTTTTTATTTAAAAATATAGGATAAAGGGAAGGATTAAGATATATCTATAGTAATATTAGACAAAGATATTTTAAGAAAGTAGAATTAAATTATGAGAATAATAATACTATTTTTATAGATAAACCACATAATAATTAGATTTAGACCACCAGTTCTCATTATTCAAGATATATTCAAAGATTGAGCTTTGAAATGGTTTATCTATAGAAAAAGTTTATAGATAATATATTTTTATTTACTTAAGCATTGTATTATATAAAGTGATAGATATTAGGGATAGAGAATTATAAGTAATATTGAAGGAGACAATTATGAAAAGAAACATTACAAGAGATTTAGTTTTTGAGGTGATTTTATGTGTCTTATGCATAGTTTATACTATAATAGGGTTCATAGAGGGAAATGGTCATTATATATTTTCATCACTGTTAACATTAGGAACAATAATTGGTATAAGAGTATTCTTTAAATTATGTAGAATAAGTATACCTAATTCTTTAAATTTTTTAATTCAATTTTTTATATTTATATCCATGTTTTTAGGTAAAATAAATAATTTCTATGGGTTAATTTCATGGTGGGATTTATTTTTACATGGGATGTCAGGTCCAGTTCTAGTTATGGTGGGATATATAATTTTTATAAGATTTAATAATAAAAATATTAAAGATAATATAGATCCTTTTGTTATTACTCTTTTTGCTTTATTTTTTTCAGTTGCTATGGCTGGATGCTGGGAAATCTTTGAGTTTACTACAGATAATCTTTTAGGTCTTAACTCTCAAGGAGGAAGTCTTCAAGATACTATGGAAGATATTATAGCTGGAACTTTGGGAGGTTTATTTATGGTGCCATTACTTTTTAGATATTTACGATATGATAAAGGTTGGTTCTTTAAGGATTTAACTGAATCTATGGTTAATATAAAAGATAAAGCATAACTTAATTTAAAGATTTGTTTTAACAATATAGAAGGAGTCTTCCTTCAGATTTTGTTCTTTCCATCATCTGAAGGTTAAATGAGTTAATCTAGAGGCGTAGTAACTGTTCTTCCTCACCTTTTAAGAGGATGGGGGTTTTACAAGCTAGTAGCCATCAGATAGAACGAATCTTCCTTTAGATGGTGTTTTTTCCACCATCTGAAGGTTAGATGAGTTAATCTAGGGGCGTAGCAACTGTTAACCTCATCTTTTAAGAGGATGGAGGTGTTACAGGTGGTAGCCATCAGATAAAAATACATTAGTATATCATATAACTAATGTATTTTTTCGTATTATTGATATACTATGAGATTTGTATATAAATACATTTTAATCCTAGAAAATATTAGAGTTTATATGTAACTTAATAGGAGGATAACTAATGAGAAAATTTAATGTAGCAGTTATAGGAGCAGGGGCAGGGGGATTAACCATAGGTTATACAGCAAAAGGCTTCAATAAATCTGTAGTTTTAATAGATAAAAATAGACCTGGGGGAGAATGTACCTTTGGAGGATGTGTCCCAAGTAAAGCTCTTATAAATATAGCTAATGATATATATAAGGCTAAGGAATATACTAATATAGTTCCAGATACTTACCATATATTAAAAAAGGTTAGGGAAGTAGTAGAGAATGTATATGAAGCTAAAAGCATAGAAGTTTTAAAGGAAGATGGAATAGAGTATATAAATGGTTTTTGTAAGTTTATAAATAAGAATACCTTAGAGGTAGGGGGAGAGATTATAAAGGCGGATAAAATATTTATATCTACAGGATCTTCTCCTAAGATACCATCCATTGAAGGGATAGATAATATAGAGTATTTAACTAATGAAAATATATTTTATAAGGAGAAGCTCCCGGAGAGCATAATTGTACTTGGAGCTGGGTCTGTAGGGGTAGAACTTTCACAGGCTATGAATAGATTAGGAATTAGAGTATATTTAGTTGAAAAAAATCCTTATATAATGCATAAAGAAGAGAAAGAACTTTCAAAAGCCTTAGAGGAAGTATTAGTAGATGAAGGGGTTAATATATATACCTCATGTAATTCTAGAAAGATAGAAAATTATAAAGATGGAGTAAGACTAACTTTTGAAAAAGATAATAAGGATCATAGTATATATGCGGAAAATATTTTAATAGCAATAGGAAGAGTACCCAATATAAAAGGACTTAATCTTGAAGGTGTGGATATTGACTATGACTCAAAGAGAGTAAAGGTTAATAAATATCTTGAGACATCAGTAAAAGGAGTTTATGCTGTAGGAGACGTGGTAGGACCATATTTATTCTCGCATATGGCAAACATTCAAGGGATTACAGCAGTTAAGAATGCACTACTTCCTATAAAAGAAAAAATGGATTATTCCAAGGTAGCATGGTGTACATTATCAGAGCCAGAGCTTGCAAGAGCAGGCCTTAGAGAGGATGAGGCAAGAGAAACTTACGGAGATTCTATAAGAGTATATATTGAAGATTATAAAAATTTAGATAGGGCAAAATTTAAAAATAATCCTAAAGGAGTAGTTAAAATTATATGTGATAAGAAGGGATATATCTTAGGAGCAAGTATTCTTGGAGATAGGGCAGGAGAAATCATATCAGAAGTGCAGACTATAAAAAGTTTAGGAATTAATTTAAAAAAGCTAACAAAGGTGATACATCCTTATCCTACTTATTCAGAAGTATTAGTAAAGATAAGTAAAAAATTGTATGTAGATACTCTTTTAGATAACCCTATTATTAAAAATTTTAGAAGATAATAATAAGAACCTACTAAGTATTACTTAACTTAATAATACTTAGTAGGTTTATTTATAGTTTACTTAAAATATAGTTTTAGAAGAAGTTTTACTATTTAACCCTATCATCATCAGCATATTTTCCTACAAAAGGCTCCTCATCCTTAGACATATATATTCCATCGCCATGTCTAACATCATTTTCCCATTGACCTATATATCTATTTCCATTAGGATAAATCTCAGTACCATAGCCTTCACGGAAATCATTTACCCATTGACCACAGTAGATATCTCCATTATAAAAGGTATAAGTACCAAAACCGTGTTTTAAGTCATTTTTCCATTGTCCTTCATATCTTTCACCATCAGTCCAAGTATATACACCATGACCAGTTCTATAATCATTAACCCAAAATCCTTTGTATTTTTCCCCATCAGGCCAAGTCATCTCACCATATCCATCCATTAAATTTTCTTTAAATTCACCTTTATACACTGTACCATTGGCATAAGTAAAGACTCCCTTTCCATGTCTCTTACCATTTAACGTTTCACCCTCATAGGTACCAGTAGTGGTATGGTCTCCAGCTGGTTGGGTAGAAACTTTCTTCATTATTGGATTTAAGGTAGTAGTTTTTTTGAAATTTATTTTATTCATTTAAGTTATCATCCTCTCTGGGTTTATTAGTAGTTTAAAATAGAGACTTATATTTTAATTCATAGTATAATAATAAACTATAAACTATGAAATACCAATAGTTAATATTATTAACTACTAATAGTTTCTCTTAAATAGTTAAATAAAATTCTATACAATATATTAAAAGGGGGATGTCACATATGAAAAGTAACAAAAAAAGTATAGTTGAAATACATCTAGCTGTACTTTTATTTGGGCTTTCAGGTCTATTTGGAAAGCTTATTAATCAAAGTTCAATAATAATAGTTCTTGGAAGAGTTTTCTTCTCTAGTATATTCTTATTTATAGGTATTATTATTTTTAAGAAGAGTATAAAATTAAAAAGTAAGAAAGATTATATATACGTTTCAATAATGGGAGGAATTTTAGCTCTTCATTGGTTTACATTTTTTAAGGCAATACAGGTTTCAACAGTTTCTATAGGGCTTTTTACCTTTTCAACCTTTGCTGTATTTGTAACCTTTTTAGAGCCACTTTTCTTTAAGGAAAGGATTAAGGGGAAAGATATAGTAGTTGCTTTAATTACCATAGGGGGAGTTGCTCTAATACTACCTGATTTTAACATACATAGTAATATAACTGAGGGTGTATTATATGGAATAACTTCAGCTTTAACCTATGCAATTCTTTCAATTATGAATAAAAAGTTTGTAGGGGAATATTCATCACTTATTATATCCTTTTATGAACAGTTAGTAGCAACAATAGTTTTAATTCCATTTGCTTTTATATACAAGCCAGTATTTTCTACTACAGATATTATTTTTATTATAATATTAGGATTATTTTTTACGGCCATAGCTCACTCTTTATTTATAAATGGGTTAAAAGGAGTTAAAACTCAAGCAGCCAGTATAATATGTAGCTTAGAACCAGTTTATGGTGTTTTATTTGCAGCTATTATATTGAAGGAGATGCCTCCTTCCCAAGTACTTATGGGTGGAAGTGTTATATTAGCAACCTCTATTTATTCAACTTTAAAACATTAGAAAGGGAGAAAAATTATGAAAGATACATGGGAGTATAAGTGGATAGAAGATATAGATTTTCTTAGAGATAATTTAATAGAAAACCACTGTAATTTATTTCATAATATAAAGGAAAAGGAATTCTTAGTATATATAGATGATTTAAAGAAATCAGTTAATGAATTAGATTTTAATGATATGAAGGTTGAATTAAGTAGGATTGTTGCTAGCATTGGTGATGCTCATACTGCCCTAGCTTTTCCAGTAAAGTATTTTCTTCCTATAGAGTTTTATTGTTTTAAGTATGGAGTATATATTACAGAAGGATTTAATGGATATGATGATATAAAAAATCATAAAGTTCTAAAGATAAATCATACTAAGATAGAAGATATTTTAGAGGATTTAAGAGAAATTATATCCCATGAAAATCAAAGCTTTTTTAGGTGTAATGTGGTTCAGTATTTGAAAGCTACAGAAGTTTTATATGGTGCTCTTATAATAGATGATATTAATGAAGTAACAGTGACCTTAGAAGATATAAGAGGAAAAGTTAAGACTAGGACTATAAAAGCCTTAGAGATAAAAGAATTAAAAGAAATTATTAATAATAAACAATGCCTTTCCATAGAAAATCCTCTTTATAGAAAAAATAAAGATAAGCTTTATTGGAGGGAGTATATTGAAAGCAATAAGACCCTATATTTTAAATATAACTCTTGTAGGGACATGGAGGACTTACCTATAGAAAAGTTTATAAAGGATACCATGAACTTTATAGAGGATAACCATATAGAAAGACTTGCAGTGGATTTTCGAGATAATTTAGGTGGAGATTCAACTCTTCTTGAGCCATTTATAGAATATATAAAAAATAACCATAGGCTAAACAAGAAACATAGACTCTTTGTAATTATAGGGAGAAAGACATTTTCATCAGCACTTTTAAATGTATATGATTTAAAGAATAACACAGAGGCTTTAATTATAGGAGAAGCTACAGGAGGGAAGCCTAATTGTTACGGAGAAATAAAGAGATTTAATCTACCAAACAGTGGATTTAGCGTGAGCTATTCTACTAAGTTCTATAAGGTTATAGATGATGATAAGGTTAAGACTTTACTTCCAGATGTAATCATAGAAGAAACCATAGATGATTTTATTAATAATATTGATCCAGTGATGGAGTATATTAAAGAGCTATAATATATTTAAAGGAGGGCATCATTAATGGAAAAAATCTTAATAACAGGTGGAAATGGATTTTTAGCTAATAGATTAGAAGAGTCTTTAAAGGATAGATACGAGATTTATAGCTTTAGTAGGCTAGATTTAGATGTAACTAATGAAAAGAAGGTATTAAATATATTTAAAGAGATAAAACCTAATTATGTAATACATACAGCTGCTATTGCAGACACAGGGAAATGTGAGAATAATAAGGAGTTATCCTTTAATATAAATGTAAATGGAACTATAAATATTTCAAAGGCAGCTAAAAATGAAAACTGTAAAGTTATATTTTTAAGTAGTGAACAAGTTTACAATGGAAATGAGGAAGTAGGGCCTTATTCTGAGAATATTATACCGAGTCCTAACACGGAGTATGGAAGACAGAAGCTTCAAGGAGAGGAAGAGGTATTTAAATACAATAAGGATTCTGTAGTATTAAGACTAACCTGGTTATTCGGAATGCCAGAGAGAAATAAAAAGGTAAATTCTAATATATTATTTAATGCCATAAATGCATTAACGAGAAGAGAGAAAATAACCATATGTTCTAATGAGTTTAGAGGAATGACTTATGTATATGATATAGTAGATAATTTTGAAAAGATAATGAAGCTTAAAGGTGGAATATATAATTGCGGTAGCGAAAATAATATGAGTTCTTATGAAGTGGCTTCTTATATAGGTGAATCTTTAAATTTAAACTATGATTATAAGGAAATGATATCAGAAGATAAAGAAAAGTATAAGGAGAAATCAAGGGATTTAAGAATAAGTAATAAAAAATTAAAAGATCATGGAATAGATTTCAGCACCACTAAAGAAGGCATAGATAAAGCTCTTAAGGAGTGGGGATTAATATCATAGTTTTTTATCTAAATTATAAATAATGATTTACATGGGTTTAAAATATAGTATAGAAGATAGGGCTAAGTTTCAATAAACTTAGCCTTATTTTTATAGAAGGAATCTTCCTTCAGATGGTGTTCTTTCCACCATCTGAAGGTAAAATGAGTTAATCTAGGGGCATGCCAACTGTTATCTCCCACCTTTTAAGAGTATGGGGTGTTACAAGCTAGTAGCCAGCAGATAAATTAAACCTACTCTATGTCAATATTTTGGAGACTAGAAATTATTTTTTCACTACCTATTACCTTATAAGCTTCAGCTAAAACATTAATAGCATATCCTATATATGTATCAGAAACTCCTGAAATAGATAAAGGGTTCTCTGTAGGATCTAGCCCCTTCTTTTCTTGCTGAAGTCTTGAAAATGCAACATTACTTAATAGAGTAATGCCAATTAGTATAATTTTATTGGCAAGGCTACTAGTTATAGCAGAATTATCTGTAATATTTTCTACACCTTGCTTTTCTAGTAAAATAACACGTTTTGTTTCTTTGGCACCTTCTGCTAAAAGCATATAACCTAATATAGTAATATATATTCCAAATAACTCATAATCACTTAGAAGTATTTCCAGGTCAAAATCTCTATTATTAGCGGAGTTTTCTTTTAAGTCTTTAGAACCATCATCATTCATACACAACACTCCTTATAATTTATAATATAACTTACTAGAATATTGGTGAAATTTACCTTAATATATATTTAGAATTAAGGTAAAGAATATTATGAAGGAATAATATATTTTATAATAAATTAAAAAAGGGGTGTAGTAGATATGAAAAGATATGTAATTGTAACTTTAATAGAGGGGGAGGCAAAAGATTTTCATGAAAATTTAGTGAAAGAAATATGTGAAAGATTTAATGTGAAACCTCAAAAGCTTCCTATGCATATAACATTAAAGGCTCCTTTTGAGATAGAATCTATAGAGGAGGTTGAGAAGGTTACAGAAAAATTTGTAGAGAATAAAAATTCCTGTGCCATTGAAATAAAAGATTATAATCATTTTAGAGATAATGTAATATTTATGGATGTGTTACCCTCTATAGAAGCTAAGGAGTTACATAGGGAGTATTATAAATTATTAAAGGATATAAAGGATCTTAAGTGGAGTAGCAATGAGGGAGAGGATATAAAATTTCATTGTACCTTAGTTAGTAGAAGAATAAGTAGTAAGTTTAAAGATATATGGGATTATGTAATAAAAAAACAGGCATCATTTAAAAGCGAAATGAAGAACATAACTATAATGGAGTATAATTTTCATAAGAATACTTGGGAAATATATAAGAAATTTTATTTAAAAGATTAAGTTTGTATAGAGTACAGCTATAAATAGGATTTTTGATTTTAAAGTTATAAATTTAATTGAAAAATATTGCAAAAATAAGTAAAGAAAATGTTAGCAGATTCGATAATTAAACAATAGATTTAATCTTTAGTTTCTAGGGACCATATTACAAATATGGGGGGATTAAATTGAAATTTAAAAATTTAAGAAGTAGAACCTTATTTTCAATATTGCCAGTTATAATAGTATCTATGATTATTGTTACAATTATAAGCTATTTTAGTTCACAAAATTTGATTAATAAGGAAATAGAATCTAAGATGCAAAACCAGCTGAAGGCAAGTAGTGAGGAGATACAAAAGAAGCTTTTAAAGCATCAACAGATAACTCAATCTCTTAGTAAGACAGTTGAAACATTCTATAAGACCATTAACGAAGAAGATTATATTAATTTACTTAAAAATACTGTTCTAACCAATGAAGAAACCTTAGGTATAGGTGTATGGTATGAGCCATATAAGTTTAATAGTAATAAAAAATTCTTTGGTCCTTATGCTTTTAGGGAAAATGGCAGTGCAAAATATACAGCTGACTATAGTAAGGATGATAGCAATTATAACCAAGAGGAATGGTACAAAATAGGAGTAAATAGTAGCAAAGAAGTTCAATGGTCAAGACCATACGTTGATAAAGTAACTAATATAAGTATGGTTACTTCTAGTAGTCCTTTTTACGATGAAAATAAAAATTTCATGGGTGTTGTTACTTCTGATATAGAGCTTTCTACAATAAAAAATATGATAGAAGGAATTAGAATAGGGGATACAGGAAGAGCATTTTTAATTGATAGTTCAGGAACATATTTAGCAGATAAAGACCAAAACAAAGTAATGACTAAAAGTATATTAGAAGATGAAAATAAAAGTCTAAAAAAACTAGGAGAAGAAGTACTTAAGAATAAAAATGGCCAATCTTCCTTTGAGGAAAACGGTGAGGAAAATATTGCATATTATGTGACTATACCTAATGTAGATTGGGCTATAGGGATGTACATTAGCAAATCAGAACTATATGGTCCAGTACAAAGTTTATTAATTAAGCTTGTAAGTGTTGGGATTCTAGCAGTTATCATGTCCATAATTGCAGTAATATTATTTGCTAGATATTTAACTAATAATATAAGCGATGTAAAGACAATAGCTATGTCAATAGCAGAAGGAGATCTTACCAATACACTAGAGGTTAAATCTCAAGATGAGATTGGAGAGATGGCCAATTATATAAATAAAATGGCTGAGAACTTAAGAGGTATAATACTAACTATATCAGAGAACTCTCAAGATATGAGTGCAGCCAGTGAAGAGCTTTCAGCTATGGTTGAAGAGATTACATCTCAAACAGAAACAGTAGAGCAGGCAACAAATGGGATAGCCTCTAGCTCTCAGGATGCTAGTGCCCTATCAGAGGAGGTAAATGCCTCTGTAGAAGAGGTAAGTGCTAGTATAAATATATTATCTAGTAAAGCCATGGATGGACGTAACCAGTCAGAGGAAATAAGTGAAAGAGCAACTAATGTAAGTAAAGAAGCTAGGGAATCCAGTTCTAAGACAAAGGATTTATACAAGCATAAGCAAGGGAATATAGTAAAGTCTATTGAGGATGGAAAAGTTGTTTCAGAGATTTTAGTTATGGCTGAATCTATAGCTAGCATAGCAGAACAAACTAATCTCTTAGCATTAAATGCAGCCATAGAGGCAGCTAGAGCAGGAGAAAGTGGTCGTGGTTTTGCAGTAGTTGCAGATGAGGTTAGAAAGCTTGCAGAGGAATCTTCTAAAACAGTAGGTGAAATACAAGGAACTATAGGAAAGGTTCAATATGCATTTAAGAATTTATCTGACAACTCTGTAGATATATTAAACTTTATAAATGATCAAATCTTAGGAGACTATGAGCTTTTTGTTGAAACTGTAGATAGATATAATAAGGATGCTGAATTCTTAAATACAATGTCTAAAGAAATTTCATTAATGTCTGAAGAGGTTAATAATACCATTAGTGAAATAAGTAATGCAATACAGATGGTTGCAGAAAACTCAGAAATTACTGCAGAGAGTACTGAGGGTATATTAAATAGTATTAAGGAAACTGCAGAGGGTATGAATCAAGTTTCTGTAACAGCACAAGGACAAGCAGAAACTGCAGAAAAATTAAATGATATAGTCCATAGATTTAAAATTTAATAGTATAAGATAATAGGGGTGACTTTAATGTCACCCCTATTTATGCATCTATCTAGTTACAGTTCCTAGCCATCAGATAGAACGAATCTTCCTTAAGATAGTGTTCTTTCCAATATCTTAAGGTTAGATGAGTTAATCTAGGGGCGTAGTAACTGTTATCCTCCACCTTTTAAGAGGATGGGGGTGTTACAGCTGCTAGCCATCAGATAGAACGAATCTTCCTTAATATAGTGTTCTTTTCCACTATCTTAAGGTTAGATGAGTTAATCTAGGGGCGTAGCAACTGTTATCCCCCGCCTTTTAAGAGGATGGAGGTGTTACAGTTGCTAGCCATCAGATAAAATTTTATATTAGAACTCACTTAAGTAATATATAATATATTTTGAGTAAATATATTATAAGAATAGAATTAAATATTGAATAGAGAAGGTGAAGAGATAATGGCCTATAATTTTGAAATACTAATAAAACTATTAGAAAGAGCTGCATTACTTCTCATATGCTTATTTATAATCACAAGAATACCTAAATTTAAAGAAATTTTTCAAAAGGATGTTTATGGAAAAAAAGATTTAGTTGTTTTATGCATAGTGTTTTCTTTGTTTTCAGTTTTTGGAACCTATACAGGAGTAAACGTAGAAGGATCCTTAGTAAATATTAGAATAGTAACTATAATATCTGGAGGAATATTATTTGGACCTCTTGTAGGTATAGTGACAGGATTAACTTCTGGTATACATAGATATTTAATAGATATAAATGGAATAACCTCTATACCTTGTCTTATAAGTAGCATAGTTGCTGGACTTGTAGCAGGATATATAAATAAAAAAGTTAAAAAGCAGCATAGATGGATAGCTGGTATAGCAGCAGGGATGTTTTGTGAGGCTCTTACCATGGGACTTATATTGATTCTTACAGAACCTCATAGCCTAGGAGTAGGCATAGTGTCTAAGATAGCCTTCCCTATGATAATTGGGGAAGTAAGTGTTGGTTTTATTGTTCTTTTAGTTGAAAGTGTTGAGGAGGAAAAGGAAAAGGTAGCTGCAAAGCAGGCAAAGCTCGCCCTTGATATTGCCAATAGAACCTTACCTTATTTTAGAGAAATTAATAGTGACTCTCTAATTAAAATATGCAATATAATAAAAGAAGAAATAGAGGCAGATGCTGTTGCCATAACAGATAGGGATAATATTTTAGCTTATGTGGGAGTGGGAAGTGAATATTACAATATAGGACATGAGATTATAAATGATGCCACTAAAAATGTTATAAACACAGGAGAAATGAGTATAAATAATGACAATGCAGATAATAGAAGTGATAAAATAAAGTCTTCCCTTATAATACCTCTTAAGGATGAAAATAATGTAATAGGAACTTTGAAAATATATTATATTAGAGCACATAAAATAACCTATTCTATTCAAAGTCTTGGAGTTGGACTTTCTCAGATTATTTCTACCTTAATGGAGGTTTCTAAAGTTGAACAGATAAAGGAAATGGCTAATAAGGCGGAGATTAAGGCTCTTCAGACTAAGATAAATCCTCATTTTCTTTTTAATGCTTTGAATGCCATAACTTCTTTTATAAGGATAGATCCGGATAAGGCAAGGGAGCTTATAATAAATCTTTCTAGTTATTTAAGATTTAATCTAGAATTAAATGATGAGTTTATACATATAAGAAAAGAGCTTAATCAAGTTAGAGATTATATAGAGATAGAAAAGGCTAGATTTGGGAATAAGCTTAAAGTGGTTTATGATATAGATGAAGTGGAAGTAAAGATGCCAAGTCTTATAATACAACCTTTAGTTGAAAATGCTATAGTTCATGGCGTTCTTAAAAATAAAGGTCAGGGTACAGTTACAATAAGAGTAAAGAATAAAGAAGAAAAAGTTAAGGTAGTCATAGAGGATACTGGAATTGGAATAGATGATGAGATAATAGAGAAGGTTTATAATGATAATATGCCAGATAATAATATAGGTCTTTATAATGTACATTTAAGACTAAAGCTTATTTATGGGGAGGGACTTAAAATAGAGAGATTAGATAAGGGTACTAAAATAGAGTTTTTTGTAAAGAGGTGATTTGGTGAGGGCTATAATAGTAGAAGATGAATTTTTAGCTAGAGAGGAACTTAAATATTTTATAAAAAATTATAGCAATATTGAAATTGTAGATGAATTTGAGGATGGTATAGATGTACTTAAATTTATTCAAGAAAATCAGGTAGATGTTATTTTTTTAGATATCAATATAGCATCCCTTGATGGGGTGTTACTTGCTAAAAACATAAGCAAGTTTTCTAAAAAGCCATATATAGTGTTCATAACTGCATATAAGGAACATGCAGTAGAGGCTTTTGAAGTAGAAGCATTTGATTATATATTAAAACCATACTCTGAAGAGAGAATAAAATCTATGTTAAAAAAACTAGAGCTTATCTATAATGAAAAAAATAATGAAGGACACAAGATGGCAGTTTCTAGTAGAATAAGTTTATGGAAAAATGAAAAAATAATAGTTGTGGATATAGATGAAATTTATTATTGTGAGGCAAAGGAAAGGGTAACCTATGTTTATACTAAAGATGATGAGTATTCTGTAAATATGAGTATATCAGAGTTTTATAATAGTCTTCCAAGGGGAAAATTTTTTAAATGTCATAGATCGTACCTAGTGAATATAACAAAAATTAGAGAAATAATTCCCTGGTTTAATAATACATATAATCTAAGACTTCAACAGGTGGAGGCGGAAATACCAGTAAGTAGAAGTAATATAAAAGAGTTTAAACAAATAATGAATATATAAATGTACTTTATGTAGAGTTTTATGCATTTCATTCAAGAAACAATAAAAACTCATGTCCCTAGGTTTATAATTAAGTAATCAAGAAGAAATCATAATAAAAATATTAAAAATAAAACTAGGGAGTGAGTTAAATGAAAGAGAAGAAGGCTTATGGATTTATAATGCAAGCTCTAATTTTTTCAGTTATAATGCTTATATCTAACCTTATTGTAAAGGTTTTGCCAATACCAATGCCATCATCAGTTATAGGAATGGTAATATTATTTTTACTACTTTGCACAAAGGTGATAAAGCTTGAAATGGTAGAGGGGCTTGGAGGTTCTCTAACATCTAAGATTGAATTTTTCTTTGTTCCTTCAGGAATATCAGTTATAAATTCTCTTCCAGTTATGGAGAAGTACGGTGTACAAATTTGTTTAACAATATTTATTGCAACAGTTATATTACTTGGTATTACAGGAGTATTTTCAGATTTTATATTAGGAAATAAGAATTTAGAAGAAGCCAGCACTAAGAATAATAAAATAGACTTAAGAAAAAGAAAGAATAAAGACAGTCTGGATAAGTCTTCATTAGATAAGTTAAAGGAGGTTGTTTAATATGACTCCATATTTTGGAATAGTAACCTCTCTAGTAGCTTATGGTATAGGTAAGATATTATTTAGTAAGACTAAGGGGTTCTTCCTCTTTACACCACTATTTGTTTCTATGATACTTGGAATATTATTCTTAAAGATAGGAAACTTTTCCTATGAAGATTATAGTAATGGAGGAAAGATAATAAGCTTTTTCTTAGAACCTGCAACTATAGCTTTTGCAATACCACTATACAAACAGGTAGATAAGCTAAAGAAATACTGGTGGCAGATACTTTCAGCTATCACTGTTGGATCAGTATTCTCAGTTTTAATAGTATATATGGTTGGAAGGTTATTAAACTTAGATTTAGCTGTTATGAAGTCAATGCTTCCACAGGCAGCAACTACAGCCATAGCATTACCTTTAGTAGAAGGAATGGGTGGAATTCCATATATAACATCCTTTGCAGTTATATTTAATGCAGTGATTGTATATGCAGTGGGAACTAATTTCTTAAAACTATTTAGAATTAAAAACCCTATTTCAAAAGGAATTTCTTTAGGAACGGCTGGACATGCTCTAGGAGTTGCAAGAGGTATGGAAATTGGAGAGGTTGAGGCAGCTATGGGAAGTATAGCAGTAGTAGTAGTTGGAGTTATTACAGTAATAGTAGTACCTATATTCGCTCAAATTATGGGACTATACTAAAGATAGATTTAAAAAGTTAAAGATTATATTACATTAGAAAATGATGATAAGCTTAAATAGAGGCTTATCATCATTTTTTTATTATAAAAATTAATATACATAGTAGAAACTTATACTTAATTTTTAGTATAATTAAGGTTAAATGATTTTAGAGTTTATATGGAATTTTATAAGATTAAGTATATAACTCTAGTTGAATATTAGAAAAATAAATTAGCTAGAAATATGATTAATATTTTTTAGTTATAAAAAGAAGATGTAATCATAGCTAAGTGATAAAAACTAATAATAGTTTTAATATAGAAATCAATAAGGAGATATTTTAATAAAATATGTTTAGTACAGAAGGGATTTTACAACTTTTAAATGATTTTAGTTATATAGCTATTCCACTAAGTATAGGAATAAGTAGTTTAATAGCTATACTCGGAGTATTACCGTCAGTTTTTATAACTGGAGCCAATCTAATATTCTTTGGACCTTATTATGGATTTTTAATATCTTTAATGGGAGAAGTTATAGGTGCAGGAATTTCATTTTATATTTACAGAAAGACTTTTAAAAACAAAGTACATACCATAAAAGGAAAATATAAAATTATAGATAGAATATTAGAAGCAAAAGGTAATAAGGCAGGAATATTAATTTTAGAAGGAAGACTTATACCCTTTGTTCCATCGGGGGTAGTAACCTTAGCTTCATCAATTAGTAGTATTAATATTGCACCATTTCTTATTGCCACTTTTATTGGGAAGGCACCATCCATTTTACTAGAACTATTAATAAGTTATGACCTTATAAACAGTAATCTGCCAAGACTTATTATAACTTTGATAGGATTAATGCTTTTAGGTATTACTATAAAAAGGGGAAAGGGGTCAGATTAAAAACTTATTAAAAATATAGATAGGTTTATTCAAATAATAGAGAACAGATTTAGATTATAATACTTATAACTAAATATATTTAGTTTCTAGGAGGTAATAATGAAAAAATCTTTTAAGATAAAGATGGCAATAACTCTTCTAACACCAGCAGTGTTAGTTTTAAAACTTATTTTAAGAAATTACCCTTATGTGGTTGAAAAGTATTACTCCCAAGGAATTAATAAGTTTTTTATAAAGATACTAAGTAGAATTACAGGGATTTTTCCTTTTTCTTTAGCAGAATTTTTGGTATGTTTTTTAT
>NZ_JBFNEO010000022.1:0-21106 GCF_040797585.1 Clostridium sp.
GTTCTTTAGTAGATAAAATTTTTTGGAATGGAAGTTTAGACTATATATATTTATATAATCTATTTACTTTTGATTTAAAGGATTGTTATATAACTATATTTCAAATATTATCTTTCATTTATATTATAAAGAATTATAAAAGTTTAAAACATATAGAATCAAGAGATCTAATAAAGTGCTATTTTGACTTTATTAAAACAAATTATATTGAAAATAGGACTAAGAATATTTAAGAATCTTTATATAGAATTTAATACTTAATATAAACAAAAAGGCCGTACTATAACTCTGATATATAAATTATAGTACAGCCTAATTTTAACTTATAATTAAAAACTTTTTTAACTTCTCAAAATAGCTTTGAAAGCTAATTTTAAAAATTAAATCAATATGTTTTAAACACTTGTATAGTGGACTAATTATAATATCTTATCTTTTTAATAAATCTAAATAATTATCTAAAGCTTGGTTTCTTAAAAGCCTTTGCGCTTTTAGATAGTATGTTACGAACTTCTTTAAAGTAAACAAAAGATAGTATTATAGTACCTATTTCTGCAAAAGGCATAGTAAGCCAAACACCATTAATATCCATAAATTTTGGAAGAGTAAATAATCCTAAGAGAATAAATACAAGTCCGCGGCACATTGATATAAGAGTAGACGCCTTTGCCTTTTCTATGGATTGAAGATATGATATTAGTACAATGTTTAATCCCATAAATATAAAGGCAACAAAATATAGATATATTCCTTGAACTGTTATTGCTGTAAGCTCAGGATTATTATCTTTATTAAATAAAGCTGTAATTGGTTCAGGGAATATGAATCCAATTAATAAGAATACAACTCCAAGACTTAAAGCAGTAAGAATAGCAAATTTTACAGCCTCTTCTACTCTATGAGTTTTACGAGCTCCATAGTTTACACTAGTTATAGGCTGAAGAGCTTGACCAACTCCTGTGAATATAGAAGCACATATAAGAGAAATATTAGCTATTATCCCATAGGCAGCAACACCTATATCTCCTTTAAGAGTTAGAATTACAGCATTAAAGGCAAATATTACAATACCAGCAGATAATTCTGTAATAAAGCTTGAGAATCCATTAGATAAAATCCTTTTAACTCTATTTACATTTATATTAGGAAGCTTTAATTTAATATTATTTTTCTTTTTAATAAAGTGAGTACTTAATATACATAAACTTATAACTGGTGATAAGGCTGTAGCAAAAGCGGCTCCCCACATACCCCATCCTAATGGAAATATGAATATATAGTCTAAAAATACATTAGCAATAGTACCAGATAACATACCCCACATAGCAAGCTTTGGAGCACCATCATTACGAACTATAACTGTCATAGTACTGTTAAGGAAAAAGGCTATAGTAAAGGTAAATATAACTTTTAAGTATTCCTTAGCCATACCAAAGGTATCAGGAGAACCACCAAGGAAGGATACAATATTATCTAAAAATAGTAATCCTACTAAAGTTAAAAACACTCCTGTACATAAGCATAAAACTATGGAATCAGTGAATATATCATCTAATTCGTTATATTTTTTTCTACCTCTACTTATAGAAAGAGCCGTAGCTCCACCTATTCCGAAAAGTAATCCTAAACCATTAAAAAGGTTCATAATTGGAATAGAAATATTTAAAGCTGCAAGACCTGTACTACCTATACCATTAGCTACAAAAAAGGTATCAGCTAATACGTATAGAGAAGTTCCCAGCATACCACCAATGCTTGGAATCAAGTATGTAAAAAATATTTTTCCAATGTTGTCATTAAGCAAATCTAGCTTTTTACTCATTAAAATCTCTCCTTTGAAAATAACCTTTCATTTAATTGTAAGGGTTATAGTAACTATAAGGTCAATAGATTGTAAAGTAATTCATATACCTATTAGAATAAATAAAAAATTTTTGTATTAGGAGGACAATAATATGGATAAGAATGAAGTTTATAAAGTATTAAAAGAACTCAATATAAAATATGAAATATATGAACATGAAGCTGTATTCACGGTAGAAGAAGCCAAAAAATTAAATTTAAATATGAATGCAGGAGAGTGTAAAAATCTATTTTTAAGGAATAGAAAAGGAAGTAAGCATTATCTTGTTGTACTTAGAGAGGATAAGACTGTGGATTTAAAAGATTTACAGAGTCAAATAAACAGCACCCCCCTTAGTTTCGCATCAGAGGAAAGGTTATATAAATATTTAAAGTTAAAGCCAGGGTCTGTTACACCCATGGGACTTATAAATGATAAAGATAATATTGTAGACTTAATATTAGATAAGGATTTAGCTAATTGTAATAGAATAAGTTTTCATCCCAATGTGAATACAGAAACAATAGTTATGGACTATAACGAATTTGAGAAGTTTATTGATTTTAAGGGAAATAAGGTAATATATGTAGAGATATAAAAAGTTTAGTATTAGATAAAAGTAAAGGTAGTTTTAGTGTAATTATATTAGCACTAGGGCTATCTTTTTTTATTTAAGATAGAGAAGTTTTTTATGAAACGTTTACTATAAGTAAAACTAATTTGAAAATAGTTAAATTACATAAAAAATAATAATGAAACACATAAAAAAATGTAAAGAAAACTATTAATTTGACGATAAATTATTGTGAATGATAATGGGGAGGAGATATAGATGATAAAATTTAAGGATCTTAAAGTTAAGACAAAAATAATAGCATCATTTTCAATAATAATAGTATTACTCTTTATCCTATCTATAATATCTGTAAGAAGAATAAATACATTTCATGAGCTATTTATAGATGTATCAAAGAATAGTGTTAAAAAAGTTCAATATGCCTATGATATTAAAGGCAGAGTAAATGAAGCTTTTGCTTCTTATGTAATATTATTAGTAAGTAATAATGCAGAAAAGGGAGCAGAGCAGGAAAAAATATTTAATGAGAACATTAAAGAATATGAAGAGATATATAGTAACCTAAAAGGAATGATGGTTACTGAAGACGGTAAACAAGCTATAGATAATATATATATAGAAGCAGAAAAGGCTAAGGAAGTTTTAAGTAAATTTAAAGAAACTGCTAAAAGAACGGATCTTACTAATGAGGATATGTCAAAAGCGGTTGGTGAATTAGAAAAATACCAGAGCCAGTGGTTAGAGGCAATAGATGGAGCTATAGATGCAACTATAAAAGCAAAAGACAATCAAAGTCTTGAGGTTAATAATATGCTTATAGCAACAAAAAGTATATTAATTGGGGCAGTAATTATAAGTTTAATATTAAGCTTAATTTTAATGTATATATTAACTAGAGATATAACAAAAGCATTAGAAAAGATAAAATCATTTGCAAATAGAATAGCAGGGTATGATTTTACTACTCCTATAGATGAAAATAGAAAAGATGAATTTGGAGAAACAGCTCTATCTTTAAATAAGGCTCAGGAAGATATAAAGAGTCTTATAAAAACTATTATTGAGAATTCTGAGGAGATAAGTGCTGGTAGTGAAGAATTATATTCAACCTCAGAAGAGATGACATCTAAGTTAAGTAACATAAATCATGGAACTAAAGATATTGCAAACTCAGCCCTTGAATCTAGTGCAGTTGCTGAAGAGGTTACAGCATCAAGTGAGGAAATAGCTTCAAGTTCAGCTCAGCTTTCTACTAAAGCAATGGATGGAAGTAATGAATCAGCTAGTATAAGTGAGAGAGCTATTGGAGTTAAAAATAAAGCACAAGAGTTTAATGATGAAGCAACAAAGCTGTATAAGGAAAAGGAAAAGGATATAGTAAGAGCTATTGAAGAAGGAAAGGTAGTAGAAGAAATAAGTGTTATGGCAGATGCTATTTCAAGTATATCTGACCAAACAAATCTAATAGCGTTAAATGCAGCAATAGAGGCAGCGAGAGTTGGAGAACATGGAAAAGGCTTTGCTGTTGTTGCAGAAGAGGTTAGAAGACTTGCAGAACAGTCATCCCACACTGTAAGTACAATACAAGTTACTGTTGATAAGGTTAAAAAAGCCTTTGATAATTTATCTGTAAACACTCAAGGTATTCTAAAGTTTATAGATGAAAAAGTTACAAAGGATTATGAGAGCTTTGTTCAGATAGGAGAGCAGTATAATAAGGATGCACAGTTCTTAAATGTAATGTCTGAAGATATTGCAGCCATGTCTCAAGAAATAAATGCAACTATAGATCAAGTTGCAACAGCAATACAAGGAGTTGCAGATAATACTCAAGGAACAGCGGAATACTCCTCAAACATACTAAGTAATGTAGAGGAAGCCACAGAATCCATGAAGGCTGTAACAGAAACAGCAAAGGCTCAAGCGGATTTAGCTCAAAATCTAAGTGAACTAACACAAAGGTTTAAGTTATAAAATAATCCACCTGCAGTAATAATTATTGTAGGTGGATTTAACTTTAATATCACTATAGATAAAATATCTTAAAATTTAACCTTTGAACACGCTTTAAATAATAGTAGCTAGCGGTTTAATTTCAATTATCCCTTGGGTTATCTACAATTATTTTTAATTAAAATCTTAAAGAAGTTATATTTGCCAACTTGAATTATGTCATCATTAAATAGGGTAACTTCTTTATAATCTAAGACTTTTTCACCATTTATTTTAACTCCACCTTGAGATATAAGTCTTCTAGCTTCACTATTAGATGATGCAAAGGTAGAGAGGGAAAGAGCATTAACAAGATTATCACCTTTATTTAAAGATACAATTTTAATATCCTCTGGGATAGAGTTATTTTGGAATACTGCCTTAAATTCTTTTTCAGCTAGTAAGGAAGCCTCGTTCCCATGATATAGTCTTACAATTTCACGAGCTAAGTCCATTTTTATATCTCTTGGATTTACTTCTCCATTGTTTAGTTTATCTTCTATAACTTTTATTTCATCAGGATGGATGTCTGTTGCTAAATTAAAGTATTTTATAATAAGATCATCTGGAACCTTCATGGTTTTTGAGTACATAATATTGGCAGGTTCAGTAATGCCAATGTAGTTTCCAAGGCTCTTACTCATTTTCTCAATTCCATCTAGCCCTTCTAATATAGGCATCATTATAGCTATTTGAGCTTCTTTATTAAACTCTTTTTGCATTGTTCTTCCCATAAGAAGGTTAAATCTTTGATCTGTCCCTCCAAGTTCGATATCTGCATCTATAGAAATAGAATCATAGGCTTGCATTAAAGGATAGAAGAACTCATGAATTCCTATGGCTTGATGATTAGCCATTCTATTTTTAAAGTCCTCTCTCTCCAGCATTCTAGCCACTGTGTATTTAGAGGTTAATTCTATAATATCCTTAAAGTTAAGTTTTTCTAACCATTCACTGTTAAACCTAACTTCTGTTTTTTCTCTATCTAAAATTTTAAATATCTGAGTTTCATAGGTTTTAGCATTTTCTAAAACTTGTTTCTTTGTAAGCTGCTTCCTAGCTTTTGATTTACCAGTAGGGTCCCCAATCATACCAGTAAAATCTCCAATTATAATAACAGCTCTGTGGCCAAGGTCTTGTAACTGTTTAATTTTTCTAAGAACTACAGCATGACCAATATGGATATCAGGAGCGCTAGGGTCAAGACCTAACTTTACCACTAAAGGTTTATTATTATCTATAGAATTTTCTAGTTTTTTAGAAAGGTCTTCAATATTTATAATTTCATCTACACCTTTTGATATTATTTTAATCTGTTCATTTATTGATTTCATAATGATTCCCTCCAAAATTATTAATTATAATTTCTTAGGTATACCTAAAACACCATGGTTATATTAAAAAGGGGTAGCTAATCCCTTAGTTTTTACAATGATTTAAAGTTTAGTAAGTGAGATTTATATTTCACTTGAAGATAAAATTAAAAATAAAAAAAGCCCTCATCCTTATAAAATATAAGGACGAGAGCGTCATATGCTTCGTGTTACCACCTTAGTTTGTTAATATATCACTATATTAACCTTATCAAGTACGACATAATAAAATATGTGATACTCTATCCTTTTAACGGTGGAAGTTTCCGTCTCTCATGTACTACCCAAAGGGTTCCATGGGATGCTCAGAGATGTATTCAGATTATCCTTCTTTGCCCCTTTCACCAACCGGGAGCTCTCTTTAAAAGAACGTGATAACTTACTAGTTCTCATCAAAGCATTTTATTCTTAATTTTTAAAACAGTATAACAATTTGATTCTTAAAAGTCAAGAAAAAGTTTTTAAATTAATTTATATATTTTTTTCTTAATGCATCTAGATTTACCTTAGATATATCATCTACAACTTCTATTACTCCTAATATAACTTCATCATTAGTAATAATATATGGACCTGTTTTACTAAAGTTTCTAGAAAGTTGTCCTTTAGAATCTTTTAATGGAATTTTAATTTGTTTAGGAGAATCGGTATCATTATAGATATAGTAATTTCCATTAGGAGAGTTCATGGTACTAAAGTCAAAAGATATATAGGTATCTAAGTTTTTTTCTACCACTAAAACTAGAGGATCCAAATCATTTCCTATACTTTTTATAGTGAAGTTTTGTATGTTACCTTTTTTATTTACCTTCTTGATTAATCTTTCTGTAGGAATTTCAGAAAGATTAACACCATAGATGGTTCTCTCAATTTGATTATGGGAAGGCATAGAGTTAGAGGAGCTTTCAGGGGCAAAATCCTTAGCTCTATCTATATCAGAACTTTTTATGTTATTTATATCATCTACTACTTTTATATATCCTTTTAACATGCCCATCCAACAGCTATAATTTATGTCATCATCCTTGGAGGTAAAGGATATTATGTTTTCCCCATCTTTTAGTTTTTGCCTTATATTTAGGGAAGGAATTACAATTTCATTGTTACAAGAGGTAATCTCATCACCCTCAATTATCAGTTCTGTTTCCATATTCTTTTGTATGAAGACCACATTAGGAGAATATCCAGAGGAATCAGCCTTAAGTTTAATAATTTGTTTTCCATCTTTAATTACAGCCTTATTTTCTTTAGTAATTTCTACTTTAGAGCTGTTAGGTATGAGGTTTAAAAGGGCTTTAGGGGATATGTCTACTCCAAGGAGAGCGAGACCTCTATTTGCCATTATAAGCCCCAGTAAAACAACCAGGATTCCACTTGTTTTTATTAAATATTTAGTATTTTTACTGTTAATAAAGTTAACTATTAAGCCAAAGGTGAGCATTAATGGAATTGTACCTAAGGCAAAAAACATCATGGATAAAGCTCCAATGGTAAAACTACCAGAGGCTAAAGCATATAGCTGCATGGTTTGCAGTGGGCCACATGGCATAAACCCATTTAAAAGTCCAACTATAAAGGGTGTGGAAGATTTATTCTTTAATGATTTCTTTAAGGGGAATTTAATAGAGAAGGCCCTAAATAAACTAAAGCCTGAAAGATTAAATCCCATAATAACCATGAATAATCCTGCAAATATAGATATAAGAGCTTGAGTACTTAAGGATATAGAGAGTACAGAGCCAAGAGTACCTACTATTCCTCCTAAAATTGTGTAAGATATAACTCTACCCATGTTATACAATATAGTGGGTTTCAGCCTACTGGATATAGAAGGTTTGTCTAGAGTTATTATACTTTGACTCATTAATATTCCACCACACATACCCACACAATGAATTGAAGTAAATATACCTATAACAAAAAGCATAATATAGGAGGTACTAGAGCTTAATTTAGATTCCATATTAAAGGAGCCAGAATCCATAGATAACATCATAATAGCAAGGGCTACTATTAGAATTCCAAAAATCCATAGGATTTCTTTAGTTTTACTTTTATGACTATTATCAGTTAATACAGTATAACCTTGAGATTCAATTGTTTTTACAATAGTATGAAGAGATACTTTGCTGTCATCATATTCTATAAAAACCTTTTGTTTTTTAAAGCTTAGAGATATGCTAGTTATACCTCTTACTTTTTCTAAGGAATCCTTAATTCTTTTTTCACAAGATGTGCATATCATTCCATCTACATTTAGATTTACAGATTTAATAGACAATGAAATTTACCCCCTTTAATAAAGATTAAAAATTAGAATATAAAGAAAAAATAACTGTATATTCCTGGAATTATATAGTTTTTGTATGAAGAATTTATGTGATTAATTAAGAAAAAAATAAAATTTACAATTTATAGAAAAGTGTTTACAAGATTTCTCATTAAATTTAAGATAGTATATATATATGCATATAATTTAAAGTATAGGAGTGAAATACTTTGAGAAATAAAAACATCTTAATTGTAGATGACGAGAAGAAAATAGTAGAGGTAATAGAGGCCTATTTAAAAAGAGAAAGTTATAATATATTTAAAGCTTACAATGGTAATGATGCCTTAAGTATATTTTATAAAGAAAATATAGACTTAATAATTTTGGACCTTATGTTACCAGACATTAAAGGAGAAGAAATCTGCAAGGAAATAAGAGAAGTATCAGAGGTTCCTATAATTATGCTAACTGCTAAAGTGCAAGAGGAAGATATATTAAATGGGTTTAGTATAGGTAGCGACGATTATATGACAAAGCCATTTAGTCCAAGGCAATTAGTTGCACGGATTAATGCAGTAATTAAAAGAAGTGTTAAAAACAAGGATGATATTTTATCTTTTAACAATGGAGATCTTTTAATTGATGCAAATAATTATGATGTAATGAAATGTGGGGAGAAGGTTAATTTAACGGCTACAGAATTTAAAATATTACTTATACTAGCAACTAACAATAAAGTATTCACAAGAGGAGAGCTACTAGATAAGAGTATGGGAGATGAATTTGAGGTATATGATAGGGTTATTGATTCACATATAAAGAATATAAGACATAAGATAGAAACAAATTCTAAAAAACCATTATATATAAAGACGGTCCATGGTATTGGATATAAATTTGGTGGTGAATAGTTAGTGATAAAGTTAAAGAATAAGATAACAGCATATTTCATAATTTTATCTATGGTAATAATAGCCTTAATAAGCATACTATCTAATATGTTTCTTAAGAAAGGCTTTGATGAATATATAGTAAGTAATTTAGAAAATAAAAAAAGCTCTATAATAAATTCTCTAAAAAGTCAGTATCATAACAATACTTGGGATATTAAGGGCGTTGAAAGTGTTGGAATTAATTCATTAGAAACCGGGATTATTGTGAGAGTAGTAGATGCTAATGAGAATACAGTATGGGATGCTAGGGAATACAATAGTGGTATGTGCGAAGCCATGATTGGTATGATTAATAGAAATATGGTGGAATTATTCCCAAAGTTTAATGGAGACTATATAGAAAATAGTTATGATATTTTAGATAACGGAAAAAAGGTAGGGGTAGCACATATAGGTTATTATGGTCCTTATTATTATAGTGAATCAGAAATATTATTTTTTAAAATGCTAAATAGAATATTAATTATGGTAGCATTTATTGGAATAATACTTGCAGTGGTGGTGGGAGTTTTAATATCAGGATCTATAGTTAAACCCTTAGTTAAAGTAATTAATGCCACAAAACTTATATCATCTCAAAACTATAAAACTCCTATAGATAAGAAGACAAATATATATGAAATAAATAGTCTTATAAACTCAGTAAATTATTTAGCTAAATCCCTAGATGAACAAGAAACTCTTAGAAAAGTTTTAACAAAAGATATATCCCATGAATTAAGAACACCTCTTACAACTATACAAAGTCACTTAGAAGCTATAATCGATGGGATTTGGGAACCATCCGTAGAGAGGTTATCTAGTATTCATGAAGAAATCCAAAGACTTTATAGACTTATTGGGGATTTAGATAAACTTTCAGAATATGAAGGAGAGGAGATAAATCTTCATAAGACTAAAGAGGATATAAAGGATATATTTAATGGTATATTAATTAATTTTGAAAAGAGTTTAAGTGATAAGAATATAAAGACTACAGTAGAGGGAGAATCTTATATCTTAAATGTAGATAGGGATAAGATAAGCCAAGGGATTATAAATATAATTTCTAATTCAATAAAATACACCAATAAGGGTGGAGTTATAGATATTAACTGGGGTATTAAAAATAATGAAATACATATATCTATTAAAGATAATGGAGTAGGAATAAGCGAGTCTCATATTCCATATATATTTGAAAGATTTTATAGAGCTGATGAGTCAAGGACTAGAATTACTGGAGGGTCAGGTATAGGACTTTCCATAACTGAGGCAATAGTAGAAGCTCATCATGGAGAAATAAAAGCTTTAAGTACTTTAGGAAAAGGAACAGAATTTATTATAAGACTTCCATTATAGAAAACTCATATATAAATTTATATATAGATCCATGATAAATATGGTTCTTATTTTTTATGAAACTTTATGAGAGTTAACAAAAAATTAATAGGTATATAGGTTGACTTTTGCTCTTATAAAGAATAGTATGTTAATGTAAAAGTTAATAGCCTCGGTAGGTGAGGTTACTACAAGGATATGGGTTGCTGCCGTAAAAGGATGGAAACATTCTGCACTGGTTAGCAGGTTTGGTCGAGATTAAGGCTTAACCTAATGCAACTTCAATGCCTTGCAGAGCCAAAACTTGAACGAGATTTAATGGAGTATTGTATCTTCGTCAAAGTTCAAGTTTTGACGAGGATTTTTTTATTTTCAAATTATCCATAATGTGGATAATTATAGCTTTTGCATTATAATAGTTTAAAATTTCGGAGGTGAGGATTCATGGAAAGTAGCAGTAGTAATATGGACAGTGGAGGGAGAAACTTATATAGGCGGTGTAAGAATTCTATAGTAATTACTATTAGCGTATTCTATGAATCTTAGGTAAATCCATCTATATAAGCATTTCTAAAATTCAAATCTTTGAAACATTCCACTGTTTCTTACTACATTTAATTCACAAAATTTTTAATTTAAAAGTAAGGCAATAAAGGGTAAAAAAATTATATTTTTATGACCTTTAATTTTCTGTTGCCTTTTTTAGGAGGGTGAGTTACATGAAGATGAGAAAAGTAAATGGAATTGACGAAAAAAGAATAGTAAATTCCCTAAATCATATTTCAAGAAAGAATATTGATGAAGTATATACCATATTAAATACAGGATATTATGGACTTGATAATAAAGAGGCTGAAAGAAGAATTAGAGAATATGGATTAAACCAAGTAGAAAGTGAAGTGAAAGATCCAGTAATTATTCAATTTATAAAAACATTTATAAACCCTTTTAGCTTAATATTGTTAGCTTTAGTTTTAGTTTCATTATTTACAGATGTTATACTTCCCCCAAGTGGAGAAGAAAGCTATGAGACCATAATAATAATTTTAACCATAGTAACTTTAAGTAGTGTTATAAATTTTATTCAAGAATATAAGGCATCGAAGGCAGCTGATAGGTTAAAAGCTCTTATAAAAACATCAGCAGCTGTAATTCGTGATAGAAATCAGCCAGAAGAAATAGATATGAAAGATATAGTAAAGGGAGATATAATTCATCTAGCTGCTGGAGATATGGTTCCAGCTGATGTTAGAATTATAACCTCTAAGGATTTATTTGTTAGCCAATCTTCTTTGACAGGAGAATCAGAGCCTATTGAAAAATTCTCAAAGGTAAATTCATATAGAGATAATAAATCTATAGGAGATCTAGATAATATATGTCTTTTAGGAACTAACGTAGTTAGCGGAACAGCTAAGGCTGTAGTTGTATCCACAGGTAATGAAACTTATTTTGGAGCTATGGCAGAGAGTTTAATTGGAAATAGAGCTGAAAGTAGCTTTGAAAAAGGAGTAAATAGTGTAAGTTTTCTTTTAATAAAATTTATGGTTATCATGGTACCTATAGTATTTTTAATCAATGCTATTATGAAAGGTGACTATCTTCAAGCTTTACTTTTTTCTATCTCTGTAGCAGTAGGATTAACCCCAGAAATGTTACCTATGATAGTTACAACTAATCTTGCTAAAGGGGCAATAGCATTATCTAAGAAAAAAACTGTGGTAAAGAATTTAAGCTCTATACAAAACTTTGGAGCAATGGATATACTTTGCACAGATAAAACTGGAACCTTAACTGAGGATAAGATAGTTGTAGAAAGGCATTTAGATATTCATGGTAATGAGGATTGTAGAATATTAAGACATGCCTATTTAAATAGTTTCTATCAAACAGGTCTTAGAAATTTAATGGATATAGCTATTTTAGAAGAGGGAAATAAGAAAGAATTTAATGATCTTGAAGATAAGTATAAGAAGGTAGATGAAATTCCCTTTGATTTTACAAGACGTAGAATGTCTGTTGTTTTAGAAGATAAAGAGGGGAAGAGACAGCTTATAACAAAAGGGGCTGTAGAGGAGATGCTAGGAAGCTGTTCTTTTGCAGAGTATAAAGGAGAAATAGTAGATCTTACAGAGGATATAAAAGAAGAAGTTATGGCAATGGTTTATAGCCTTAATGAAGAAGGTATGAGAGTTATTGCTGTGGCTCAGAAGAATGACATACCTGATGAAAATAAATTCTCAGTAGAAGATGAAAGTAATATGGTCCTTATGGGATATATAGGATTTTTAGATCCACCAAAGGAAAGTGCTAAGGACGCTATAAAGGCACTGAAAACCCATGGGGTGGATGTAAAGATTCTAACAGGAGACAATGATATAGTTACTAAGAAAATATGTAATGAAGTTGGACTCCATATAGATAAGATATTGCTAGGGAGTGACATTGAAAATTTAAGTGATGAGGATCTTAAGACTCAGGCAGAGGACACCACAGTATTTGCAAAACTTTCTCCTATGCAAAAATCTAGAATAATAAGAGTTCTACAAGAAAAGGGACATACAGTAGGGTATATGGGAGATGGAATAAATGATGCACCAGCATTAAAGGAATCAGATGTTGGGATATCAGTGGATACAGCTGTTGATATAGCAAAAGAAAGTGCAGATATAATTCTCCTTGAAAAAGATCTTATGGTTCTTGAAAAAGGAGTTCTAGAAGGAAGAAATATATTTGGGAATATAGTAAAGTATATTAAAATGACAGCAAGTTCAAACTTTGGGAATGTAGTCAGTGTTTTAGTAGCAAGTATATTTCTGCCTTTCCTTCCTATGTTACCAGTACATCTATTAATGCAAAATCTGCTTTATAATATATCTCAGATTTCTATTCCATGGGATACTATGGACAAGGACTACTTAGAAAAACCACAAAAATGGAATGCTAAAGATATAGGTAGATTTATGGTATATGTAGGACCTATAAGCTCAATCTTTGATATAGCTACCTATTTATTAATGTTCTATATATTTAAAGCAAATACCATAGAGATGCAAAGCTTATTCCAATCTGGATGGTTTATACAGGGGTTATTATCTCAAACACTAATAGTTCATATGATTAGAAGTAAGAAGATACCATTTATTCAAAGTAGAGCAACGAAGCCGGTGATGATTTTAACTTTAATAGTTATGATGGTTGGAATATATATTCCCTTTACATCATTTGGAGGGTCTATTGGACTAGTGCCTCTACCATTAAGTTATTTTCCATATCTAATATTAATTTTACTAGGATATTGTGTAATGACCCAAGTGGTTAAGAGATTTTATATAAGAAAATTTAATAGTTGGATATAAATACTGCATTATAGAATTTTTATATTTAAAGCAATGGATCATAATGGATAGCTACACATTATGATCCATTACTATTTTAATTATAATTAAAATTATTGAAATTGCAGAGGATAAGAATATAAAAATCTATGATTAAAACTTTGAATATTATAAAAAGGTAAAATTAGAGGAGAATAATATTAGTAAAGATATGATAAAAAATAAATGATAGACTCTTTATTAGAATCTACTTTAAGGATTAAAAATATAATATTAAGTTTAAATAGGAGATTTTACAATGTTTCAATATGAGAAAAGATTTATGGATATAGCAATAGAAGAGGCAAAAAAGTCATTACTATTAGGTGAAGGAAGTCCTTTTGGAGCTGTTATAGTAGATAAGGACAATAATATAATATCTACCGGACGTAATATGATGAATAAAAAATTTGATGTAACATCTCATGGAGAAATCGAGGCCATAAGAAATGCCACAGGAAAGCTAAAAACTCTAAACCTTAGTAATTATGTATTATACTCTAGTGCTGAGCCATGTCCAATGTGTAAAGCAGCTATACTCTGGGCTAAAATACCATTAATTTACTATGGAACATCCTCAGATGATGGTGATAATGCGGGAATTAGTGACAAGTTTATATATGAGGAGCTAAATGGAGGGAAAAACTTAAGGGTTAAATATATTCAAAAGGATAGAGAAGAAGCAATGAAAGCATATGATTTACTTAAAAAGAGTAGAAAATAATATTTAGATGGTAAATAGAAATTGAATTATAAAAATGTAGCTCTAGATATATTTATTATCTAGAGCTACATTTTTATCTTGATAATCTATTTAATTTTAGAAATAATCTTTATGATGAATTTATAATAGTAAGCTCATTTTATGGATGGAAGTTATAATCTATAAGTTATTTTATTTATAATTCATAAGAGTAATAAAATTTAGCTTTAAACTAAAAACTCTTCTAGCAATATAATATTTTACCATAAAACTAAAAATTAAAATGCTATTTTATATATTGTAGTTGTAATAAAAGATACTATGAAGGCAATGGAAGTAGGTATTACTGCAGAGAGGATTGTCCATTTTATACTTCCAGTTTCTTTTTTTATAGTCCAAAGGGTAGTAGAGCATGGCCAATGAAGAAGGGTGAATAACATAGTATTTAAAGCAGTTAATGATGTCCAGCCATTGGCTATAAGAACATCTTTAAGGGATTCTAAACTATCAAATTCCACCATGGTTCCAGTAGATAGGTATGCCATTAAAAGAAGGGGAAGAACTATTTCGTTGGCTGGAATACCTAATATGAATGCCATTAATATAAATCCATCTAATCCTATAAGTTTAGCTAGGGGATCTAAAAAGGTTGCAGCATGGGTTACAAGGTTTGCATCTCCTATGGTTATATTGGCAAGAATCCAAATAACAACACCAGCTGGAGCTGCAATTAACACTGCTCTACCTAAAACAAACAGGGTTCTATCTATTATGGAAGTATAAATAACTCTTCCTATTTGAGGTTTTCTATAAGGGGGAAGTTCAAGGGTGAAGGTAGAGGGAACCCCTTTTAAAAGGGTTTTAGAAAGAATATAGGATACAAGTAAGGTTATTAAAACACCAAGAATAACAATTAAGGTTACGGAAAGAGCAGGAACAATTGAGGATCCATTAGAAACTTTTAGAGAAAAGAATATAGTAGATATAGCGATTAATGTTGGAAATCTACCATTGCAAGGAACAAAATTATTTGTAACTATTGCAATAATTCTTTCCCTTGGAGAGTCTATTATTCTACATCCTATAACTCCAGCAGCATTACACCCTAGTCCCATACACATAGTTAAGCATTGTTTTCCATGGGCACAAGCCTTTTTAAATAAGTGATCTAAATTAAAAGCTACTCTAGGAAGGTAACCTAAATCCTCAAGAAGGGTAAATATAGGGAAGAATATTGCCATAGGCGGTAGCATTACAGAAACAACCCAAGCAAGGGTTCTATAAAGTCCAAGGACTAATACTCCATGAAGCCATGAGGGAGAATTTAAGGCTGTAAACCATTGAGTAAGTTTAGCCTCAAAGGAGAAGAGTATATCAGCTAGTAATTGAGATGGATAGTTAGCTCCTTTTATGGTAAACCAAAATATAAAACCTAATATTAATAGCATTAGAGGCAGACCAAAGATTTTAGAAGTTAATATATTGTCTATTCTTATATCTCTATTTATCTTCTTTAAATCTCCTTCTCCTATATACTTATCTCTTAATTCCTCAGCATATTTATAGTTTGTCTCCATTATCATTTCCCTAACTTCTAATTTAGAAACCTTCAATTCCTTATTTACATTTTTAATTAGAGATAAATCACTTTCACATAACCTTGAATATAGAGAATCTAGAAGGTTTGAATCCCCATCTATAAGTCTTAAAGCTAACCATCTTAAGTTTATTGGAGATTTTAAATCACTTAATTTATCAATAAGAGAAGAAACTTTTTCTTCAATTTCATCACTATATTTAACAAGTCCTGGAGAAAAGGTAATTTTATTTTCCGTAGCTTTATTTATGGTTTCTTTTAGACTTTCAATTCCTCTACCATCCCTTGCAGAAGTAAGGACTACAGGAATACCTAGGGCTTTTTCTAAGTTTTTAGCATCTATTTCTATATTCTTTTTTTCAGCTTCATCAATAAGATTTATACATAAGATAACTTCACTTTTAAGTTCCATAACCTGAAATACTAAGTTAAGATTTCTTTCAAGACAGGTAGCATCTGTTACAACTACAGATAAATCAGCATTACCAAAGCATAAATAATCTCTAGCCACCTCCTCTTCTATGGAGCTGGAGAATAAGGAATAGGTTCCAGGAAGATCCATTAATATAAAGTCTTTATCTTTATAAGAAAAAATTCCACTAGTATTAACCACTGTTTTTCCAGGCCAATTTCCAGTATGTTGATTAAGACCAGTTAATATATTAAATATACTACTCTTACCTGTGTTTGGATTACCACATAGAGCGATGACAAATTCATTACTTTTTTTGTTTATATTATATATATCCCTCATATTATCTTTTTGAGAAGAGGAAAAAGTTAAACCCATTTACATAACCCTCCTAAAATTAAGAATTAACTAGAATAAGAGATGCTTCTTCTTTTCTAAGTGCTATCATAGCTCCTCTTATTTTATATAAAGTTAGATTATTCTTTGGTCCTTTACGTATAACTTGAACAGGGGTTCCTTTAGTAAGACCTAAAGCTAAAAAGCGTTCTTTAAGTAGATTCTTAGCTAGAAGAATTTCTACGTTGGCGATTTTACCGATTCCAATATCACAAAGTTTTATCATTTTAGGTTACCTCCTTAAAAATAAGTTTTATTATATGAATAGTAGTAATAGATATACTATATTTAAATTTAAGTTTTTAATAGATTGTGTAAATCGTCATAGATTAAGAGCTAGTTTGACGTGTAATTTAGTATATCTGTACATTATGACTTTTTAATAAATACAAGGACTAATAAGAAATCTTCTTAATAAATAAAACATTAATATATGATAAAATGTAGTAATGCTTTATTTATTAAAAAACTGATAAATAAAAAGAGTTAAAGTATATACTTAAACTTTATAGGGTTTTTGATTCAAAACTTATCTTATACAATACTTAAAATCCAAGATTTTAAAGGGTTTAAGTGCATGTATAAGTTAAGATTCAAGCTAAAAACCATATAGCTTTTAGAAGATTAATTTCTTTATTTTTAAATTTTAAATTGGCGGTTGAGTAGATTTTTAAATTTCATTAGCACAATAAATTAGCCTAGAACAAAACAGTGGTTGGTAATAATAGCCAAGGGATAGAAAGTTTCTTTAGGCTAAATTTAATTCTTATATATACTATGAAAAACTTGTAAAAAAAGTTACTTGTTATCAGTTATATAATGAAAAAATAAATAGTGAAAAATTTTATATAAGTTAATCTAGGTGCATAGCAACCGTTATCCATCACCATTTAAGAGGGGGAGGGGTTACAGTTGGTAGCAATCAGATAAACAGATTAGTTATAAAAAGGAGAGGTTATATGTCAGTGTTAGACAAGGGAAATATAATAAGTCTTTGTAAAACCAAAACTATATATCTTATAGGAGAAGATTATTATCTCCAGGACTATGTGTTTAAGATTGAAAACATATTAAATAGAGATGATAAGGATCTTATTAAGGCTCAAGTAGCTTCTAATACATATAGTGAGTATTTATGTACCTTTTTAATAGATAGAAATAAAAATATTACGGAGTATAGTTGTACCTGTGAAGACTTTGAGAAGAAGAAAAAAGTATGTCCTCATATAGTGGCATCCTATTTAAAATATATAAATGAATACTTTAAATCAGAGTCAAATATAGATAGACTTTTAAAGGTATTTGGCTCCACTGTTACTTATAATAAAGAAGCTATACTTAATTTAGATATTGAACTTAGTCATAGCTCCTTAAATTCTTTAGTAAATTCTATAAAAATTAGAATAGGAAAAGATAAGCTTTACCCTATTAAAGATATAAAAGCATTCATAGGAGCATATAACAGTGAAGATTTATTTACACTTTATAGGAGCAATATATTAGATTTTTCAAGAGAAGATTTTAAAGAGGAACACAAGGGAATTATAGATTTTCTAGGTGATCTTTTAGAAATTGAAGAAAAGCTTATAGGGTATGGAAACTTTTCTAAGAAGCTTTTTAATAAAGGTGAAGTTTTTATACCTAATAGAAAATTTAAAGAACTATTGAAGCTTATAGGGGATAGGGAGATTACATTAAATTTACCTATAGGAACATACTTTAATGTAACAATAAAAACAGAGGATATAGTATTAGAGTTTTTAGTTATAGATAAGGGAAATAAAATAGCTCTTGGATTTAATGATAGAGAGATTCCATTTCCTTTATTAGGTGAGGGAGAAATTTATTTTTATAAAGGATATATTTATTTTATAAAAGAGGAAAAGGAGAAAATTTTCTCTCCTTTATTTGATTTAATGTTAGAGGATAGACGAGGACATCTTGAAATAGATAAAGAAGATAGTACGAATTTTGCTTCCTTTATACTTCCTAAAATAAAGCATATAGGAAGAGTATTTTTTGAGGAAGGAGTAAAAAAGCTTTTTTATGAAGAAGAGCTAAAATGTGAGTTCTATATAGATAAAAATGAAGATACCATTGGACTTAAAGTCATATTCATATATGAAGATATGAGATTTAATCCTCTACATAATGAAAGTAAAATAACATCGCCCAATGGAATACTTATAAGAGAAGTGGATAAGGAAAATAGTATATTAGAAACCATAGGGGAATTAGGATTTGCAAAGGAAGAAGAAAATCTTACCCTAAGGGGAGATGAGGAAATAATAGACTTTATTGTAGAGGGGGTTAAGACTATTCAGACTCTGGGAGAGGTTTATTATTCAGAGGAATTTAAGAAGGTAAAGGTGTATACACGAAATGATTTCAAGTATAAATTAAAGCTAAATAGAGAAGATATGCTAGAGTTTTCTTTTAATATAGAAGGGATAAATGAAGAGGAGCTTCTAGAAATCCTTAATCATATAAAAGAAGGAAAGAAGTATTATAAATTAAAAGGTGATGGTATTGTATTACTTCATAACAAAGAGCTTAAGGAACTGATAACATTAGTAAAGAATCTAGGAATAGATGAAAAAAATCTTGTCAGTGAAAAGATAATAATACCTAAGTTTTTTGCATCCTATGTTAATGATAAGATTGGAGAAGAAGCTGAAAGTAATAAGGAATTTAGAGAGCTAATAAATAATCTTAAGGATATAAAACATATGGACTATCCTATACCTAAAGATTTGAATGGAATCTTAAGACCATATCAAAAGGTTGGATATAAGTGGTTTAAGACTTTAAGCAGCTATGGATTTGGAGGAGTATTAGCCGATGAAATGGGTCTTGGAAAGACCATACAAACCATAGCCTTTGTTATATCAAGTAAGGAAGAATATCCTTCTTTAATAATATGTCCTACTTCTTTAGTTTATAATTGGAAGGAAGAATTTGAAAAATTTGCGGAAAATGCAAAAATAGTTATAGTAGAAGGAAATAGAAATCAAAGGGAAGAGGTCTGGAAGACTTATAAGGATCATGATGTGGTAATAACATCATATCCCCTCATTAGAAGAGATATAGATTTTATAGAAGATATGAACTTTAATTATGTAATATTAGATGAGGCACAGAATATTAAGAATTTCACATCTCAGAATGCAAAGGCAGTTAAAGCTATTAAGGCTAAGAATAGATTTGCATTAACGGGTACTCCAGTAGAAAATCATTTAAGTGAACTTTGGTCTATTTTTGACTTTGTAATGCCAGGATATCTTTTAAATCATTCTAAATTTTTAAGTTTATATGAGACAGCTATAGTTAAACATGAAAATAAACATACCTTAGAGGATTTAAAGAAGAGAATATCTCCGTTTATCCTCAGAAGACTTAAAAAGGATGTTATAAGTGAACTGCCACCTAAAATAGAGAAGACATTAAGTCTAAATATGGATTCTACACAAAAAAATATTTATGCCTCTTATGTAACCATGTTTAAAAAGGAAATAAAAGAAGAGATAAATCTCTATGGTTTTGAAAAAAGTAAAATAAAAATATTAGGAGCACTTACAAGACTTAGACAAATATGTTGTGATCCATCTTCCTTTATAGATACTTATAGTGGGGAAAGTGCTAAAATAAATGCGCTTATAGATCTTATTAATAATGCTATAGAAGGAGGACATAAGATTCTTGTATTTTCTCAATTTGTAACTGTTTTAAAGAATATATCTTCTAGGTTAAACAAAGAAGAAGTAAATCATCTTTATTTAGATGGATCTATAAGTTCTAAGGATAGAATGGCTTTAGTTAAGGAGTTTAATGAGGGAGAAGATAAAGTGTTTTTAATATCATTAAAGGCTGGAGGATCAGGACTTAATTTAACTTCAGCAGATATAGTTATACATTTTGACCCATGGTGGAATCCTGCCATAGAAAGTCAGGCTACTGATAGAGCTCATAGGATAGGACAAAAGAATACAGTAGAGGTTATAAAGCTTATAACTAAAGGAACCATAGAGGAAAAGATATTAAAAATACAACAAGAAAAGCAGAATATAATAAATAGCATAATGGATAGTGAAGATCTAGATAAGAATGTGTTAAGGAATATGTCCATAGAAGATATAGAAGACCTGTTTACTTAGGAAGGATTTTAATTTATAATAAATGAATTTATAGAGTAATAACATAGTTAAGTTATGATATTAGACTTTATATTTTTATAAATTTTAAAAATATATGGGCTAGTAATAAGAGTGATTTAAGCTAAATAGTTTAATGC
>NZ_JBFNEO010000023.1:0-20170 GCF_040797585.1 Clostridium sp.
TTATAAATCCTGACAATAGATCTATATCAATTCCATCTATTATGTATTCATAAAAGTGTTTAGTAGAGTAAACTTCATTTTTTTCTCTTTCTAATTTTACGCCAAGGGATTTAAGGATTGAATTAGCTCTTTTAGCATCCTTTAAATCTACAATTATATCAATATCATTAGGACTTTCAACTAAGTCATAATGGTTTAACATCATAGAGGCTCCTAATGCCCAGATAATATTTTCCTCATTTAATTTTTCACCAATAAGTTTTAAGGTTTTAAATAACATAAATAACCCCTCCAAAGTGCAAGAATTTGTGGAAATATATATTTAATATTATCATGAAACATATTGATTTAACAGAATAAGGGACAGAAAGGATTACTTAAATATTTCAGTATAAAGCTTTTTATAAAAGCATATTATTATTATAAATAGAACGAATCTTCCTTTAGGTGGTGTTCTTTCCACCATCTCAAGGTTAGATGAGTTATCTAGGGGCGTAGAAGCTGTTATCCACACCTTTTAAGAGGATGGAGGTGTTAAAGCTCCTAGCCATCAGATAGAACGAATCTTCTTTTAGGTGATATTTTTCCGTCATCTGAAGGTTAGATGAGTTAATCTAGGGGCATACCAACTGTTATCACCCGCCTTGTAATAGGGCGGAGGTGTTAAAGCTTATAGCCATCAGATAAACTAAAAAATAATATTTCCTAGGTAATAAGGAGGATGGGGATGAAGAACATTTTTAAAGTTAATGAAAAGTTTAATTTAGGAAGCCTTATAATAAGCATATTAATAGCAGAAGGTTTAGGCTTCGTTGCAGGAATTTTTACAAAACCTATGGTATCTAGATATCTGGAGCTAGATAAACCTTGGTTTTCACCACCACCGCAGGTGTTTCAAATAGTTTGGCCTATTTTATACCTTCTTATGGGTATAGCTGCCTACAGAATATATCTTAAGGGAAAGGAACAATATGTTGTAGGATCATTAACCCTTTATGTGATTCAGCTTTTACTTAACTTCCTTTGGCCTTTTATTTTCTTTACTTTTAGATTATACGGTCTTTCTTTTATTGAAATTATAATACTACTTATTTTAATAATAGTAACAGCTATATCATTCTTTAAAAAGGATAAGATATCAGGAATTTTAATGATACCTTATGGTTTATGGGTATCCTATGCTGCAGTGATAAACTTTTTTATATGGATGTTTAATGAGATGTAATAATTGTAAAGGATTTATATTGAAGCATATAAGTACTTGAATTAGAGCATATGGATACTTGTTCCATGTATTTGAAATAACCTATACTTATAGTGATAAATTAAAGTTATCTATGAAACTCATGAGAGGTTTTCAAGGATATGTTAAAGAAACGGGGATAGGATATGATTAAATTAAGGAAAATAACAAAGGAAAATTGGGAACAATGCTTAATGCTAAATCCAAATAAGAGTGGTCAAGTTACTGTGGTTAATAAGTTTGTTGATTCTGTAGCTTATTGCATGGTTTGGGCTTCTATGGAGAATCTCACACCTAAGGCAATATATGATGAGGAGGAACTTATAGGGTTTACCATGTATGGATTCTGTGAAGAAGTTTCTGATTACAAAATATATAACATATTAATAGATAGAAACCATCAAGGAAAGGGTTATGGAAGAAACATTGTAAACCACTTAATAGGTGAACTTAAAGAAGTTCCAAGCTGCAGCAACATATATTTAACCTTTAATCCAGAGAACCTAAGGGCAAAGGGGTTATATGAGTCCTTGGGGTTTGAAAATACAGGGAAAAAGTTTAGACTTCCTGAGGCAGTTAGAAAAGATATTTACGGAGAAGAATATGATGAAAAAAATGATGAGTATTTATATTCTTTAAATATTAAGTAATTATTGTGGGAAGATAAAGCTTTTTTAGAAAGATACTTATTTGAATTTTATATTTTAATAAGTATATATGTTTATTAAAAGAAGGATCATTAGTAAAATAAACACTATTAAGGTTTAGTGAGTTTTAATAAACCTTAATAGTGTTTTTAGTATATTAAATTTATTTATAGGATATCAAGGATAATAAATTATCAATACTAATAAAATCACATTGCTACGGTACAGAAAAATTAAGTTTTACAAGGATAATTGCTATGTATCATAGAATAAGTTTTCATATAAGGTAAGTGAATTATATTGGGTAAATTTTAGAATTAAATATAGAAAGTGTTTAGTAAAAAGGGGGATAAAAATGTTAATTAAAAACGGAAAAATCTATACCATGGCGGGGAAAGTATATGAAAAAGGAGATATATTAATTGAAGATGGTAAGATAAAGGAAATTAAGGAAGAAATAAAAGGAAACTATGAAGAAGTTATAGATGCTAAGGGAGCTACTATAATTCCAGGGATGATAGATGCTCATTGTCATTTAGGATTATTTGAAGGGGGAAAAGGATTTGAAGGAAGCGATGGAAATGAGATGACAGATCCTATAACTCCTCATGTAAGAGCCATAGATGGAATATATCCAATGGATGATTACTTTAACAAGGCAATAGAAGCAGGGGTAACCACTGTTATGACAGGACCAGGAAGTGCTAATGTTATAGGTGGACAATTCTTAGCTATGAAGACTTATGGAAAATCTGTAGATAGCATGGCGCTTCTAGAAGTAGGTGCTATGAAGATAGCTTTTGGAGAGAATCCAAAGAGGGTTTATAATGGCAAAGGGAAAATGCCTATGACAAGAATGGCAACGGCTGCTCTTTTAAGACAGACTTTAATAGAAGCTAAGAACTATAAAGCTAAGAAGGAAGCAGCAGAGAAGAAGGAAGAAGCTTTTGATATTAACATAAAGATGGAAGCCTTACTTCCAGTTTTAGATAAGAAGATACCTTTAAAGGCTCATTGCCATAGAGCAGATGATATATTAACAGCTATAAGAATAGCTAAGGAGTTTGATGTAAATCTAACTTTAGATCATTGTACAGAAGGACATTTAATACCAGAGTATGTTAAAGAGTCTAAGGCTCCAGCAATAGTAGGACCAACTATGAGCTTTAATTCAAAGATAGAAGTTAACAATAAATCCTTTGAAACACCAGCTGTCTTAATGAGAGAAGGAGTAAAGGTTGCAATAATGACAGACCACCCAGTTATAGAGATTCAATATCTGCCAGTATGTGCAGGACTTGCAGCTAAGAATGGAAACTTAACCTTTGAAGAGGCATTATCCACAATTACTATAAATGCAGCAGAGATTCTAGGACTTTCTCATAGAGTAGGTTCTCTTGAGGTAGGAAAGGATGCAGACCTTGTAATAATAGATGGAAATCCATTTGACTTGTATAGAAATACTTTATATACAATAATAGATGGAAAGGTTGTTTATAAAGGATAAGTATTAATATAGAAATTAATTATAGGACTTAGTTATATATACACATGGTATCTTATACTTAATAGGCTATAAAGCATGTTAGATTGAAGTCTAGATTAATGTGTGATATGGTTTATTTATAGAAAAAATATCTATAATTTATTAAAAGTTTCAGAGGAGAATATCCACTGGAACTTTTCTTTATATAAATGTGGTAAAATATTACAGCGGTGAGGGGGAGTATATAGATGTACCAGATCATGCTTTAAACTAAATCTTAATCTATAATGATTATAGGGTATTTAGAGGCTAAGTTTAGACAAGGTACGTCTATATATAAACCACATGATAATTAAAATAAATTACCAACTACGATTATTTAATACATATTCAAAGGTTGAGTTTTGAGAGGATTTATCTATAGAACGAATCTTCCTTCAGATGGTTTTCTTTCCACCATCTAAAGGTTAGATGAGTTAATCTAGGGGCGTAGCAACTGTTATCCCCCACCGTACACGCGGATGGGGGTGTTACAGGTGGTAGCCATCAGATAAAAAGAAAAACAGCTTACAAATATTAAAACCTTTTAAGAAAAGATGTTTCATATTATGCAAGCTGCTTATTATATAAACTTAAAACATTCTAATTAATGATTCATTATAATTTAAGAAAATATAAGAGATATATTTGTTTGAAATCATGGTAAAGGCTCCTACCACAATAGCAAGGATTCCAGAACTCATGAGAGCTTTAAAATATGTTCTATGTTTTGGATTCTTGTGTATTTTAATAGCTTTTATAATATTAATTATTCCAAGACTTAATAGGGCTATAGAGGTTGAATAGGAAATAGTATTTCCATTAAATATATTAAAGACTATAAGAGATGATAACAATAAAATAGAGATTGAAAATAATAAATTTAGAAATTGATCAATGCAATTATTTTTACAACTTAAATTCATTTTTTAATACCTCCTTAAAAATATGAAAATACAATCCATAAATTGGATTACATCATATATATTCTGCATTATTATACAAAATCCTCCTTTGAAATATAAGAATTCATATTTAATAAAAGTTATTTATAATTAATAAGAACCTTAAATAAAATTAGTTACAAAAATATTAAATTATTATATAGTTATATTTTTAGGGTAAGAATCTTTTACTAATATAAAATCAAGGGTATTGTAGAAGGAATCTTCCTTTAAATAAAGTAAACCTTGAATTATGTAAGGAAACATGGATATAATTATCTTTGAGAAAGTTTAGAAAAGGTGAGTGTATGAAAACTTTAATTTTAGCAGAAAAGCCATCTGTAGGTAGAAATATAGGTGATGCACTGAAGTGTAAGATTAGAAAAGATGGCTATTTAGAAGGGGAGAATTATATAATAACATGGGCATTTGGTCATCTTCTTACTCTTTATGATTGTAAGGACTATGATAAGGCTATGGAAAAGTGGGACATGAATAATTTTCCCTACATACCTAAGGAGTTTAAGTACAAGGTAAAGACCGTTTCAGGATATAATTCTAAGGCTGATACTGGAGCTAAAAAGCAGCTTAATATAATTAAGGCCTTAGTTGAGAGAAATGATGTAGAGAAGATAATAACAGCCACAGACTATGATAGAGAAGGGGAACTTATTTCTACTATAATATATAAATATATTAAGGTCAGTAAACCTATATATAGAATACTTATAAATGAGTGGACAGAAGATGAAATAAAAAGAGGGTTAAATAATTTAAAAACTAATAAGGAAATGGAAAGTTTGCAATATGCGGGTGTTTCAAGACAATGGCTTGATTGGGTTATAGGAATAAACTTTACCACAGTGTCTACCCTTAAATATGCAAGGGGGAAGGGCAATGTTCTAAATATAGGTAGAGTTGTAATGCCAACCCTTAAAATGGTTTATGATAGAGAAAAGGAAATTGAAAAATTTAAATCAGAAAGATACTACGAGCTTTATGTAACCTTTAAAAGTCCTAATGGAAAATATAAGGGGAAGTTCTTTCATGAGAAATTAGAGAAGTTTCCAAAGAAGGAAAGTGTAGAAAAGCTTAAGGAAGAGATAGAAGGAAAAGAGGGTATTATATTATCAGTTACTGAGGAATTAAAAAAGGAAGTTCCTCCGGTGCTTTTTAATATGACTAACCTTCAAGGATATATGACATCAAAACATAAAGGATGGACCGCAGACAAGGCATTAAAGGTAGCCCAGAGTCTTTATGAGAAGAAGCTTATAACCTATCCAAGAACTTCAAGTACAGCTCTTGAGGAGAGTTTAAAGGATAAGGCAAAAAAGGTTTTAGAGGTACATAAGAAAGGTTTAGCCTGTGAAGAGGATATAAAGTTTTCAACTAGTAAGAGAATATTTAATAATGATAAGGTTGAAAGCCATAGTGCAATAATACCAACCTATATAATACCTAAGGCACTAAACTTAGATGAGGTTAAGCTCTATGAGGCTATAAAGGAAAGATTCCTTGTTCAATTTATGGAGCCAGCTGAGTTTAATATAACAGAGGTTATAACTAAAATACAGGGAGAAAACTTTCCAAGGTTATTTAAGACAAAGGGTAAGGTTATGGTAAAGGAAGGATATCTTAAGCTTTCCTCTGAAAAGAAAAAGAAGGATGAGATATTAATACCTCTTGAAAAAGATATGGTAGTTAAAAATCTTTCTTCTAAAATAGAGGAAAAGTCAACGAAACCACCAGCTCACCATACAGAGAAAACCCTTCTTAAGGCTATGGAAACCTGTGGAAAAAATAGAACCTCAAAGGATGAGGATGATAAAGAAGAAGAGGCTACTTTAGAGGTGCTTAAGGGTTATTCCATAGGTACAGCAGCTACAAGGGCTGAGATTATAAAGAAATTAAAGGATGCTAAGTATATAAAGAGTCAAGGAAAGTCATTACTTATAACAGAAAAGGGAAAGAAGATTATTGAGATTTTCCCAATAAAAGAGCTTTTAGATACAGATTATACAGGAAGAATGGAAAAGGCCCTTTATGATATTGAAAAGGGAGAAATGGATAAGGATATATTCCTAAATTATATATTCAAGTTCACAAGAGGTGGAGTTGAAAAGATTAAAAGGGATAGATTCGTAACCATAGGGGTATCAGAAACTCAAAAGTTTTAAAGTGAAAATTAAAATCTAAAATAGACATAGCCATAAAAACACATGGCTATGTTTTTTGTTATTTAGAATTTCAGATTTGTAATTCTAAAATAGTTTCTATACACTACCTATAACTTAAGATTTTCAGGTGATAAAGCGCTGATATAGAACTCATCTAACCTTTAGGTGGTGTTATTTGAGCCATCTGAAGGTTAGATGAGTTAATCTAGGGGCTTAGCAACTGTTCATCCCCACCTTACACGCGGATGGGGGTGTTACAGCTCTGGTAGCCAGCAGATAAATTAAGATTCACCATGAAAATTTTATATGTAAGACCATTAATGAATAATATAGTTAAAAATAATAATAACTTTAAATTTATATAAGATGAAGTACTAATTTATAGAAAAAGTATTAGTTAATAAAATAACTAATATATTAGAAAAATACCTTAAATTATACTATAAAATAACATATAATTATAAATTACAACTGATATTTATTATAAATATAGTAAATTTCCACAATGAATTTTAGAAATGAATGCAGTAAGGTAGTAGTATTAAGAGAGTCTATCATAGATAAATCAGGTTTTTAATTAAATAGGTTAGAATTAAGAAATTAATATTAAGATTGATAAATTTTAAACTATATGTTGACAAAATTTTTAGTTGCATATATTATATAACTATAGCAAATGATAAAGATTATCATTTGCAACGAAATTATTAGAATCATTGTAATAAGGGTTTTAACTTTAATTAACTTACTACAGATAATAATTAAATCCTGTGTTTTATAAAGTATAAATTTATATTTAGTTACATGAGTTAATCTAGGTGCGTAGAAACTGTTATCCACTGCCTTGTAATGAGATAAAGGTGTTACAGCTTTTAGCCATGAGATAAAAGACTTAGTACACATGGGGATAAATTTTGAAAACTAGTACAGTATATAAATAATAGGATTTATATAATCACTAGGGTATTTAGGTAGGTTAAGTTTACATTGAATAGAGATATTATATAATATATAAAGGAGAAGTAGACATGAGTGAAAAATGTTTTGCTAGTTATTTAAATGGATTAAGTGAAAAAGAGTATTTAATAAATATGTTAACCTTTAATATTTCTCCTACTATTTATGGGTTAAAACCATCAACTTTAATAACGCTGTCTGATAAGAATAAAAACTTATATAGTAGTTGGATGAAATATGGAAAAGAATTTCTTGAAAACCTTAGTATAGATGTATTAAAATTAAAGCAGGGAGAAGACTATTGTGTTTTACTGTTTTATCACAAGACTCTTTTAGAAAAATCTATAAAAAATGAAAAAGTAAAAAACTTTTTATCAAATTTAGGTTATGAAGTTGAAGAAAATTTACAAAATGTATTGCAATATTTATCTTTTAGATATAATATATATAATTGTCCACATGAAATCGGGATATTTTTAGGTATTCCCATAGAGGACGTTGAAACATTCATAAATTGCAAAGAGCAAGAATGTTTAGCTTGCGGATATTGGAAGGTTTATCATAACAAAGAATTAGCTTTGGAAACCTTTAATATATATGATGCTTCAAAGCAAAATACTGCAAGTTTACTTATGCAAGGTATGGACTTAGGTTCCATATGTAAGAGTATAAGAATTTAATTAATACGCTACTGACCAACCCTTTATATAAAGTAGATTTAACTTATAGTAAGTTTATACTTCTTATAAGTTAAAGTATGAAGTCCCTGATAGTTATCCCTTATAGCTAGCAAGGACAAAGAAACTGCTGTTACCCCTTTATAACAGCAGTTTTTTTATTTTTTTGTATTGATTTCCTTAATTTTACATGATATAATATGGAAAACTATGAGAGTGTATCTAGGGTTCCAGTGTTAATAAAAGTAAGCTTCCTTCAGGTGGTGTTACAGATGATGTTTAACATGATTGGTCCGAGCGATACAGGATTTTCGTCTACACTTTTGGGATAAAAGCCCAGAGGAGGAGTCTCTAGAAGACTTATTCTCTGGGCTTTTTTTATTATTTTTATAATTTCATCATAGAGATAAGAATAATGTTTTAGCTATGGTGTGGAAGAAAGATAAAACTAAATTTAAGGATTGGGAGGGATATTATGATAGTCATTCATCACATAACTAAAAATAAAGTTAAGTTTAAAGAGTAGGAGGTTTTATTATGACAGTTATCTCAGTTAATAATCTATGTAAATCATTTAAAATCAAGACTAAGTCTCCAGGACTTAGAGGGAGTATTAAATCTATGATTTCCCCAAGCTATAGACAAATAGACGCAGTAAAGGATATATCCTTTGAAGTAGATGGGGGAGAGATATTAGCTTTTATAGGTCCCAATGGAGCAGGAAAGTCTACCACCATAAAAATCCTTACAGGAATACTTTATCCTACAAAGGGTGATATTTCTGTTTTGGGGTTCAATCCTTTAACTGAGAGGAAAAAATTATCTTATAAAATAGGAACAGTATTCGGACAGAAGTCTCAACTGTGGTTTCATCTACCGCCTATAGATAGCTTTAATCTTTTAGGGAAAATATATGATATGGAAGGAAAAAGTATAAAAAAGAGAATAGATTTCTTAAAGGAAGTATTTGAGATAGAAGACCTTATGGATGTACCTGTTAGAAAATTATCCCTTGGTCAGAGGATAAGGTGTGAAATAGCTGCTTCCTTAATTCATAATCCAGAGGTAATATTTTTAGATGAACCTACCATAGGACTTGATGTTATAGTTAAGCAGAATATAAGAGATCTTATTCTTAGAATCAATAAGGAGGAAAAGAGAACTATATTTTTAACTTCCCATGATGCTGGGGACATAGAACAGCTTTGTAGACGAGCTATAGTAATAAATCATGGACAGGTTGTTTTAAATGAACCTATTAAAACCCTTAAGTATAATTATTTAAATAAAAAAATCATAGAGGTTAAGTTTAAGGATAAGGTTGATATAAACAAAAAGGAGTTTAATGTTTTAAAGTCAAGTAACTACGGAGGAAAGATAGAAATAGATACTGAGAAGGAGAATATAGATGAGGTTTTAACAAGGCTTATAAAGTATGGAAGTATATTAGATATAAATATTTTAGAACCACCTATGGAAGAAATTATTTCTCATATATATAAGAATAATAGTGGTGGTGATTTAAGTGAGTAAAGCTAGTAAATATATTTATATTTTCAAGACAAGCCTTAGTAGCAATTTGGTTTATTTTTGGAGTTTTCTCCTTAAAAACATCTTCTTTGTTTTTATAATTTTTATATATTTAATGCTTTGGGGAGAGGTATATGGTGAAAAGGGAAATCTTATATCAGGGTTAACCCTAAACAATATGATATGGTATTTAATAATTACAGAGATTATAACCCTATCTAGAAGCCAGTTCTATCTTCAAGTAAGTGAGGATGTTAAAAGTGGGTCCATAGCCTATGGTATAAATAAACCTTATAACTATGTTATTTACTGTTTTTTTAATTCCTTAGGGGAAATGTCAGTAAGGTTAATTTCTAACATGGTTTTAGGATTAATCATTGGAATAATATTTGTAGGACCTTTGGAAGAGTTTAAAATAATAACCCTACCTTTTATAATTCTTTCTATTTTAGTAGGGACTTTTATAAATTTTTTTATATATATTATCTTAGCTCTAACCTCCTTTTGGGTAGAGGAAAATAAGCCTTTTTTCTGGATATATTCAAAACTTATATTTACCTTAGGGGGGATGTTAATACCCTTAGATTTATTTCCAGGCTGGCTTAAACAGATATCATCCTACCTACCTTTTGCTTATATAACCTATGTTCCAGGAAAATTAGCTGTGGATTTTTCTATTGAAAATTTTTATAAGGGATTTTTGATACAAGGATTATATTTATTTCTATTTATAGTAATAGCTTTAGCTATGTATAGAAAGGGGGCAGAGAAGTTAAATGTTAATGGAGGTTAAAAATAATATAAAACTCATAAGTGCTTATTTTAAATTTAATTTATCCTCAGCTATGGAGTATAGATTAAGCTTTATTATACAAGTCATAGGAATGATAATAAATAATGCTGCTTTTATATTCTTTTGGTGGATATTCTTTAACAATGTAGGAAACATAGCAGGTTATGGATTTAAAGATACACTGATGTTATTTGCCATTATGTCTACTTCCTTTGGACTAGCTTTTATTATGTTTGGGCATATTGGGGATATGGCAAAAATGATTGTAAATGGGGACCTAGATTCATATCTTCTCCAACCTAAGGATCCTTTAATAAATATAATATGTTCTAAAAGTATAATTTCGGCCTTTGGAGATGTTATCTATGGAATAATATTATTCCTAGCTGTAAGTGATTTTACTTTAAAATCAATAGGGTTATTTCTATTGTTTTCATTATTTTCATGTATTATATTCTCAAGTGTTATGGTTATTGTGAGTTCATTAAGCTTTTATATAGGTAATGGGGAAGGGCTTCCAAGTCTTATATCAGAGTTTATGATTACCTTTAGTATATATCCAAAGGGAATATTTAAGGAAGGGGTTAAGTTTATACTATACACAATAATTCCTACAGCCTTTACAGCTCATATCCCTATAGAGTTAATAAAAAACTTTAACCTTATGAATTTTATCATATTAGTCGGTGTTACAATATTATGGGTTATATTAGCTTATATAATATTTTATAAGGGACTTAAAAGGTATGAATCAGGAAATTTGATTATAACAAAGATGTAGACATATAGATGCATTGTATTATACATTTAACTAAAACATATGTTACGATGAGTTATAGCATATTAAAAGATTAAATTTAGATATATTACATCTGTATATATAAGACTTTTATAAGGGAAAATTACAATGAGAGTAGGGTAACATGATTTTATATAAAACTAAAGAAAAGGGACTAATAAAAAGAATTTTACTAAAAATTACTTTTCATTAGTCCCTTATTACTTGACCTAAATCTATTATATGATTTAGAGCAAATGGGTAAAATACATATATAATTAATTAAAGTTTCTATTTATAGACGTACCATATCATGGCTTGAACTAAACCTTATTCTACAATAATTATAGAGCAGTGAAAGGCTAAGTTTAGACAAGGTACCTATATATTATAGATGTATTTATATTAAAAACCTAATATATTTCCCATAATATTCAATATAAATGGAGCTAAAAATACGGTGAATAATCCAGCTATACCTATGGAAAGACTACTCATAGCGCCCTCTATTTCTCCAAGCTCTAGAGCTTTTGTAGTACCTACAGCATGGGAAGCAGTTCCGATGGAAACACCAACGGATATTTTATCTTTAATCTTAAAAATTTTACATACAGTAGGTCCTATAACAGCACCAAGTATTCCAGTAACCAGTATAGCCACTACAGTTATTGCAGGGATACCTTGAAGCTGATTTGTTATCTCTACTCCTATTGGAATAGTTACTGACTTAGGTGATAAGGATTTTACAAGGACTATATCTAGTCCTAAAGCATAAGCAAGTAATACAATACTTATAACTCCAACTAAACATCCAATAAATATTCCAATAAGGATAGGAAGAGCATTAGACTTTAGTAAATCCAATTTTTTATATAAAGGAACGGCAAGGATTACTGTAGCTGGCCCTAAAAAGAAAGATATAAGTTGTCCACCTTTATCATAATCCTCAAAGCTTATACCAAAGATCATAAGTACTGCAATGATTAAAATTTGGCTAACCAATAAAGGATTTAATATAGGGGTTTTAACTTTTTTAGATAAAAGTAAAGCAAATTCAAAAGCAAATAAAGATAATACCACACCAAACAATGGAGATGAAATAACCTGATCCATTTATTTTTCCTCCTTACTAAATGATTTTATGAGGTCTATGGTCTTACCAGTTACCACCATAATAATTATTGTAGTTAAGAAACAAACAAGTAGTATCTTATACCAATTTCCCTTTAATATATCTAGGGATGTTATAAGACCTACGCCAGCAGGAACAAAGAAAAATGCTAGATGATCCAATAAAAAATTGCTTATATTCTCTATATGATGAAGTTTTATTACCTGAAAGCATAAAAATAGGAGTAAAATAACCATTCCAACAATGTTGCCTGGAACAGGAAGTTTTAATCCTTTAGATATAACTTCACCTAGAAAGAATATGGCAAGAATTAATAAAAGTTCTCTTAAAAGCTTCATATTCAAAACACCTCTATATAATTTTATCACTAAATTCATAAAAGGATATAGTTGTAAGAATAAAAAGAAAATTTAAAATTATAGATAGAAAGTATAAAAAACCTTTAATTGTTAAAAAAATCTTCGTTAGACAAGGAATTATAGCAATGGTATAATATTTAAAAGATTCTAAAAGTTCTAATAAAAGGAGTGGTTTTTACCATGAGAAACTATGGATTCATTAATAGTAGTTTAGATAAATCGCCAATGAAATTAAGAAGTGTAGATATAAAGGGAAATATTTGTGGAGAATTTTCACAGTTTACAATAAGCCAAGTTTATGAGAATACTGGAAGAGATCATATAGAGGGGGTTTATACCTTCCCAATACCTGACACAGGAATATTAAGTGGATTTGAAGCAAACATTGGGGGAAGAACTTTAAGAGCCATAACAGAAGATAAGTATAAGGTAAGCAAGATGCTTAAAAAGCAAAGTTATAAGGGAATGACAAAGTTAAGTCTTGAAGAAGATGATAATATATATAAAATCACTATTGGAAATATAATGCCTAATGAAAAAATAGTAATAAATATATCCTATATTGATCAACTTACAAGGGAAAATAACGATCAGATTCTTACAATTCCATTTATAGAAACTCCAAAGGCTATGAATTATGATGACATAAATGAAGAGAGTGAAGTAAATGAAGAAAATTATGACCTTTCTATGAATTTATTAATAGAAACCTTTAATAATGTTAAGGTTCATAGTGACACTCATAGAATAAAGGTGGATTATGAAACTCCTACCCTATGTAAGGTATCCATTGAGGAAGGAGAAAATTTAGATAATGATTTGGAGTTAGTAATAAGAGAGGATAAGTCTAAAGGATTTTATGGAATGTACTATTCTTTTCCAAAGCATGAGAGTGATGAGAGCTTAATATACTTAAAATTATATCCAAGGCTAGAAAAGGCTAAGGAAGAAAAGGGAAAAAACTATGTGTTTTTATTAGATACTTCTCAATCTATGAGAGGAGAAAAGTTAGATGAGGCAAAAAGTGCCCTAGAACTTTGTCTTAGAAATTTAGATGAGGGTGATACTTTTAACATAGTTGCTTTCCACAAAGATCTTGTCATTTTTAATGAAGGAGGAAATGTAGCTGTAACTGAGGATAATATAAAGAGCGCTTCTAAGTGGCTTAGAATATTAAGCTTTGGTAGAGGAGCTAACATATATAAGGCATTAAAATGGACCTTAGATAAGACAGATAAGGAAGATCCATCTATAATATTACTATTTACAGATGATGAGGTGGAAGAAGAGAGCGAAATCTTAAGTTATGTTAAAGAAAACATAGGGGAAAACAGAATTTTCCCTATAGGAATAGATACCTCTGTTAATAGCTATTTTATAAACTCCTTAGGAGCTTTAGGTTATGGGAAACCAGAATTTATTTATCCAGGAGAAATACTTGAAGATATGATACTTAGGCAGTTCAATAGGATAAATAGTCCAGAAGTAGACGTACGTGAAATAATCTGGGGTGAAAATAACTCAGTAATAAATACATTCCCAAGAACTATAGAGTATTTATATGATAGAGAAGTATTCACTGCTTTTGGTAGAATTAAAGGCGATATTGAGGGACCAGTTATAATTAGAGGATTTGTAGGAGATGAACCTTTTGAAAAGGTGATAAATCTTGAGAATTTTGAGCTTAATGATAATGCTTATTTAATAGAAAAGGTGTGGAGTAGAAAAAGAATCGAGGCCTTTGAAGAAAGAATCCTTGGAGAAAGAGGAGAAGCAAAGGAAGAGATGAGAAATAAAATCATAGACCTTTCTAAAGACTTCAATATAATAAGCAGTGAAACAAGTTTTATTATGATAGAAGAGATGGATGATCCAGTTCTTGGAATGGCTATGAGAAAGCTTATACCAATAGAGATGTCAGAGGAGACTATGTTTAACTTAAGCTATGCATACTTTATGGAATCTCCAGCATTCTTATATAAGGTAAAGGTAAAGAAGGAACTTAAGAATAGAAATGTAAATAAGGAAAATATAAAGGAAGCTGTAAAGTATAATAGAGATAATCTAATTAGAACTATAGCTAAATATCAAAATCCTGAGGGAGATTTTAATGGAGATATGGAAATTACCTTAAAGGCATTAATTGCAATGCTTATAGGGAAAGAGGATATAAGTATATATAGCAAACAAATAAATAAGGCTGTAAATTACATGGTTAATTTTATAAGTAAGGGTAATGAATTAAACGAGAAGAATACTCTTTTATATCTTCTATGCCTTCAGCTTATAGATATAAAGGAAGCTGCCACTGAAACAAATGAATTAAAGGTAAGACAGTCTCTTGGATATATAAAGGAACTAATAGAGGATAATGAATATATATCAAATGCCTATTTAAATGAGGAGCAGGACTTAAACGATATAAAAGAGTCTATTAAGTTTATGTTTAGTTTAATTTGTCCTATAAATATATCCGCAGATGAAATTCAGAGGCTTATAGAGGAAGAAAACATAGATGAAATATTAAATGTTGCAATATGTAAGGCAATGTAGAAGGCATTAAACTATAGATATACCATAGGATACCTTAAACTGAACTTCAAGTTATTATAATTTACAGGATATTTATAGTGAAAACTATATAGATATATGTAAGGTAAAAACAAATGATTTAAGAATTATCTTATGGCTAACAACTGTAACACCCAACCCTATTACAAGATTGTGGATAACAGTTGCTACCACACTAGATGAGTTCCAGAAAACGAGACTTAGCTTTATATAGGATTTATAATCCTCATTAAGCTAAGTTTTGTTTCATATAAGAAAAATTCTATCTGATGGCTATAAGCTTTAACACCCCCATCCGCGTGTAAGGTGGGGGATAACAGTTGGTACGCCCCTAGATTAACTCATCTAATTTTTAGATGGTTGAAAAGACACCACCTAAAGGAAGATTCGTTCTATAACACACTTAATTTTGTTATAAGGTGAGAAAATCATATAAGCTACATAAATAGAACCAAGCTATAAGATTTGAGGTGAAATTATGAAAAGAACTAAAAATAGAATATGGATAATAGGTGGAGGAATATTCATAGCTATAGCTTTATTTTTAATATTTGGAACATCCTCCTATAGAGCTATGAAGGTTAGAAATATAGATACAACTATGGTGGAGGAAAATTTGAAGAGTATCTCGGACAAGGATAAGGAAATTGAAATAAGTAATTTTACAGACTTTCAATGGGATAGTGCCTATGTGTTCCCTTCATATTACCCATCAGAGAAAATCTATGAAAAGGTTGGAGTTAAGTGGACAGAGGCTAAAACTTTTATAGGATATTTATTTTCTAAATCCACAGAAAACAATACTTTAAGTGAGGATCAGTATATTATGATTTTTAAAAAAGGAGATAAAATAATTTCATCTAAGGTTTATAGCTTAAGTGAGGTTCCTGTAATTTTTAATATACCAAACTATGAATTTACCTATGATAGCTGTAAGTTTCAGGTTACCACTAATGAAAATGGATATAGAGAATTGACTCTTAAAGATTACAATTAATATAAAATATAAAAACTACTTTTAATGCCTTACTCTTGTAATGGTGCTAAAGGTAGTTTTATTTTAGAAGAAATATATTATTTGGAAAAAATATCGAGTGAATGGTATATTTAAGATGAGAATACTTAAATATGGGAGAGAAGTAATGTATAAAATATTGATTATTGAAGATGATGCAAAGTTAAGTTCCTTTACTAAGGAATATTTAGAAAGGTATAATTACTCAGTTTATGAAGTCACTGATTTTAATAATATTGAAGAGGAATTCCAAAGTATTAAACCAGATCTTCTTCTATTAGATATTAATCTACCATACTATGATGGTTTCTATTTTTGTAGAGCCCTTAGAAAAAACTCTAACATACCTATAATAATAATCTCTGCTAGAAGTAATGATATGGATCAAGTTATGGCAATTGAGCTTGGAGCAGATGATTATGTGACTAAGCCTTTTAAGTTAGAAATACTTTTATCTAAGGTTAAAGCAGCACTTAGAAGAACCTATGGAGAGTATGCTATTAGGGAAAATAATCAACTTAATGTAGGGGATATTTACATAGATGAGGATAATTTTAAACTTTTATATGAAGGTAGAGAAGTAGAATTAAGCAAGAATGAATTTAAGTTAATTAAAAAACTTATAGAAAAGAAAAATAGAATTGTTTCAAGGGAAGAACTTTTTCAAGAGCTTTGGGATGATTATAATTTTGTAGATGATAACACATTAACAGTCAATATTACAAGACTTAAGAATAAGTTCTTATCCTTAGGAGTTAAGAACATAATAAAGACTAAAAGAGGGGTAGGATATATACTTGATTATAGGGCATTAGATGGTGGGAGAAATGGTTAAAGATATTATTAAAAGTTTTATAAAAGATAGATTTTTATATATAATTTTTTATATTTTAAACTCTTTTTTTATAATAGGATTTTTTTATTTAATAGGATTTTCTAGAAGTGAGATAGTGTATCCCATGATAATGTCATTATTTTTGCTTTCTATACTTATGATTGTAGAAGGAGTTAAATACTATATATTCAATAATAGTTTAAACCAAATGTTAAAGGATAAAGGTGAAGGTTTAAAGCCGATTACTAATGAACAAATGAATATGTATGCTATTGTAAATAGGATAAAAGTAGGAGAAATAGAATTAAGAAATAAAATCATAACAGATTATGAAGAAAAAAATCATATTATTTCTGATTGGATACATAAGTCAAAGACACCTATATCAATAATAGATTTAATTATTCAAGGATACAAGGAAGGAAGTATAATTCCTTCTAAGGCCATGGAGGATATAGAAAATGAAAATTATAGATTACATTGTAGTACAGAACAGCTATTAAATTTAATAAGACTTGATGGCTTTGAGAAAGATTATAATATAACTAGTGTGGACATACTATCTTCTTTGAGAGAGGTTATAAATAGAAATAAAAATCAATTTATATATAATAATGTTTTTCCTGTTATTCAATATAATGAAAAAGAAGTTTTTATTATATCTGATATGAAGTGGAATGAATTGATTCTGCAACAGGTGATTTCTAATGCTATTAAATATTCAGGAGAAAATAATGAAAATAAAAAAATATACTTTAATATAAAAATACAAGGAGATAATACAATACTATCAATAAAAGATGAAGGTATTGGAATTGAAGAGTATGATTTAAGCAGAGTATTTGATCCCTTCTTCACAGGGGAAAATGGTAGAAGGGTTAGAAATTCTACAGGAATTGGACTTTATATAGCAAGAGAGATTGGAAATAAATTAGGTCATAAAATAGAGATTAACTCAAAACCTCTTCAAGGAACAGAAGTAATTATCAGATATCTTTCAAAACTGTAAGGTTATTTTAAGCTTAAAAAATTGTTTGTAGAAGCTATAAATTTTACAATAGATTTATAAGAAAAATAGGATAAAAAGAACAAAGTCTTAGAACTTATAGTTTAGAAAGGATGATAATTGTGGTTGTTTTAGAAGGGGAAAATATTATTAAAGTATATGAAAATATAAAAGGAGGATGTGAAACTAAAGCTCTTAACAGAATAAGTCTTAAGATACATGAGGGAGAATTTGTAGGTATAATGGGACCATCAGGAAGTGGAAAGACATCTTTGCTTAATATATTAAGCGGAATTGATAAGATAACATCAGGAAGGGTAAATCTATGGGGCACGGATATTAATACCATGGACAAGGGTACATTAGCTGTTTTCAGAAGACAGAACCTAGGGTTTATATTTCAAGAGTTTAATTTATTAGATAGCCTTACATTAAAAGAGAATATTATGATTCCAATGATTTTAGATAAAAAAGCTAAGTCTTATATGGAAAAAAAGACAAAGAATATTATGGATGCCTTTGATATTTATAATATAAAAGATAAATATCCTTATAATGTATCAGGTGGACAACAACAGAGGGTAGCTATAAGTAGAGCTATTGTAAATGATCCTAAAATAGTATTTGCTGATGAACCAACGGGAAACTTAGATTCTAAAGCATCAAAGGATATAATGATGTGTTTTGAGAAGATGAATAAGGATATGGGAAATACTATTTTAGTTGTAACCCATGATGTTTTTGCTGCAAGCTATTGTAATAGAATTATTTTTATAAAGGATGGAAAACTTCATTCTGAAATAGTTAAAAAGTCAGGGAGAAAAGAGTTTTTAGAAGAGATAATGACTTCACTTTCTGTTCTTGGAGGTGACAGAAGTGAACTTTAATCATATTGCTATAAAAAATTTCAAAGGAAATATAAAAAGTTATATATCTTATTTTATTTGCAATACCTTTTCTATAACTATATTTTTTATGTACTCCACTATTTTCTTTAATGAGGATTTTTATAGATCAAAGGATATTGAAAAAGGGGTTATGGATGCAATATTAATTCCTACAGTAGCTCTCATCTTATTTTCAGTATTTTTTATAATTTATTCCCATTCTACTTTTATAAAAAGGAGAAAAAGAGAGTTTGGAGTATTTATGAGTCTTGGAATGGGACCTTTAGATATAGTGAAATTAATATTAGTGGAAAATGGAGTAATAGCTTTTATATCTATAGCTTTTGGAGTTTTAGTTGGTACTATATTTTCTAGATTATTTTTTCTTTTTATAGTTAAATTAATTGATATAACTTCAGTTAGCTTTAGTCTTAGTTTTAAGAGTTATATTTTTTCCATAGTAGTCTTTAGTTTAATATTTAGCATATCTATATTAATTACATTAATACAAGTAAATAAATTTGAAATTGTTAAGCTTTTAAAATCCCATAGGATTTCAGAAGGAAATTCAAAGGGAAAATGGTGGATTGGGATTGTTGGATGTGTATTTATAATATTATCTATGACTATTCTTTATATAAGGTTTGGAAAAGATGCTAATAAGGATAGTGAATTACTCTTATATTGTACAGTATCTTTATTTATTGGAATATATCTTGCTTTACATGGTCTTGGAGGAATTATACTTAATTTAGTGAGAAGAAGTAGAAATTTATATAGAAATTTATTAGTTGTAAGTAATTTGAATCATAAGTTTAAACAAGTAAAAAATATTATGTTTGTTGTAATACTTCTTATTATGATTACCATATGGTATAGCGGACATTGCCTTAATTTATATTTATCATCTGAAAGAATAGCTAGAGAGAGTAATCCTTATGATATTTCATTTATAGAGACATCAGATAATAAAAATATAGATGAAATTAATAACATATTAAATAAAGAAGACAATCCAATAACTAAGTATGAAAAAATAGAATTTCTATATTGTAATAAAGAAAGTGAAACCTATGATAGAAATATTGAAG
>NZ_JBFNEO010000024.1:0-19724 GCF_040797585.1 Clostridium sp.
GAAAACTTTATAGATTTTATATATGATGTAAAAGAAGTTATAAGTTTAAAAGTAGGGGAAATTAATTTAAAGGATTTTAACATAATAAATAAGGATATAATAACAAAGAGTGCCCTTTATACAACAGATAGTATTATAGCCTACTTTATAGGGAACATAGCTACCTACTTTATATTAAGTGATAAATATGCTATATTAAAGTTTATAAAACTTTTATTAGGAGATAAAATTTATAATAATCTTTGTAGCAAGGCTTCTAATTTAAGAGAGATTGCCATAATAGAAGTGATATTAATATTAATTTCTACATTGATAATTATATTAGGTTTTTTTATTTTAAAGATACCTAATGGATTTGTACTTGGAATAATTTGTGGTATATTAGATGTACTTCCCTATGTTGGTATTATAGTAGTTTTTATACCACTTATAATATATAATATTTTTTTAAGAAACTATTTTGTTTCTATAGGCCTTTTAGGACTATACCTTCTAGTAGAGATAGTAAGGCAGATTTTAGAAACAAAATTTATTAGCAATAAACTAGATATACATCCCTTAGCCATAGTCATAGCTCTTTATATAGGAATAAAAGTTTTTGGGGTAATAGGAGGCTTTGCAGGGGTATTTTATATTATTTTATCAAAGGAAATACTAATTATTGACCAGGAGGAGACGTAATGAAGAATATATGTATAATAGGTGCAACAGGGTCCGTTGGAACTCAGACTTTAGATGTGATAAGAAAAGAAAAAGATAACTTTAATCTCATAGCAGTATCTGCTAATTCAAATATAGATAAGGTTATTGAAATTATAGATGAATTTTCTCCAAAGTTTGTTGTTATAAGTGATGAAGAAGCTTATAAAAAAATTCAGAAGTATATAAAAGGAATAGATAATAAGGTAGATTTACTCTTTGGTATAGAAGGTCTTGAATACATAGCTACACTAGATGAAGTAGATATGGTGGTAACTTCAATTGTAGGTATGATTGGCCTTAGACCTACTTTAAAGGCAATAGAAGCTAAGAAGGATATAGCATTAGCAAATAAAGAAACCTTAGTAGTTGCAGGAGAAATTGTAATGAAAGCTGCAAAGGAGAATGGGGTAAATATATTCCCTGTAGACTCAGAGCATAGTGCCATATTTCAAAGCCTTCAAGGAAATAACTTAAAAGATGTAAAAAAGATAATTTTAACAGCTTCTGGAGGGCCCTTTAGAGGTAAAAAGAGTGATGATTTAATCAATATTACTCCAGAGGAGGCACTGAAGCATCCTAAATGGAATATGGGACGTAAGATTTCTATAGATTCTGCAACTCTTATGAATAAAGGACTTGAGGTTATAGAAGCTAAATGGTTATTTGATGTAGATTATAATGATATACAGGTAGTAGTACATCCTCAAAGCATTATACACTCTGCGGTGGAATACGTAGATGGAAGTGTTATAGCCCAGCTTGGTAGTACGGATATGAAGCTTCCAATACAGTATGCATTGAATTATCCAGAAAGAAAGTCCCAGGTGTGTTCTTCACTAGATTTTTATGAGATTAGTAAATTAACCTTTGAAAAACCAGATATGGATACATTTAAATGTCTAGCCCTTGCTTATGAGGCAGGAAGAAAAGGAAAACTTATGCCAACTATTTTAAATGGTGCTAATGAGGTTTGTGTAGAATTATTTTTAAGAAATAAAGTTTCTTTTTTACAAATAGCTGATATAATAGAAGAAGTTATGGGGAAATTTGATTATAATATGGAGGTAACTCTAGAAAATATAATTAAAATGGATGAAGATGTTAGAACATATATATATAATAAATATGAGTAGGGGAGGTTTTGTGAAGTGTATTTTGTAATTGCTATATTAGCATTAGGGGTGCTTGTTATAATACATGAGCTTGGTCATTTTATTATGGCTAAGGTAAATGGTGTTAAGGTAGTAGAATTTGCCATAGGTATGGGACCAAAACTTTTTAGTATAGAAGGGAAGGAAACTTTATATTCTATAAGAATGCTACCCATAGGTGGATATGTTAAAATGTATGGGGATGAAGAGGAAGTAGAAGGTGATGATGAAAGAGCTTTTTCATCTAAAAGCCCTCTTCAAAGAATAAGTATTATTATAGCAGGTCCTATAATGAACTTATTACTACCAATTTTAATATATATGATTATAGGATTTAGTTATGGTTTTTGGACTCCAAGTATCAATGGAGTAGTCCCTAATTCCCCAGCGGAAGCTGCTAAAATAACAAAAGGGGATAAAATTGTTGCTATAAATGATAAAAAGGTAGACACTTGGGATGATGTATCTATGGGAATTTATATGGCAAAGGATTCTACTATAAAACTAAAGGTTTTAAGAAATAGTTCTGAAGAAGAAATAAAAATAATTCCAGCTTTTAATAAAGAAGAAAATAGATATATGATAGGTATAGAACCTACAAAAGTAGAGAATCCAACCTTCTTAGAGGGGGTTAATTATGGGTTTGTTAAAACCAAGTCCATGATAAAGCAGACCTTTATGGCCCTTAAGACCATATTCTCAGGAAATGCCACTTTAAATGATGTAGGTGGACCAGTTTCTATTATAAAAGTTTCAGGAGCAGCTGCAAAGGCTGGTATGTTTAGCTTATTAAATTTAGTAGCATATATAAGCATTCAATTAGCTATATTTAATTTATTACCATTCCCAGCACTAGATGGAGGATGGACAGTTTTATTACTGATAGAACTAATATCAAGGAAAAAGGTAAGTGATAGGATAGTAGGTACTTTAAATTATATAGGTTTCTCAGTATTATTATTATTAATGCTTTTAGTAACCATTAAGGATATATTATTTCCTATCAACATATAGGAGAGGATAAGATGAAAAGAGCAGTAACAAAGAAAATAAAGGTTGGAAACACATATGTAGGAGGAGATTCTCCAGTAAGCGTTCAATCTATGACAAATACAGATACAAGAGATGTAAAGGCTACAGTAAACCAAATAAAAGAGCTTCAAAAAGCAGGATGTAACATAGTAAGATGTGCAGTACCAGACTGGGAGGCTGCAGAGGCACTAAGCTCTATATCAAAGGAGATAGATATACCTTTAGTTGCAGATATACATTTTGATTATAGATTAGCATTAGAGGCTATAAAAAATGGAGTATCAGCCCTTAGAATAAACCCAGGAAATATAGGAAGTAAGGTTAAACTTGAAATGGTAGCTAAGGCAGCTATGGAGAAAGGTCTTCCTATGAGAGTTGGAGTAAATAGTGGTTCATTAGAGAGAGACCTACTTAAAAAGTATGGTAGACCAACTCCAGAAGCTCTCTGTGAAAGTGCTTTAAGAAATGTTGGATATCTAGAAGATCTTGGATTTTATGATACTGTAATTTCTATAAAGTCTTCAGATGTTATGGAAATGGTGAATAGTTATAGATTAGTTTCAAAACAAACAGACTACCCTCTACACCTTGGAGTAACAGAATCAGGAACGGTATGGAGAGGAACTATAAAATCAAGTATAGGAATTGGAACTTTACTTTGTGAGGGTATTGGTGATACAATAAGGGTGTCTTTAACAGGAGATCCTATAGAAGAAATAAAAGTAGGACGTGAAATATTAAAGGCTACAGGAAACCTTAATGAAGGGATAAAATTTGTTTCTTGCCCTACCTGCGGTAGAACTCAGATTAATTTAATAAAAATAGCTGAGGAAGTTGAAAAAAGATTAGCAGATTGTAATAAAAATATAAAGGTTGCTGTTATGGGATGCGTTGTAAATGGTCCAGGAGAAGCAAAAGAAGCTGATATAGGAATAGCAGGTGGACGTGGAGAAGGAATGATCTTCAAAAAAGGTGTAGTAATTAAAAAAGTTAAAGAAGAAGATTTAGTTGAAGAATTAATGAAAGAAATAGAGAATATGTAGGCTTTTGCCTACATATTTTTAATTGCAAGGAGGAATTTTTGTGAGTGTAGATATATTTACACCAATCATAAAAAATAATGATTCCTTAAAAGAAGAGCTTAAACTTAGTAGAATACAGTATTTTAAAAATAATGATACATTAAGAGTGGTATTTAAGTGTAAAAGAGACATAGAGGAATCTGTAGATTCAATGATTAGAGAAAGTATAATTTCTAATATAGGGGAATTTACTAACTTAGATATAGTATATTTTAAAGAGCTTGAAGATGTAACATTAGAAGAAGTAGCTATGAAATATTGGTTTGAGTTAACTAATATTGTCATCGAAAAAATTCCAGTATCTAAGGAGCTTTTACATAAATGTGAAAGAGTAATTGAGGGAGATATATTAATACTTAAGCATAGCAATGAATTTATGTGTAAAATGCTTAAGAGTAAAAATCTTCATGATATTTTAAAGTCTAATATAAAAGACATGTTTGGTATAGTTTGTAATATATCCATAGTATATGACTTAAATGTTGGACTAAACAACAATTATACTGAAGAAAAGATAAAAGAGAATAATAATCTTGTTAAGAAAATAATGGAAAATAGGGTTTCTTCTCCAAAAGCTAAGAGTGAGAATAATTCAAGAAAACCAAAAGAGCAAGGTAATAAATATGGAAATGGAAATAAGTATCAAGGAAAAGAAAAAGCAGATTCAAAGGTTAAGGATGAAAATGTACTATATGGAAATAGACAAATTACTGATGAAATTTCAGATATAAATACTTTAACTGATAGTTCGGGTATTGTAACTATATGTGGAGATATATTTAAAACCGATGTTATAGAAACTAAGAATGGTACGGTAATATTCTCCTTCTTTATAACAGATTATACTAGTTCAATAACTGTAAAGTTTTTCCCGAAGAAAGATGTAGAGGAGCTTATAAATAATATAAAGTCTGGTATAAGGGTTAAGGTAAAAGGGGAATGTTCTTATGATATGTATTCAAGAGAAATAACCTTAAAAGCAAGAAATATAGTTAAGGTTGAACAGATCGAAAGAATGGATATTAGTGAGGAAAAAAGAGTAGAACTTCATACGCATACAACCATGAGTACCATGGATGCAGTAAGCTCTCCAGGGAAAATAATAGAAAGAGCTGCTAAATGGGGGCATAAGGCTATTGCTATTACAGATCATGGAGTTGTTCAGGCATACCCAGAGGCTATGGATACAGGAAAAAAACATGGAATTAAGGTTATATATGGAGTTGAAGGATACCTTGTAAACAATGGAGTTCCTATAGTCCTTAAGGAAAGAGGGCAGAATCTTGATGATACCTATGTAGTGTTTGATATAGAAACTACAGGGTTCTCTAATCAAAATGATAAAATAATAGAAATAGGAGCAGTAAAAATAGAAAATGGAAAGATTACTGATAGGTTCAGTAGACTTGTGAATCCAGAAAGACCTATTCCGGCAAAGATAGTTGAACTTACAAGTATTACAGAAAGCATGGTTGAGAAGGAAGACACAATAGATATTGTATTAAAGAACTTTATAGAGTTTATAGGAGATAGTGTAGTTGTAGCTCATAATGCAGCTTTTGATACATCTTTTATAAGAAAAAATGCTAAAGATTTAGAACTATCCTTTGATAATTCAGTAATGGATACAATACCACTGGCTAAGTTTTTATATCCTGAACTTAAAAGATTTAAACTAAATGTTATAGCAAAATATTTAGGAATATCCCTTGAGAACCATCATAGGGCTGTAGATGATGCAGAAGCTACAGCAGAAATACTACTTCATTCCTTTAATATTTTAAAAAATGATAAGAATATAGAGACTTTAAAAGTATTAAATGATGAGTTTTTAAGTAATATAGATATAAAGAAACTTCCTATGTATCATATTATAATTTTAGCTAAAAACCAGGTAGGACTTAAGAATTTATATAAGCTAATATCAAGTGCTCATTTAGATAACTTCTTTAAGAAGCCAAGACTTCCTAAGACACTTATAGAGGAATATAGAGAAGGACTTATAATTGGATCAGCTTGTGAAAGTGGAGAACTTTTTAGAGGATTACTTGAAAATTTAGAAGAAGAGGATATTGAAGAGATTTTAACCTTCTATGATTATTTAGAAATTCAACCTATAGATAATAATGCCTTTTTAATAAGAGATGAAAAGGTTAAAGATAGAAAAGAGCTAGAGAATTTAAATAGAAGAATATATAATCTAGGGAAAAAGTACTCTAAACCTGTAGTAGCTACCTGCGATGTACACTTTTTAGACCCTAAAGATGAAGTGTTTAGAAGGATAATACTTGCAGGTCAAGGCTTTAGAGATGCAGATAATTCACCACCACTTTACTTTAGAACCACTAATGAGATGCTTAAGGAGTTTTCATATTTAGGGGAAGATAAAGCAAAGGAAGTAGTAATTGAAAATACCAATAAGGTGGCAGAGATGATAGGGGATGTAAAGCCAATACCAGATGAGACTTTTCCACCCAAAATAGATGGGGCAGAAGAAGATATAAGAAATATGACCATGGATAAGGCCCATTCAATTTACGGAAATCCTCTTCCTGAGGTGGTACAGAAGAGGGTAGATAAAGAGCTTAATTCCATAATAAATAATGGTTATGCAGTTCTTTATTTAATAGCCCATAAGTTAGTTGCAAAGTCCCTTCAAGATGGATACTTGGTTGGATCAAGAGGATCTGTTGGGTCATCTTTAGTTGCCACTATGACAGATATAACAGAGGTTAATGGATTACCACCTCATTATGTATGCCCTAAGTGCAAAAATAGTGAATTTATACTGGATGGTTCTATAAGTTCTGGAGCAGATCTACCTTATAAAAAATGCCCTGAATGTGATACGGAATTTATAAGAGAAGGTCATGATATACCTTTTGAAACTTTCCTTGGGTTTGAAGGAGATAAGGAACCGGATATCGACCTTAACTTCTCAGGAGAATATCAAAGCGTGGTTCATAAGTATACAGAGGTTTTATTTGGAAAAGGTTATGTGTTTAAGGCTGGAACCATAGGTACTGTGGCAGAAAAAACTGCTTATGGATATGTAAAAAAATACTTAGATGAAAGAGAAATAATAGTTCCTCAGGCAGAGATAGAAAGGCTTACAATGGGTTGTACAGGAATTAAAAGAACTACTGGTCAGCACCCAGGAGGAATTATGGTTGTGCCGAGGGATAATGAAATATTTAATTTCTGCCCAATACAACACCCAGCAGATGATAATGATACAGATATAATAACAACCCACTTTGATTACCATTCCATAAGTGGTAGACTTCTGAAGCTAGATATACTAGGGCATGATGATCCTACCATGATTAGAATGCTTCAAGATTTAACAGGAATTGATCCTAAAACCATACCTTTAAATGATGAAGAGGTACTTAGCCTTTTCACAAAACCAGATGCCTTAGGAGTAACGAAGGAAGAGCTTGAATGTGAAGTTGGAACTTATGGATTACCGGAATTTGGAACTAAATTTGTAAGGCAAATGTTACTTGACACAGAGCCTAAAACTTTTTCAGATCTTGTTAGAATATCAGGGCTTTCTCATGGTACTGATGTATGGCTTAATAACGCACAGTACTTTATTAAAGAAGGATATACCACTCTAAAAGATTGTATCTCTACAAGAGATGATATTATGGTATACCTTATATATAAAGGGGTACCACCTAAAACTGCTTTCACCATAATGGAAAAGGTTAGAAAAGGAAAAGGCCTCAAAGATGAAGATGTAAAAGTAATGAAGGAAAATAAAGTACCAGACTGGTATATTGAATCTTGTAATAGAATAAAGTATATGTTCCCGAAAGGTCACGCTGTGGCCTATGTTATGATGGCTGTTAGAATAGCCTATTTTAAGGTTCATTATCCAGAGGCATACTATGCCACATATTTTACTGTAAGAGCTGATGATTTTGATGCAGATCTTATAGTAAAAGGTGAGGGGGTTATTAAAGATAAAATACAGGAGATTAATAACCTTGGAAACAATATGACCCAAAAGGATAAAGGTTTACTTACTGTGCTTGAAATATGTTATGAGATGTATAAAAGAGAAATTAAGTTTTTAAAGGTTGACTTATATAAGTCAGATGCTGTAAAATTTTTAATAGAAGAAGGTGGCATAAGACCACCTATAAATTCCCTTCAGGGAGTAGGCGATAATGCTGCAAAGAGTATTGTAGAATCTAGAGGTGAGGGTGAATTTATTTCAAAAGAAGATTTAAGACTTAGAGCTAAGGTAAGTAAGACTGTTATAGAAACTCTAGGAAACCATGGCTGCTTAGAAGGACTTTCAGAGACTAATCAGCTTAGTTTATTTTAATTTCCGGAATTTACTTGTATTAATTATTTAACTATGTTACAATGTGAACATAACATGCTAAATTTTAGACATTTAAGGAGTGGGTCTTAAGCCCGCTCTTTCTATTTGTAAAAAACGCAACTACAAGGTTGCGTTTTTCGTTAATTATTTTTAATATTTTAAGTTTGAAGTTAATTACATATATTCACTTGTAAATGTGGAAGACTATAATAAATAAATAAATAGTTAAGGAGGGATAGTAGATGAAAAAAGAAGAATTAGTAGAAGGGTTAGAGGGAATATTAGCACCAGTAATAGAGAAACTAGGATATGAGGTTTACCATATAGAGTATGTAAAAGAAGATAGAGAAAATTATTTAAGAATATATATTGATAATGAGGGCGGAATAACCCTAGATGATTGCGAAAAGGTAAGTAGGGCCCTAAGTGATGTATTAGATGAGAAGGATCCTATAAGTGATTTTTATTACTTAGAAGTATCTTCACCAGGGATGAATAGATTTTTACATAATTCTAAGCATTTACAAGATAATATAGATAAAAATGTTTTAGTTAAGCTAAGTAAAAGCCTAGATAGTAAGAAAACTTATAAGGGAAGCCTAAAATCCTTTGACGATACTTATGTAAATATAGTATTAGAAGATGGAAATGAATTAACTATAGATAGAGATAGAATAAAATCTATTAATATAGAAGCATTTTAGTGGGGAGTTTTAAAAAGGAGGTTATTATAAGATGAATGAAGAATTTATAAGTGCATTAAAGGATATAGTTAAGGAGAAGGGCATAAGTGAGGATTTAATATTTTCTACTTTAGAAGATGCGCTTATAGCAGCCTATAAGAAGAATTACTCAAATAGTGCAGCTCAGAATGTTAGAGTTAGTATGGATAGGGAAACAGGAGAAATACATGTATATTCTCAAAAGGAAGTAGTAGAAGAGGTTTATGATGATGTTATAGAGATAAGCCTAGAGGATGCAAAAGAAGTAAGTCCAAGATATGATCTTGAAGATATAGTTGAAATAGAGGTAACACCTAGAAATTTTGGAAGAGTAGCAGCTCAGCTTGCAAAACAAGTAGTAGTTCAAAGAATAAAGGAAGCTGAAAGAACTATAGTGTATAATGAATTTATAGAAAAAGAATATGACATAATAACTGGTGTCATAAGTAGAAAAGATAGAAACAATGTATATGTAGATCTTGGGAAAGTAGAGGCAGCTTTAGGACCAAATGAGCAAATACTAGGAGAAGAATATAATTTTAATGATAAATTAAAATTATATATAGTTGAAGTTAAGAACACCACAAAGGGTGCTCAGGTAGTGGTATCTAGAACTCATCCAGGTCTTGTAAAAAGGTTATTTGAACTTGAAGTTCCAGAAATATATGAGGGTGTAGTTGAAATAAAAAGTATTGCAAGAGAAGCAGGATCTAGAACAAAGATATCAGTATCATCAAATGATGAAAGTGTTGATGCTATGGGAGCATGTGTTGGACCAAAGGGATCTAGAGTACAGAACATAGTAAATGAACTTAGAAATGAAAAGATAGATATAATAAAACACAGTAAACTTCCAGAAGAGTATATAGCTAATGCATTAAGTCCAGCCAAAGTTTTAGAGGTATCAGTAGATGAGGAAGGAAAGTCAGCAAAAGTTGTTGTTGATGATAGCCAATTATCCTTAGCTATAGGTAAAGAAGGGCAAAATGCAAGACTTGCAGCTAAGCTTACAGGATGGAAGATAGACATAAAAAGTAAATCACAAATTACAGAATAGTTTCTAAGGGGTGATAAATATGAAAATGAGAAAAATACCTCAAAGAATGTGTAATGGTTGTATGGAAATGAAGCCTAAAAAAGAGCTTATAAGAATAGTTAGAAGTCCTGAAGGAGTTGTTACTTTAGATTTAACTGGTAAGAAGCCAGGAAGAGGAGCATATATTTGCAAAAGTGAATTATGCCTAGAAAAAGCTTTTAAGTCTAAGAGATTAAATAAAAACCTTGAGACTAACATAGAAGAAGATATATATGCTTCTTTAAAGGAAGAGATAAATAATGAAAAGTAAATTTTATAATTTTTTAGGTTTAACTAAAAAAGCTGGAAACCTTATAGAAGGTTACAATAAATGTGAAGAGTATATTAGAAGGAAAAAACCTTGTCTGTTAATCCTATCAAGGGAGACATCTAATAACTCAAAGGATAAGTTTTTAAGATATTGCACAGAAAAGAATGTACCAGTAATAGAAAACTTACCAAAGGAAGAACTAGGAAATGCCTTAGGAAGAGAAGAACTTAAGATTTTATGTGTTATAGATAATAATATGGCTGTAAAACTTTTAGAACTAAGCAAAAGCCTAGATTCGGATACAAATTTTACCGGGGGTGAAGAGTCGTGTCAAAAATAAGAGTATATGAATTAGCAAAAGAGTTAGAGGTTTCAAGTAAAGACCTTATAAATCTTCTAATGGATGAATTCAGTATTGAAGTAAAAAACCATATGAGTGTAATCGAAGAAGAAGATGCGGAACTTATAAAGGAATTAATAGAGGAAAATAAGAAAAATAATCCTAATGAAGATAAAAAAGGAATAGTAGAAGAATATGAGGACATGGTTTCAGAGGAAGTAAACCGTGGACAAAAGAACAAGCCAAGAAAGGCTAATAAGAAACAACAGAAGGCTGAAGAAGAGGTATTAGAGGAAGCATCTGAAAATACTGTAATAGAGATAGGGGAAACTATTCTAGTTAAAGAGTTTGTAGAAAAGTTAAATAAACCTCAATCAGAGGTAATAAAAGCCCTAATATTTGCAGGAGTTATGGCTAACCTGAACCAAGAAATAAATTTTGAAACTGCAGAGAAGGTAGCAGAGAAGTTTGAAATAATAGTTAGTAAAGAAGAAGAAGATACTCATACCCTTGAGGAAACTGAGGATGATATCTTAGATGATGAAAATGTAATTAAGAGACCTCCTATAGTTACTGTTATGGGTCACGTTGACCATGGTAAGACTTCTCTTCTTGATGCAATAAGAAAGGCACAAGTAACAGAATCAGAAGCAGGTGGAATAACTCAACATATAGGTGCTTATACTGTAGATGTAAAGGGTGAAAAAGTTACATTCTTAGATACCCCAGGTCACGAAGCATTTACTGCTATGAGAGCTCGTGGAGCTCAAATAACAGACATAGTTATATTAGTTGTTGCAGCTGATGATGGAATAATGCCTCAAACAAAAGAAGCAATAAATCACTGTAAGGCTGCAAAGGTTCCAATGATTATAGCTATAAACAAAATGGATAAACCAAGTGCAAATCCTGACAGAGTAAAACAAGAGCTTACAGAGTTTGGACTTATACCAGAGGATTGGGGTGGAGATACTGTATGTGTACCAGTATCAGCTAGAACAAAAGAAGGTATAGAAGATCTTTTAGAAATGGTTATTTTAGCTGCTGAAGTTGAAGAACTTATAGCTAACCCTCAAAGAAAAGCAAGAGGTACAGTAATTGAAGCTAAACTTGATAAGGGTAGAGGAGCAGTTGCTAGCTTACTTGTTCAAAATGGAACTTTAAATGTAGGAGATTCTATTTTAGTTGGAAATACTTATGGTAGAATAAGAGCTATGTTTGATGATAAAGGAAAGAAAATTAAATCAGCAGGACCTTCAATACCAGTTGAGGTATTAGGATTATCTGATGTACCGTCAGCAGGAGATAGATTTAATGTAGTTAAGGATGAAAAGACTGCTAGAAATATGGCTGAATCTAGAAAAGATAAGATAAAAGAAGAACAGTTTAGAAGTTCTAATAGAGTATCTCTTGAAGATTTATATAGTCAAATTCAAGAAGGAAAAGTTAAAGAACTTGCTATAATAGTTAAGGCAGATGTTCAAGGATCTGTTGAAGCTATAAAGGCTTCTCTTGAAAAATTATCTACAGATGATGTTAAGGTAAGAGTAATTCATGGTGGTGTTGGAGCTATAACTGAAACAGATATAACTCTTGCAGCAGCATCTAATGCTATAGTTATAGGATTCAATGTAAGACCTGATGGAAATGCACAGGTTGCATCAGAAAAAGAAGGCGTGTATGTTAAATCCTATAGAGTAATATACGAGGCTATAGAAGATGTTAAGTCAGCTATGATAGGACTTCTTGATCCAGAGTATAAAGAAGTTGTACTTGGAAATGTTGAAGTAAGACAGACTTATAAAATATCAAGTGTTGGAACTATAGCAGGATGTTATGTTCTAAATGGAAAAATAGCTAGAAACAGTGATGTTAGAATAATAAGAGATGGAATAGTTATCCTTGAGGGTAAACTTGCATCCTTAAAGAGATTTAAGGATGATGTTAAAGAAGTAAATTCAGGATATGAGTGTGGATTAAGCATTGAGAAATTCAATGATCTTAAAGAAGGTGACATAATCGAAGCCTTCACTATGGAAGAAATAAAAAGAAAAGAGCTATAAAAGGAGAGATTCTCTTGGCTAATTATAGAAGTGGAAGAATAAATGAAGAAGTAAAGAAAGAGTTAAGTGAAATCATAAGATATGAAATTAAAGATCCAAGGCTTACAGCTATGATAAGCATAACTCAAGTAGATGTTACTAAAGATCTTAAATATGCAAAAGTATATGTAAGTATCTTCGGTAAGGAAGAAGAAAAAGAAACTTGTCTTAATATATTAAAGAGTTCTAAAGGCTTTATGAGAAGAGCCCTTGGGAATAAAATAAAACTAAGATATGTACCAGAACTTATTATAGAACTTGATAATTCTATAGAACATGGTATGTATATAGATTCTTTAATCCATAAGATAAAGGAGAATAAGTAGAGATGAAAGATGTGGTAGAGTTAATAGATAACAGTGAAAATATTGCTATAACTTACCATGCTTCACCTGATGGAGATGCTCTAGGAAGTGCCCTTGCACTTCTTAGAGCATTAAAAAAATCTAAAAAAAATGCTTACATAATATCTAAGGATGTAATATCTAAGAATTTTAATTTTTTAGGTTATGAAGAGTATATAAAGGGTGATGTGGTAGAAGTAGCAAAGGATACTCAGTGTCTAATCACAGTAGATTGTGGAAACGTAGAGAGGCTTTCAGGGAATTTTGATTTTTCCAATAGAAGCTATAAAATAATAAACATTGACCATCACTTATCTAATGACAAGTTTGGAGACATAAACTATGTAGATACTAATGCAGCAGCTACAGCGGAAATAATCTTTAGACTTATAAAGGAAATGAATGTAGAGCTAGATAAGGATATTGCAATGTGTCTTTATACTTCTCTTTTAACAGATACTGGAGTATTTAAGCATTCAGGAACAAGTAAGAACACCCATTACATAGCAGGGGAGCTTATAGACACAGGTATAGACTTTACTAATATTCATAGGGCATTATTTGAGAATAAACCTTATGAAAAAATAAAGCTTTATGGGAAAGCAATAGAGTCAATGAAACTTTTAATGGATAATAAGGTATGTGTTATTAACATAACGGAGAAGATGTTTAAAGATTTAGGAATAGAAGGATCTGTAGATACCTCTGATATATTACACTTTGGAAGTGAAGTAGATACTGCAGAAGTAGTTGTATTACTTAAGGAAGCAGAGGAAGGAATAAAAATTAGTCTAAGAGCTAAAAATTATTTTGATGTAAGAGAAGTAGCTGAAAGCTTTGGTGGGGGAGGACACACTAAGGCATCAGGATGTATGATAAAAGGGCTTACCATTAAGGAAGCTGAAGAAAAAATTCTACATGCAATTAGTAAGATAGGACTGAGGTAAATGAATGGAGTAATTAATATTTATAAGCCGGAAGGAATGACTTCCTTTGATGTAGTAAGACAGGTAAGAAAAGTATGTGGAACTTCAAAGGTTGGACACACAGGGACCTTAGATCCACTAGCTAGTGGAGTGTTGCCTATATGTATAGGTAAGGGGACAAAACTTGTTGATTATATAATGGAAGGTAGAAAGACCTATAGAGCAGAGCTAAAGCTTGGAGAAGTAACAGATACTTATGATAGAGAAGGTAAAGTTATAAGAGAAAATAGTTATGATCATATAATGGAAGAAGAAATAAAGAGAGTTATAAACTCTTTTGAAAAAGAATATAGTCAGATACCCCCTATGTATTCTGCTATAAAAATAGATGGTAAAAAACTTTATGATTTAGCAAGACAAGGTATAGAAGTTGAAAGAAAAGGTAGAAATGTAGTAATATATAAAGTAGAAATATTAAATATAAATATACCTTTTGTAGAGTTTAGGGTTTTATGCTCTAAGGGAACTTACATAAGAAGTCTTTGTTATGATATTGGAGAAGCTCTAGGATGTGGTTCTTATATGACTAAACTGGAGAGGGAAGCTACTGGGACTTTTAATATGGAAAATTCTATTAATATAAATAATCTCAATAGAGAAAAGTTAGATGATAGCTTAATATCTTTAGAAGATTCTTTAGGAGATTATCCTTATATAAGTGTAAATGAAAAGTTTGAAAAACTTCTCATTAATGGAGTTAGTATAATGGATAAGAGTTTCTATAGAGAGCATATAGAAGATAATAAATTTTATAGAGTTTATGGAAATAAAGGGACTTTAATAGGACTTGGAAAGAAACTTGAAAATGGGTTTAAAATAATAAAGTTACTGTTATAGGGGGACGGCTATGGTTATAGTAGATAATAATTTCTCCAAAGAAATAAAAGAAGGAACTTATGTTGCTTTAGGAAGCTTTGATGGCCTTCATACAGGGCATAGGGCTCTTATAAATAAAGCTTTCGAGAAAGCGAAGGCTAATAAATGTAAAAGTATGGTATACACTTTTAAAAATCATCCACTAACAGTGGTAAGAAAAAATTTTGTACCAGAACTTATTATGGATAATAAGTCTAAAGCTAGACTTATAGAGAGTCTAGGTATAGATTATGTAGCTTTTGTAGAATTTAATGAAGAGTTCATGAGACTTTCTCCAGAAGATTTTATAAAGATCATATTTAAAAAGTTTAATGTAAAAGGAATAGTTGTAGGTTTTAACCATAAATTTGGATATAAAAACATGGGTGATATTAACCTTTTAAAAGAGCTTAGCAAAGAATTAAACTTTGAATTAGTTATAATAGAGCCTCAAAGTCACAATGGTGAGGTAATAAGTAGCTCTATCATAAGGAACTTTATAAAGAGTGGAGAAATGGAAAGAGCTAATGAATATCTTATGGAGCCTTTTATGATTAGGGGAATTGTTAAACATGGGAAGAAACTTGGTAGAACATTAGGATTTCCTACAGCTAACTTAGAATATAGGAAAGATACAATAATACCTTCTATAGGAATATATTATACAAATATAAGGATTAATAAAAAAGTTTTTAAGGCTATGACTAATATTGGGTATAATCCAACTGTAGATGGTAAAGAATTATCCATAGAAACCTTCATACTAGATTTTAATGAAGAGATTTATGGAAAAGAGATAGAAGTATATTTTATAGAGAAGGTTAGGGATGAGATTAAGTTTAATTCCCTTGAAGAATTAAAGGATCAATTAAAGAAAGATGAAGACTATGGAAGACATAAAAAAATATGTCTAAAATCATAAAAAGTAATTTACAACTAATGGGGAGTCTGATATAATCACCGTTGAGAACCTACATCTAAGATAAGAGAGTACCGACTTTTTTCTTGGATTTAGGGGATAATATTTTGGAGGTGCTTTATAATGGAAAAAGCAAGAAAACAAGAAATAATGAATACTTATGCAAGACATGAAGGAGATACAGGTTCTCCAGAAGTGCAAATAGCATTATTAACAGAGAGAATAAACTCTTTAACTGATCACTTAAGATCACACAAGAAAGACCACCACTCAAGAAGAGGTCTATTCATGATGATAGGACAAAGAAGAGGTCTTTTAGATTACTTAAAGAAACAAGATATCGAAAGATACAGAACTATCATTGGACAATTAGGATTAAGAAGATAATTTATTAGAGCGGATTTTTCCGCTCTATTATTTTAAAAAATTAATAATTAAGTAAAATATGCTAATAATACTATTAATAGATTGAAAGGAGGTCGTTGTATGCACCATACACTTGAAACTGTCGTTGCAGGCAGACCCATGAAGATTGAATATGGAAAAGTTGGTATGCTTTCAAATGCAGCTCTAATGATGAGTTATGGAGATACAGTTGTTCTTGTAAATGTAAATGCATCAGAAAAGCCTAGAGACGGAATAGATTTTTTCCCTCTAAGTGTTGAATATGAAGAAAGATTATATTCCGTTGGTAAAATACCAGGCGGATTTATAAAGAGAGAGGGAAGACCTTCCGAGAAAGCCATATTAAACGGAAGAGCTATAGATAGGCCCCTAAGACCTTTATTTCCAAAGGGATATAGAAATGATGTTCAAGTAGTTTGTACAGTTATGTCAGTAGAAAACGATAATCTTCCAGAAATACTTGCAATCAATGCAGCATCAACAGCACTTTTCGTATCAAGCATTCCTTTTGTAGATCCAGTTGGAACAGTTTCCGTAGGATTAATTGATGGAGAATTTATATTAAATCCAACTTCCGCAGAGAGAGAAAAGAGTTCTATGTCTTTAACTGTTTGTGCAACACAGGAAAAGATAATGATGATAGAAGCTGGTGGAGATGAAATACCTGAGGATGTAATGTATGACGCTATTATGTTTGCATTTAAAGAGTGTCAAAAACTTGTGGAATTCCAAATAGAAGCTAGAAATAAATTTGGAAAAGAAAAAGCTGAATTTGAAGTTTATGAGGTAGAAGAGTCCTTAGAAAAAGAAGTTAGAGATTTCTCCTTTGATATGATAAAGGAAGCTATGTATATTACAGATAAGGATGCAAGAAATAAGGCAATGGATCAGGTTAAAGGAAAAATTTCAGAAGCCTTTGATGAAAAGTATCCAGATAATAAGTCAGATATTTCTGATGTAGTATATAGAGAGCAAAAAGAAATAGTTAGAAATATGATATTAAGGGATAAAAGACGTCCAGATGGAAGAGGATTCTATGATATAAGACCGATATCTTGTGATGTATCTTTACTTCCAAGAACTCATGGAACTGGATTATTTACTAGAGGACTTACTCAAGTACTTACAGTAGCTACTTTAGGTGCTTTAGGAGATATCCAAATAATAGATGGTATAGGGGAAGAGGAATCTAAGAGATATATGCATCATTATAACTTCCCAGCTTATAGTGTAGGAGAAGTTAAACCTTTAAGAGGACCGGGAAGACGTGAAATTGGTCATGGAGCTTTAGCGGAGAAGGCATTAGAACCATTAATACCATCAGAAGAAGAGTTCCCATATACAATAAGACTAGTTTCAGAAGTCTTAAGTTCTAATGGATCTACTTCTCAAGCAAGTGTTTGTGGAAGTACATTAGCATTACTTGATGCAGGAGTACCTATAAAGAGACCGGCAGCAGGAATAGCAATGGGGCTTGTTACTAGTGAAGACTTAACAGAGGAAGAAGTATTAACAGATATACAAGGTATAGAAGACTTCTTTGGAGATATGGACTTTAAGGTAGCGGGAACTGAAAAGGGAATAACTTCTATACAAGTAGATACAAAGCTTAAGGGATTATCTAATACTTGTATTAAAAAGAGTATAGAAGATGCTAGAGTAGCTAGATTATTCTTACTTGATAAGATGAATGCATGTATAGTAGGACCAAGAGAAGAAGTTTCAAAATATGCTCCAAAAACTTTTAGTATTTCAATAGATCCTGAAAAGATAAGAGATGTTATAGGTGCTGGTGGTAAGACAATTAATAAGATAATAGCTGAAACTGGCGTTAAGATTGACATAAAGGAAGATGGAAAAGTTTTTGTTACTGCAGTAGATACTGCAAGTGGAAAACAAGCTGTTAAGATAATAGAAGATTTAACAAAGGAAGTTAAATCAGGAGAGATCCATCTTGGAAAGGTTACAAAGATTGCTGCATTTGGAGCTTTCGTTGAAATTCTTCCAGGAAAAGAAGGTCTTGTTCATATATCTAAACTAGATGTAAATAGAGTTAATAAGGTTGAGGACATAGTATCTGTTGGAGATGAAATTTTAGTTAAGGTTACAGATATAGATTCTCAAGGAAGAATTAACTTATCTAGAAAAGATGCCATAAAAGATTCAGAAACTGAAGAAACTGAAGAAACAACAAATTAGAAATAGAAGGGCAGGTAATGCCTTTTTATTTTTTTATATTACGGAGGGACTTTATGTACAATGTATTTAAACTGGATAATGGTTTAAGAGTTGTTGTAGAAAAAATAGATTATATTAATTCCGTTAGTGTAGGATTATGGGTGGAGAATGGATCAAGAAATGAGAATAAAGATAATAATGGAATTTCTCATTTTATAGAGCATATGCTTTTTAAGGGAACTGAAAATAGATCTGCAAAGGATATTGCTGAAGCTATAGAGAATGTAGGAGGACAGTTAAATGCTTTTACAGGAAGAGAAGCTACCTGTTATTACATAAAAGCTTTAGATAGCCATTTAGGGCTTTCTTTAGATGTTCTTTCAGATATGTTATTTAATAGTACCTTTAATGAAGAAGAAATAGAGAAAGAAAAAAGTGTAGTAATTGAAGAAATAAATATGGGAGAGGATTCTCCAGAAGATGTCCTATCAGATTTACATAGTTATGCTATATGGGGAGAAGATAGTTTATCTTACCCTATATTAGGTACTGAAGAGACAGTTAAATCTTTTAATAAAAATATTATAAAAGAATACATAGCAACCAATTATACACCTAATAGATCAGTAATCTCTATATGTGGTAATGTAGATCTTAATGAGGCACAAAACTTAGTACATAAATATTTTGGAAAGTGGAATATCCAAGAGGAAAAAATCATATCCTATTCAAATCCTGAGATATTAAAACATATCTTATATAAAGAAAAATCTATAGAGCAAGTCCATCTGAGTTTGGGATTAAAGGGATTGCCATTAGGACATGAGGATGTATATCCACTTTTACTTATAAATAATTTCTTTGGAGGAGGAGTATCTTCTCTATTATTTCAAAAGGTAAGGGAGGAGCTTGGACTTTGTTATACAATTTATTCTTATAGCTCTTCATTTATAAATACAGGGGCTCTTAATGTTTATACGGGAGTATCACCAAATTATGTTTACGATACTATATCTGTAATAAAAGAAGAGATAGAGAAATTTCCTAAAGAGGTAATGGATAAGTTTAATTTAGCCATAGCTAAGGAGCAAATAAAAGGAAATTATATATTAGGACTTGAAAGCACAAGTAGTAGAATGTTTTCAAATGGAAAGTCAATAATGTTTTTAAATAAGATAAATAAACCAGAGGATATAATTAAGAAAATAGATGAAGTTAGTT